>JAGQLF010000024.1 GCA_020429545.1 Candidatus Dojkabacteria bacterium
ATACTTTAGCTAACTTAACTTTACTATCTTTTTTCATTTACCAATAGACAAATTAATATTAATGTGACGTAAATAGATGAGTTGACACCACAATCTATTGTGTCTATTCTAAAAATTACACACAATATCTTGTGTGTTAGTGTAGATATATATTAATTTTGAAAATAATGAATCTAGAAGTTTTACAGAATCTTGATGGGCTTATACCTTTTAACGAATCTACTTTCAGAAGATTTGTAAAATCACATAGTGAAGGTATACCGGATGCACCTCAGATGGTTGATACCATTACACAGGAGGTTAGTCTTACTGTATTTTCAGATATGTCAATTGAGGATTTATTAGAAGCTACTATACTTGTAGCTGCCCAAAATATACAAAATGATATAAATTATGATAAATTCGCTACAAGATTTTTACTTACTCAGATTTATAAAAATGCATTAGATATAAAAGGAGATTATTCTAGTTTTGAAACAATGTATGTACAGAGCTTCAAAGACTATATACAAAGCGGAATAAAACAAAAATTATTAAATCCAGAATTAGCAGAGAAGTTTAATTTAAGTCAGTTATCCAAGGAATTTTTATACGACAAAGAAGATATTTATAAATACATAGGTTTAAGCACTATGTATAACAGATACTCATTGCGAAATAGAGACCAAAAAGTTATGGAAACCCCTCAGTTTACCTGGATGAGAATTGCAATGGGACTTTCTCTAAAAGAAAAATATCCAACGGAACAAGCAATTAAATTTTATAAAAAACTAGCTAAGTTAGAATATATTCCAGGAGGATCTACAAACATTGGAGCAGGAACAACTTTCTCGGTGTTAAGTAATTGCTATTTACTAGATACAGAAGACACAACTCATTCAATCTTTGATAATGTAAAAAATGTTGCTCTTATTTCCAAGGCTACAGGCGGAATTGGCATTTCAGTTACAAAATTACGAGCAGGTGGGTCACCAGTTAAATCTAATAATACAATGTCTACTGGTCCAATTCCATTTATTAAGGTAATGGATTCTGCACTTAAATCAATGTCTAGGGCAGGTAAGAAGTACGGGGCTATGTGCGTTTATATGGAGAATTGGCATATCAATTTTCCTGAATTTATAGATTTGAGACAAAATGCAGGAGATGACTACAGAAGGATTAGAACTGCAGATACAGCGGTGTATATTTCAGATGAATTCATGAAGCGTGTAGTGAATAATGAAAAATGGTACATGTTTGATCCCGCAGAAGTTGCTGATTTGCCAGAACTTTATGGTGCAGAATTTAGTAACAGATATAAATATTACTGCGACAAAGCAGATAGAGGAGAAATGAATATGGTGAAAATTGTTCCTGCAAGGGAACAGATGAAACAGATTCTAACATCGCTTCAAGGAACATCTCATCCTTGGCTCACTTGGAAAGATACAATAAATGTAAGAGCGCTTAATAATAATACAGGAACAATACACTGTTCAAACTTGTGTACAGAGATTTGCCTACCACAAGATAGAGATAATATTGCAGTGTGTAATTTAGCATATATTAATCTTGCCACACATGTAAATCAAGATGAAATAGATCCTGAGAGGAAAATAGAATGGGATAAACTTGAAGATACAGTAAGGGTACTAATTAGGCATCTAGATAATTTGGTAGAAGTAAATGAATCTCCTCTACCAGAAACTAAAAATTCTGATGAAAACAACAGGGCTGTAGGAATGGGGATGTCAGGATTTTCTGAGATACTAGAATATTTCGGTTATCCTTATGATTCAGAAGAAGCTTACGATTTAATGGATAAAATTACTGAATTTATTAGCTACATATCAATTGACGAAAGTGCAAATCTTGCACAAGAACGGGGAACGTATGCTAACTTTGAGGGATCAATGTGGTCAAAAGGTTATGTACCATTCGATACTATTGATAAATTAGCAAAAGAACGAAAAGGCGAAGGTTCTTGGGAAATGCATTCGGATGAAAAGGGAGAGGATTTAATTTTGAATGGACTTGAAGGAATCAAACAGAGAATCGAAAGAGGTGTGCAAAATGCAACAAGTGAAGAAAGTAAAGAGCTTTATGAAATTTTTGAGCAGATTACAGATTATGTAAAAAGCTTTAAAGCAGATAAAAATGTTCAAAATTCTGAAATTGTAGCTGAGAGAGATGCTCAGAATTCACATGGTGAGGGAATTGAGTTAGATCAGGACAGATCTTACAGATTGGATTGGAATAGTCTAAGAAACAAAGTTAAAAAAGGAATGCGAAATGCGACAGTGATGGCTATTGCACCTAATGCATCTACAGGCTTAGTTTTAGGTACTTCTCCAGGGATTGACCCAAGATTTGCACAAATATTTAGTAGAAATACTTATAGCGGAAAATTTTTGGATATAAATCATAACCTTGTAAAGAATTTACAGGAGCTGGGTATCTGGGAAGATGTAAAAGATAAAGTGCTTGCAAAATATGGTGATATTTCAGAAATCCCTGAAATACCTGATAGATTAAAAGCCGTTTATAAAACATCATTCCAAATTTCTCCATATGCCTATATTGAAGTAGCATCTAGAGCTCAAAAATGGATTGATCAAGCAATGAGCAGAAATATGTATTTAGAGACAAGAAATATTGATGATATGGTAGATATTTATACAGAGGCATGGAGAAGAGGTTTAAAAACGACCTATTATCTACATGTAAAGCCAAGACATGTTTCTGAGCAAAGTACTGTAAAAGTAAATAAAGGGAAGGAATTAAATAAGCAAGGATTTGGTTCCCTTAAACAAACAAGCCAGGTTTCTCTAGATAATACAAAAGAGAGAAAAGGATTTGGATTTGCTGAAGTTCAACAGCAAGAAGAAGAAAAAGTTGAAGAGTTCGAAAAGAAAGAGGAAGTAGTTGTTGCTGCAAGCCCAATAAATCAACCAGAACCAACTGCTAAAAGTGGAGGAGGCTTTGGGTTCGGAGCTGCTATCAAAAATAATAATGCAGAGGTTAAGCAAAAATCCAATTATAAGCCTCAACCTAAGGTAAGTGGTGATATGCAGTTTCAAAATTGTCCACTAGATCCTGCTGAGCGAGCAATGTGTGAAGCTTGTCAGTAGAAGAGCTGAGCCACTAGCTCCTAGCTAAATAGTCCGGCGATCTGCGAGGAACGAATGAAATGAGTGACGTGGCAGTCCCGTATAATTCGGACAACTTTAGGGGACCACCACGCTCGTTTTACTCGCTCGTGGATCATTTTTTACTTTTAATTTTTAATTTTATTACCGTGTTACTTAAGAAAAAACAAAGAGGAGATGAACTTCAACTTCAAAAAATTGAATATCCTTGGGCAGTAGATCTGCTTGATCAAGCAATTGCCAATACTTGGTTCCCTCACGAAGCTCCAATGGCAGAAGATTTAGAAAATTGGAGAACAATGAGTGATGATGAAAAGAATGCCGTAATAACTTACATCGGATTTTCTAATCCAATGGAATACGAAGTTAATGAATCAATAATGTATGGAATGATGCCATTTATTTCTGCTCCTGAAGTTAATATGTATCTAATTAGACAACAATGGGAGGAAGTTAACCATGCATTGTCTTTTGATTATGTGATTAATACTTTAGAAATTGATAGATCAAAAGCATTTGGAACTCATACAGATATTTCAACAGTAGCTGCTAAGGAAAAATTCTTAACAAAATCAATTGATAATATGAGTGAAGGAAACGTGGATGTAGACACAATAGAAGGTGTACAAGAATTTATAAAAAATATTGTAAAAACTAACATAGTAACTGAAGGAATTTGGTTTTATAGTGGATTTATGTTTGCGCTGAGTTTTAGGCAAAGAAATTTGATGAGAAATCTAGGAACAATAACAGATTGGATTGCAAGAGACGAAGCACTACATCTAAAAGTTGGAATAAATATTATTCTTACAATTTTAGAAGAACAACCAGAAGTAGTGACTCCAGAGTTTGCCCAGGAGATTAAAGATATTGTAATCCAGGCAGTGGAGTTAGAAATGGCATACAACAAGGATTTATTACCAAATGGAATTCTAGGGTTAAATACAGAATTTGTTAATAAATACGTACAATACGTAGCAGATAGAAGATTAGAAGAGCTTGGATTTGAAGCACACTTTAATGTACAAAATCCAGCCAAATGGATGACTACTGCAAACGATACATTCCAGTTAGTAAATTTCTTTGAAACAGTAAATACTGCATACGAAGTAAACGCAACAGGAACTAGAGGAATGAAAAAGTAGCTTTTAGCTACGAGCTGCGGGCCTCTAGCTACTAGCTTAAGGATATCCGGAGATCTGCGAGCCATAAAATTTGCAAAGCTTTATTTTATGGCGTGGCAGTCCCCTTGGATTGTCAGGATATTTATAATGTAAGAAGTATAAATTAATAAGTTTTTAACATGGCAATTGAAGTCCACCCCTTTGAAGATTTTATTCCAAAAAATATAAACTATCTTCTGTTAGGGAGTTTTACCGCTAAAGACTCGAGAAAAGGCATTGAATATGATTGGTATTATTCAAATGGTAGAAATCAATTCTGGAACTTAATTGAGAAAGTATATGATACTAAACTCGAAACTATAGATTCGAAAGTTGAACTATTTACAAACTTAGGTATTGGTATTACCGATATTATCTACAAGTGTAACCGTACAAAAAATAGTAGTTTAGACAATGCTTTGGACATAATAGAATATAATCCAAGGTTAGAAGCAATCATAAGTAGAAATTTAAAGTCAGTATTTTTTTCGAGTAGGTTTGTTGAAACACAGTTCAAAAGAAACTTTTCTGAATTAATAGATAAATACCAAAAAACAAAATTTATATATCTTCCATCACCTTCTCCAAGATATGCTGCAATGTCAAAAGAAGAAAAAGTACTAAAGTATAAAGAATTACTACCTAAGCTTTAATCAATTCATAATATAGTATCAAGATTCTAAGAATTTATTTTTATTTTGATATTCATTTTTCAGATTTTTAAATAACACCTCCCGTCTCTGCCTTTAGCAGAGCCACCCTCCTCTAGGAGGGAGTTTTGAATTTTGATTTTGAACTTTTGAATTTATTATTTGGTATACTTTAAACAAGCGACTTTATTTGTACCAATGGCGAAAACAAAAAATATCTCATTAAGAAAAAATGGTAAAAACAGTATAGTTTTACATGAAGAAAGAAAAGAGCATTTTCAAAAAACAGTAAGAAATTCTAATACGAAAAATGTTGAGCATCGTGTTCCTGTATTACCAGATGTTTCTTTAGAGTCACGAAAAAAAAGGCAAAGAAAAAAAAACAGAAGGAAAGTCCTAATCTGGGGTGGTGTTTTTATTTTCTTAATTTTAATATTTTCTTACGTATTAGTAATTGAACCAGCATTAAAAATAAAAAGTAGTCTTAGTAACATTAAAGCTACTTCTTCAATACTTTTTTCGGATATTGAGAATAAGAGTCTAAATAATTTTGAAGAAAATTTAGAAATAATTTCAGATGAGCTAACTTTTATTGTTAATCAGCTTGATAAGTATCAGTTTTTAGGTAGCGTTCCATTTACTAGAGGTTATTATGCCAACATCGAACATGTAAAATCAGCGGTTGAAAAGTCAGATAAAGTCTTAGAAGAAAATATTGATGAAATACAAGATGTACTGTTAAAGACAGGGTTTACAGTAGATGGAGTTGCTATAAATGATTCAAAAAAAGACGTGTCAGCTTCAGATGAAACTAAATTAGATGAAGAAGGCAATCCAATTGAGCCTTCAGCTTCAAGTTTAGTTTTAGCTGAACTTCCTAGCTATATAGATTTATACGAGAAAATGGAGCCTGATATCTTAGACATCTTTGCAGAGCTATCAGAAATAGATCCTAAATATGTACCAAATATTGGCGGATACAATTTACGAGACAATATAACTTCTTTTCAAACTTTTGCAAAAGACTACCCAGAAATCTCAACGCAATCGATACAATTTTTAAAGTATATGCCTGAACTTATTGGTTCTAATGATGGACCAACAGATTATCTAATTATTCTTCAAAATGAATCCGAAATGAGAGCTTCAGGAGGATTATTAACTGCATTTGGAAATATGGAGCTTGAGAACGGGGAATTTAATGGGGATATAGCATTTAGTGATATGTGGAACTTGGAGAACTACGTTTCTTATACTTTAGGCGTTGATACAGGTAATAGGAATATTTATGGACAAAGATATTTAATGAATAATGGTTGTGGGAGTGATTATCTAAGAGCACAAGATTCAGGAATTTACCCAGATTTATATTGGACAATGGAGAAGTTTAGAGATTATTATGATGTTGCAAACGAATACAATAAAGAATTATTTCCTGACTATGACCACATAATTATTGTTGATAACCATTTTGCAGAAAATATTCTCTCATTAATTCAACCATTAGAAGTCGAAGGTTATGGTGAAGTAACTGCAGAGAGCTTATATGAGTTCATAAAAGAAGAAACTGATGATCCATCGCTATCCTTCAGTCCTGAAAGAAAAGCAATTATTAAAGATATTGCAAATGCTGCTAAAGAAAAGTTTCTAGAACTACCGTTATCAGATATGTCTAAAGTGACTGAGATATTTGTAAATTCGATTAATGGAAAAGATATTGGCTTTTATTCAGAAGAGGAAGATTTACAGGACTTCTTTGATAAATATAGCATGAGTGGAAGAATAGTAAAGGAGTTTAATGGCGATTACTTCCACCTGAATGAAGCACAAAATTGCTCATTAAAGCTGAATAAATTTGTAAGAGATGAAGTTGTTCAAAATATTAGTATTTCTGAAACTGGGGATATAACAAAAGAGGTTCAAGTTATTTGGGAACAACCAAAGGTATACGAAGAAAAATTGAGATTACAATATGATCCAGATGGATTCTTTACATATAGAGCTTGGGTAAGGCTGTTTGTACCACTTGAAGTCGAAACATTTGAATCAGATGGATTAAAGCGATCTGGATTTTTATATTATCAACCTCAGGAATATAACGATGAAGAAATGGAAAAAGCAGTAAGCGATAATATCATCAGATTTGATCATAGAAGATTATCTGAAGATGATCCTATACCAGGTCAAGAACTAAATGTGTCATACAATCTTCCTTCAAATCTAAATTATGATGCAAATGGTGAATATAAAATGTTAATTCAAAAACATCCAGGGAAATCATGGGGAGAAAAATATATAATTAATATAAATCATGAAGGACAAATTCATACAATAGAATTTATATTAGATAGAGATAAGGTGATAACGTACAAAGATGGTATAATCTCCGTAGCAAATTATGAATCTAAGTTAGATTGGCTTGTTGAGCTGGTAGATGGACTACCACTAAATTTATTAGATAACTAATGGAAGAACCAGAAACCAAAACGATTTTAATAGACACTACCTGCCTTTTTGATCAGTATTCAAAAAGAGGTATTGGTAGATATACTAGGGACTTACTTTTAAGGTTAATAAAGAAAGCTTCAGCAGATAGATCAATAAAAATTTCACTTGTTGGATTTAACGATTTAGAACAAAATCTGAGAGAGATTGGCTTCAGTAAATTTGGTATTGAAGAGTACCAGGACAAAATTACTTTTACCTCTTTAGGAGAACCCAGTCTTTCAAACTTTAAAAATATCAGAAGATGGAAAAAGATTGATGAGATTATATTTGAAGAAGAACCTGATTTATATTTTGCACCTCATTTTGAAAGAGGATTGCCTACAACTCCAAGTTTAAAGCATACATATATGCCTAATAAAACTGTTGTTACTGTTCATGATGTGATTCCACTTGTAAATAATTCATTCTCACAGAAAAATCCAATAACTAACTTTTTAAAAGGTATCTTTTATAGAAGAATGTGGAAAGGTGTTGAAGGGGCTGACCTAGTGCTAACTAGTTCTAATTTCTCTAAAGATGATTTGATTAAACATGGGGATATTCCAGAAGATAATGTTGAAGTAATTTATTTAGGTATAAATGAATCTTTTTTTGCAGAAAAAATAGATTCAATAGAAGAAACAACTAAAAACGAGGTTCTGAATAGGTTTGTAGGCGAGGGAAGGCCATCCTATTTCTTTTATGATTCAGGATTAGAATCAAATAAAGGGATAGATAATATGTTGAGTATTACAGCAAGATTGTTTGAGAAAAAGGGTGAGCATATTCCACAATATCTTGTTTTAGTTGGAGGTGATTTTTATCAAGGTAGAGGAGAGAATATAAAGCCAAGATCAGCATTAGGTGAACACTATCTAAAGAAAATAAAACAGTTGGGAATAATAGATAAAGTCATTACTACATCTAGAATAAGTGATGAAGAATTACAAATTTTACTTAGACATGCTAATACATACGTATATTTCTCTGAATATGAGGGCTTTGGGTTTGGCCCAATACAGGCAATGGCGGCTGAAGTTCCTGCAATTGTTAATGCATCTTCTTGCCTACCAGAAATCACAAACGGAGGTGCATTCTTAGTTGATGCAAAAGAAATTGAAGATTCAATTAATAAAATTTACGATTTTTTGAAAGATGAGCAAAAAAGAAAAGAGCTTGTAAATACTGGGAAGGAGGTCGCTCTAAAATACAATTGGGAAAGAACAGCAGATTTAGTTTTAGAAAACTTTCACAAACTTTTAACAGAAACAGAATAATTGTGTAGAATAGTAATAATTAACTAACTACTACTATGTTTACAGATCCAGGAAAAAGACAGTATTTAATGTTTTCATTTCTATTAGCTTTAATATTTTCTGCTATTGTTAGTTTTTTCTTTGCTGATATTTTAGAAGGTCCGCTAGTATCGGGATTTCCTGTGAGCGTCAGTAATTTATCTGGAGTAGTAAAGTTTATTTCAATGGTATTTAATACTGTTGTTTTAAGCTTAATGCTTACAATTCCTACATATTATCTACTCTCTTGGCTGAATAGAAAAGCGGGAGGGGGAGGATTTTAGTAGCTGCGAGCTACTAGCTTCAGGATATACGTTTCTAATTTCAACACTTTTGAAGGTCGGATGATATAATCTGCCACTTATAAAAAATAGAAATGGGGTTAAGATCAGATATAAATAGTGTAGTAGAAAGTGCATCAAATGTTTTAGGTGCTGAAGATGACTCAATGCCAGATAATAAAGCAATTTCTCAGATTCAAGCAACATTAGAATACATAAAGTTAAATCCTATAGAAGCTACTCGTGTCTTCAATCAATATATGGACTTAGCTCGAACTATGATCACTTTTAGTGAAAAAGATTTGAATATAATTGATAAAGCTCATGTAAAGTACAATAAATTAAAAGGTGATTCAGCAACTAATAGTGCATCAAAAGTTTCTACACGAGAATTTCTAAAACTAATTGAGGAAAAGAATTATGAAATACAAATTGATTTTGCATTATTATTACCATTAGATATTTCTAAAGCTTTAGATCCTTTATTTGAAATGATGTATTTAGCAAGCCAAACAATTTTTTTTAATCCTGAATATAAACCAGTAGATGGAGATCCTAAAGCAGATAGTATGATTTGGGGGCATACACAAATTGAAAGTGAAGATCCAAGAGTTTTATTACATTTTATAATTGCTCATGGAATTGAGCGCTATATTATTAATGTTTTAAATCTTGATATAAAGAAAGATTCAGTATTAAATGCATTAACAGATGCACTATGTTTAAAAAATGCTAGAGGTGAACTAGATAAAGAGTTATTAGATATTTGGCTAAATCCTAAAAAACCTAAAAATGGACAGGAAGGAGGTATGGGTTGGTTAAATCATTTGAGAGTTGAAGCATTTGATAAAGTAATACAAGAGAATTAGCATCATCTCTAACTTAACAATGATATAATTTTTTTATGAAAGAAATATTGGTCCTAAAAATTGGAGGTTCAATTCTATCTCCATCTTTCGAAAATCTTTTTGATTTTGAATACGTTAAACAACTAAGAGATTCACTAATTAAATTTCAAGATACTTATCAATTTGTTTTAATAACAGGTGGTGGTCATTTAGCTAGAAAATATATGGGAATGGCAAAAGAGAATAATGCTAGTGAACGCGAAATAGATTGGGCAGGAACATCTTCTAATAATCATAATGCAGTAATGCTAAGAGTTGCACTTGGAAGTAATTCTCACGATAGATCATTAACTTATAATGATATAAAAGAGGGTAGCACAACAGAGTTTGAAGAAACGTTTTTAACTGTTGGTGCTAATGAACCAGGACATTCAGGAGATTTTGATACAGTTATTATGGCAAATAATTATGGAGCAAAAAAAATCTTTATATTAAAAGATGTTAATGGAGTATATCCAATAGATCCAGATAATAATCCAAATGCTGAACTAATTAAAGATTTAACTTGGGAAGATTATAAAAAAATTCTAGGAACAGATGAATTTACTCCCAAAATGGCAGTACCATTTGATCCAAAGGCAACAGAGCTAGCACAGCAATCTGGCATTAGCTGCATAATTCTAAATGGTAAAAATCTAGATAATTTAGAAAAAGCTATTAGAGGAGAAGAGTTTATAGGAACAACAATTCATCCATGAAAATAATTTATAAAGTTGATTTTTGGTATTTTTCTTTTCTTTTTTTACTCGTAACACTTCCCATTCTTGCACCAATTTTAAGTGCAATTGGATTACATATAATTTCTGAAAAAATTTATTTTCTCTTTAGCTTCTTTTGTCATCAATTTGATACAAGATCAATCCATATTTTTGATTACCAATATGCCTGGTGCGCACGAGATTTTGGCATTTGGTTAGGAGTCTTAACTGGATCAGTTTTATATAAAATAAAATTTTTAAAACCAATAAAGATTTGGTGGTTACCAATTTTCATTATTCCAATTGCTCTTGATGGTGGAATTCAGACAATTACAACACTAGGAGCTATAAATCCATTTGGAATTATTCAAGGGGATGATTTTTATGTAAGTAATAATTTATTTAGATTTTTAACTGGAAGTTTTCTAGGTCTTGGTGTTGCTTTATTCATTGCTCAGAATATTGTTGAAGCTAATCGCTACACTAAAATAGAAGTAATACGGGAGCAGGTCAGAGCCCTGCTCCCACAAAAACTTGTTGAGAATCGATTAATCGCGTCTCTCTATAACACTAACTGGAAACGAATAGTAATCACAATGCTCTTACTTCTTTTGATCTATTTCTGTTTAATACAGGTTTGGGATTTATCTAGCCATGGGCATAAACCAATAAACTCTTTAGATTCTATACCTAAAATTCAGCATGATTATTTTTTTATAAGAAGATTACATGGAGAATGCCCAACAGATAGGGATAGTGGATTGTTTAACTTTGAGTGTTTGCTTTAATTTCCTCCCTTGAGGGAGGTGCTTAGTACTTTTCAGAAAGTACTCAGCGGAGGGTGTTATGACTTTCAATTGATTTAATTGAACCAACCTTTTCTCTAAACGTTTAGTTGAGACTCTAGTTTTCATTATTTGGAAAATTCTTTTTTCTTCCGTACTTTTGTTGGCACAAAAGTACCAAAAAGCCTTGGGGTAAAAAGTTCGCTCACACGGTAATCTTTCAACTAGTCAGTTTAAGGCTCAGTTTTTACCCCAAACCCCAACGATCTAGTTATAATAATATCTAAAGAGAATTATATAGTTGAGATGCGGTTAATCGCGTTTTTCCATTTCTTGTATTTTTTGAAACCGTCTTCCATGTCTGGTTTCCATTCCTGCAAACTCTGAACTTAAAAAGGACTTAACAATTTCTACAGGATTTTCTCCTTCGTAGTCTGCATCAAGACAGCAAATATTTGCATTATCATCAATTACAGCCATTTCTGCATGATGTTTTGAAAAGCAAACCGCAGCATATGCACCTTTTATTTTGTTTGCGGCAATTGCCACTCCATTTCCAGATCTGCAAATTAGTACTCCTCGCGCTGCATCCTCCCTAGCTATAGATTCAGCAACCTTTTTTGCATAATCAGGGTAATCATCATCAGGATTTAGCTCAAATGGGCCTAAATCTTCGACTTCATACATATCTGAGATTGCTTCAATAATTTGTTTTTTTAATTCAAATCCACCATGGTCTGAACCTATAAATACTTTCATTTTTTTATTTTTAATTATCTAAATATATCATACATGAGATACGAGAGACGAGAAATGAGATTAGAGACTTCAGACATCAGTACTCAGAGGCTATATAAGATTTATGATTTTAGGTTTCTGTTAATTTAAAATTCTAATACCTAGTTTACTAGTATCAAGGCTTTTTTACTAAAGACATGAGGAACTAAGGACTAAAAGCTAACCGCTAACTGCTATAATATTTCATGTCAAAATCTATACAAGTTATTGGTCCTTTTATTACAAACTATAGCTTAGCAAGAACAAATAGAGGTTTAGCTAAAGCGCTGTCTGAAATTCAAGATTTATATAAAACGTATGTTTATGGATCTGCCGAACAGTTAGATAAATATCCAGATGACACTGATTTTCAAAAGTATCCATACGTTAAGTCTTTATGGACTAAAGAAGAGATTGAAACTGATTTTGCAATATATAGTAACTTTCCAAAAGACGGATTAGTTTTAAATAATTTCAAAGATATTAAATCCAAAACAAAGACTGCATTTTTAGCTTGGGAAGAATCAGTATATCCAAAAATTTGGGTTGATGAGATGAATCAAAATCTTCATGGAGTTTTCGCAATCTCTAACTTTGTTAAAGATATTTTAAAAAGAAGTGGTGTAAAGATTCCAATTTTCACGTCACCAAATGGAATTGATGATGGAATGAGAGTTGAACCAACTAGCAAATATCCGCTAAAAACAAAGAAGAGTTTTAAATTCTTACATATTAGCTCAGCTAGAAAGAGAAAAGGAGTAGATGTTTTATTAAAAGCATACTTTAGTGCATTTACTAAGAATGATGACGTTTGCTTAGTAATAAAAAGTTTTCCAGGACCAGACAATATGGTTGCTGAAATTCTTGCAGAGCTGCAAAACGAAAATAGCCCAGGAGTTGAGCATATTAGCTCTCCAGATGTATCTGATCAAGATATGGTAAATCTTATTACCACTTGCAATTGTAGTGTCTATCCATCAAGAGCCGAAGGTTTTGGACTTCCAATTGCTGAATCTATGTATTATTCAGTTCCAGTGATTGCTACAAACTATAGTGGGTATTTAGACTTTGCTAATGAATCTAATTCGTACCTAATTGATTATAAATTAGCTAATACTACTGATTCTGAAATGGTAAATCTTGGTGCAAAATGGGCGGAGCCAGATCAAAAGCACTTACAAGGTTTAATGCTTTATGTATTTAGAAATATTAATTCTGAGGAAGTTCAGCAAAAAGTAAGTCTTGCAAAAGAAGCTGCAGATAAACTTACTTGGCAAAATACAGCAAAGAAAATGCTACCAATTATTTCTTTACTTGAACAAACACCGCAACTAAAGAATGAAAATGCAGCTGTTTTATCTTTCTTAAACGATGATGACGGTGTTGGAGAATATACAGCAGATCTTTATTCAAACGTAGAAAACTCATTTAAAAATTTTTACTATATTTCAAATAAAGATATTGACTCAAGAAAGAAAGTAGATTCAGATAACGTTGTAAGAACTTGGGAATCGGGTGAAACCAGTTTTGAAGAAACTATTAATTTTATAAAAGAAAACGATATTAAGCATGTTCATATTCAGTACCATTCAGGAGTAAACTTTTCACCAGAATCTCTAGATCTATTTTTAATGAAACTGGCTAAAGAAG
>JAGQLF010000025.1 GCA_020429545.1 Candidatus Dojkabacteria bacterium
TTATAAGTTTTGAAGTTGTTGCATTTAAAGAGAATATTAAGTTTTTTGTAGTTTGTCCCAAAAACGTTGCATCAGTTGTGGATAGGCAAATTAATGGTACATATCCATCAGCAGAAATTGTAAGAGTTAAAGAGTACAACGCCTTCCCAGAAAATGCATCGGTGTCTTATGCAGGGTTAAAGCTTAAACAAGAATCGAGAATTCCAATTCAAACTTATGAGGAACTACCAGTTGATACCCTTGCAACACTAACAGATGCCTTTAGCAAATTGTCATTTAATGAATCGGCATTATTTCAGGTAATTATTTCCCCTGCAGGTTCTGATTGGCGAAATTCCGCAAAAGATTACATAAAAAAAATAAAAGATCAAAAGGCAGATAGTGAAAAAGATGATCCAAAGGTGAATGAAGATACATTAGGTTTTATTGAAAAAAAAGCTGGTAAGTCAGGTTTCTATACTGACGTTCGATTAGTAATTATGTCTCATGATAAAGAAGACGCAGATGCTCATTTGAGTAATGCTTTGAGTACTTTTGATCAATATACAAAAGAGGGTGGAAACAGCTTTTCTAAAATGGATAAAAAAGAAACTAAGAGAATTGTTACCGATGTAATTTATCGAATTCCGAGGGAAACAATGGTTTTAAATGTAGAAGAACTTGCGACGCTCTTTCACTTTCCGAATAAAAATGTTGAAGCACCTTTTATTAACTGGCTTCTTTCTAGAAAAGCGCCAGCTCCGGATTATGTAACTAACGCCTTCCAAAAAGATTATATGTATCTGGGAAAGAATTCATTTAGAGGTAAGTCCAAAGAAATATTTATGCTTCCACAAGACCGAATGAGGCACATGTACGTTGTTGGTCAAACTGGTTCTGGTAAGTCAGGATTTATAGCTGGGATGATGATTAGAGATATAAAAATGGGACATGGATGCGCATTTATTGATCCACATGGAAGTGATATTGAAAAAATCTTACAGCAGATTCCACCAGAGAGAGTAGACGATGTCGTTTTGTTTGATCCTGCAGATATTGAGAGGCCGGCAGGACTAAATATGTTCGAATTTAAATCTGACGCACAAAAGACTTTAGCGATTAATGAAATGCTAAATATTTTTAATACGCTTTATGATCTTCAAAAAACTGGAGGTCCAATGTTTGAACAGTACTTTAGATATGGAATTATGCTTTTAATTTCTGATCCAGAATCAGGTTCTACATTATTAGAAGTTCCTAAAATATTTGCTGATGATGACTATAGAGCATATAAACTATCCAAGTGTGATAACCAAGAGGTTGTTGATTTTTGGGAGAAACAGGCACAAAAGGCCGGTGGAGAAACATCTCTTAAAAATGTTACTCCTTATGTTGTTTCTAAACTTGCAAGTTTTTTAACTAATGAATATGTAAGGCCAATTGTTGCACAACAAGAATCTTCAATTAATTTTAGACAGATTATGGATGAAGGAAAGATTCTTTTAGTTAAGTTATCTAAAGGTAAGATTGGAGAATTTAATATGTCTTTACTAGGTATGATTATAGTTTCAAAACTTTTGATTAGTGCACTTGAAAGAGAAGATGTACCAGAAGAACAACGAAAACCCTTCTATTTATATATTGATGAATTTCAAAACTTTTTGACAGATGGAGTAAATCAAATTCTATCAGAGGCTAGAAAATACCAGCTTTCATTAACTCTTGCCCACCAGTTTATAGGACAGCTAACAAGGCAAGGTGGCGATACAAAAATTAGAGATTCTATTTTTGGGAATGTAGGTAACAAGGCAATACTTAGAGTTGGTGTTAATGATGCTGAATTTTTAGAAAAAGAATTTGATGGCGTATTTGGACAAGCAGATCTTATGCAAGCAGAAAATGGAACTATATTTACCAAAATGCTTGTTGATGGAAAGCCATCAACTCCATTTACAGTTAGATCTTGGTATGGTGAATCTCCATATGACATGATTACGACTCCAAACCCACAACTTGCACAAACTATTAAACAGATCTCTAGGCTGAAGTATGGAAAAGATAGGGCATTAATAGAAGACGAAATTAAACTCAGAGGTAAATTTATAAAAAAAGTAGAGAAACCTGCTGGAGGAAATAATATGTTTGGTGGACTTGGAAACTTCAATATTGGTAACTAATCTCAGCTTTTGTGATAAAATTCGTACAGCACTTTTACTAGGTATTGAAAGCTGACTAGTCCTGTAGCTCCCGCCTTCGCTTCGCTTCGGCGGGCAGGCAGGTGGTTATCTGTCTTCGTTCTACTATGCTAAAGCTTCGTAGAACTACGACAAGACTAGGAGCACGGTTCTTACCTGTATTGTGAAGAACTTCGAATTGAAAATTAAATAGACCATTAGCTCAGGTGGTTAGAGCACGGTTCTTATAAAGCCGGGGTCGGTGGTTCGAGTCCACCATGGTCTATTTAATTTTTAATCATTAGGTTCTGAGCAGATAAAGCCAGGGTTCCTTCGAACTGTCTTCGCTGAAGCTACGACAAGTCAAGCAAACTCGGGACAGGCTCTAGTTCGAGTCCATCCAGGACTATGTTAACCCTTGAACTTAAGAGTATATTGTAATAAATGGAAGTACTAGAAGAAAATAATATTGAAATTTCAGATCCTCAATTTTCAGATACTGGTATTGCTCTAGATAATCCTACAAAGGAAGCTTGCAAAATAATGTATAGGAAGGCTTATGACCAGTTCTGTAATATGCTTGAAGATTATCCAATTGAAATTAGAAAGACTACAGGTAGCTATAATACTGAATCATGTAGGTTTGGACTTTATCCAAAATCAATAGACAGTATTGAAGCAATGCATATTCAAGTAGTACATAGAACTAACCATAGAGATATGGAAGAAGGTCTTGAGCCAGAACTTGATTGGTATCCATCTGACATTGATGTAATTGTGAAGTTTGCTGCTCAGAAAGAAACAGATCTTATAGAGGTTTTAAACTTTATTCAAAATTCTGTTTTTAAAAGTACAAGAGTTTGGGTTCAATGGCATGATCAAGATAGATTTAAATCTCAATAATTCGATTGATTCCCTTATCTTCATAATTCTTAACATACTTCAAATACTTCTTTGTAGATTGAGTAGAAGAGTGGCCTGCAACTTTTGAAACAAACTTAACAGAGTTTCCTGCTTTTAGTTGATTTATAATAAAGCTATTTCTTATATCGTTAACAGTAGCACTAACACCTGCATTTTTGATTGCTCTTGAAAGATAAGTTCTCATATTTCTGTCTATAATCTTTGTGCCATGAGCAGTTCTAAATAAATAGAACTCTTTCTTTTCACTTTTAGATTCAAGAATAAAATCCTTAGCAATAAAATAAACTCTATCACTTAAAGGAACTTTTCTTGTACCAATAATTAAAAATCTAAGATCAAAATCGAAATCAATATTTTTTAAATTTGTTAATTCGCTTAATAATATTCCGGTGTAATAGAGTATTGCTAGAGCTGTATATATTTTTTTATTTTCTCGAGATTTATTAAGAATTTTTTCAAACTCAGCTTTAGTTATAAAATTTTTATCTGATGAAATTGCTTTTGGTACATCAATTTTAGATACGGTTACATTCTCAAGCTTGCCTTGTCCTTTAAGAAAGTTTATATACGAAATTACAGACCTTAGCTTTCTAGCAATAGTTTTGGGAACTATCTTTCTATTCTCTAAAAAAACTTTATAGTTATCTAAATGAGTTTGTTTAATATTATCAGCCGAAATTATTCTAGATGTACTAATAAAATCTTTAACATCTGAAGAATAACAAAGAATTGTGTTCTTAGATTTCTTTTGCTCTCTTAAGTTTTCAATAAAATCAAAAAAATATAAAGAATTCATAGCTAATACATTATAATGAAGATGATAGCATAGACAAGTTATGGGGAAATTTATAAAAAGAATCAAAAAACAATTTTTTATTAATATTAGAAGAGTAGCGTTTGAAGGTATTTCTTTGACAGTTGTTTTATCATTAATCCTGCTTCTCGTTATTAGCAATATCTTTAGGGCAATAAATAATGGACAGTCGAACTATTCAATTTATCAATCTGAACAAAAATCTTTAACAGAAATAGAAGGAAAAAATGATGATTTAAAGAAAGAACTTGAGATAGTAAGCTCAGATGAGTATCAGAAACTATTAGCTAAAGAAGTTTTAGGTATTGCAGAGCCAGGGGAAACGCTGTACTCGATAGATGAAGGGGTATCTTTCTACGAAGTAGAGAAAAGATTAGCAGATGTTTCAGAAGTAGAGTCTTACTCCAATTGGTGGATGCAATTGATAGGCCTTTAGTATTCATGATATAATCTCACTGCTAATGTAAAAATAGACGCGGGGTAGAGCACCTGCCAAGGGCAGGTAAAGTGGCCAAGCTCGCAAGTCTGCTGAAAGCAGACGAAGCCTGCCAAAGGCAGGTTCGTGGCAAAGCTCGCAAATCTGCTGAAAGCAGATGAAGCCTGCCAAAGGCAGGACAGGCACATTAAATGGTATGCGTATATTGTCTAGCATCAAAAAAGAACCCCAAGTTTCATTACTATGGGTATACTAGTGATATAAATGCAAGACTAAAGAGACATCAGAGAGGTGCGGTAAAAACAACTCGAAGATTTCTTCCAGTTTATTTGTTGGGGTACAAAGAGTTTGATAATATAGCAGAAGACAAAACATTTGAGAGATTGATAAAAAAGAACTTTCAAGTTCGAAATCAATTTCTAAATGAACTAAAAAAATAGACGCGGGGTAGAGCAGTGGCAGCTCGACAGGCTCATAACCTGTAGGTCGTTGGTTCGAATCCAACCCCCGCAACCAAGAGCCTCCACATGTTTGTGGAGGCTCTTGATTTTACTCACTATGCCAAATTCCCTTTATCTGGTAAAATCTTTAAGAAAATTATGTTGTCAGGGTAGCTCAGTCGGTTAGAGCACAGGATTCATAAACCTGAGGTCGGCGGTTCGATTCCGCCTCCTGATATAGAATTGATAATATGACCTTATTGTGTAATTAGTATACAGTGTACAGATTATCAATTATAGTAAAGTGTACTAATAGAAAAGTGTAGCTCAGAAGGTTACCTGCCTGACGGCAGATATAGAGCACAGGATTCATAAACCTGAGGTCGGTAGTTCTCCGTCTTCGCCAAGGCTACGACGGACAAGGATTTTGTCCCTTGGTATATTTAAAAAATATAATTAATTAATAATAATTTCCAGAATCTCAATTTAATCTATTGTAAAATAAAATCAGTTTAATACCATTTATGTCTAACGATAAAAACAATACAAATAAACCAAATTCAGAGCAGAAGATTTCTGATGAATTAGCAAGGACGATATCAAAACTAAATGCAGCGAAATCAAGGGGGAAAAGGAAAAATATCTTTGGAAGGGTAAATCCAATAATCATTTTAGTAACACTTGTTGTGGGAGGAATAATACTAGCTGCACTTTCATCAACAGGAATTACTACTCAAAAACTAACCCTAGGAGAATTAGTTGCTGGGTTACAAAATAATGAATACTCAGAATTATTAGTTCAAGATGATGGGTTAATAGTTGCGAGAGGGAAGGAGTTTTATATAGCCCCAACTGAAAATTTCTCTCTAAAAACTTCAGATAAGAATAGTATTAAAATTGCTAAAAATAACGATGTAAAAGAAGTTTCGTTCACAGAAATTGATTATTTATTTGAAAATGCTAATTTAACTGATCAAATAAGATCTTTATTCCAAAATGATAAAGAGAGAGTAGAGGATATTTTATATATTGATGGGCAAGTACTTGTTTTTACTAATCAAGGATATCCAGATTATTTAATTAAAGATACATCTAAACAAGACTTTGAAGAAATATTAACAGATAATGAAATTAATCTATCTGCACTTGGCATAATGCCAAAGGACGCAAGAATCTATGCAAAGGAACTTTCAGACAGTTCAATAAATGCCAGAGTTTCCTCTGGATCAATCGATCATATTACTTATTTGGGTGATATCGTAATATTTGGAAGAACGAATACTTCTATTGAGCAAAAAGAAGTTTCTTGGAGTCCTGCAATATTTACATTCTCAGAATTCTTGCAAAGAGAAGGATTTCCAATTTCATCAGATGAATCAACATTCATAGTAGACACTAGAACAATATCAAGTGGAATTGATTTTAATACAATCTTAAACGTAGTAACTATAGGGGCATTCATATTCCTAGGATTCGTAATATTTAGAAGTGCTCAGGCTTCTGGAATGGGAATAATGCAGTTTGGTCAATCAAAAGCTAAAATGTTCTTTGGTAAAAAGACTGGTGTTACATTCAAAGATGTAGCTGGTATTGACGAGGCTAGGGAAGAACTAAATGAAATCGTAGACTTCTTAAAAAATCCAAATAAATATAGAAAATTAGGAGCAAGAATTCCAAAAGGAATATTAATGTTTGGTCCACCTGGAACAGGTAAAACTTTATTAGCAAGAGCAATTGCAGGAGAGGCTGGTGTTCCATTTTTTCATACATCAGGTTCTGAATTTGAAGAAATGTTAGTTGGAGCTGGAGCTTCAAGAGTAAGAGACCTTTTTGCTAAAGCTAAAAAAGCAGCGCCAGCACTAATCTTTATTGATGAAATTGATGCAGTGGCTAGAAAAAGAGGAACAAGAATTCAATCCGGAAGTACAGAACAAACCCTTAATCAGATTTTAGTTGAGATGGATGGATTTGAAACAAATGCAAATATTATTGTAATTGCAGCAACTAACAGACCAGATGTTTTGGATAGAGCAATATTAAGACCAGGAAGATTTGACAGACAGGTAAGAATTGAAGCACCAGATAAAGAGGGAAGAATTGAAATTCTAAAAATCCATTCAAAGAATAAACCATTAGCTGCAAATGTTGATTTAGAAAAAGTAGCTAAAAGGACCGTTGGCTTCACTGGTGCAGATTTAGAAAATATTATGAACGAAGCTGCAATTATTGCTGCAAAGGATAATAGAAAAGAAATAACTAATGCAGACATTGATGATGCAGTATCTAAAGTAGTGTTGGGACCTGCTAAAAAATCAAGAAAAAGAACAGAAGAAGAACTAAATCTTGTGGCCTACCATGAAGCGGGGCATGCATTAGTTGCAAAAATGACAGAGGGTTCAGTCCCTGTTGATAAGATTTCAATTGTATCGCGTGGAAGTGCCGGAGGTGTAACAATGTTCTTGCCAGAAAAAGATGAGAATATTATTTCAATGAAAAGATTAATGGCAGATATTAGAGTAAGTTTAGGTGGGAGAGCTGCGGAAGAAGTTGTATTGCACGATATTTCCACAGGCGCATCTAACGATATTGAACAGGCAACCAGAACAGCTCGAAGTATGATTCAAAAATATGGTATGAGCAAAGCTCTAGGGTTAGTTCAGTATGGTCAATCTAGAGATAGCGAATATCTTGGTTATCACTATGGAGATGCACAAGATTATTCAGAAGAAACTGCCAAGATGATAGATAATGAAGTTAGACAACTAGTTGAAAAAGAATATAAAGAAGCTCTCGAAATTATTAAGAATAATAGAACTAAATTAGATGAGTTAGCAAAGGCTTTGAGAGACAAAGAGGTGCTTGAAAAAGATGAGTTCGAGAAATTATTTGAATAATTAATGAAAAAAATACTTTTTGTAGCTAGCTTTCTATTACTGCTTTTCGTAGTTAGTGTGCTTCCTGCCAGAGCACAAGAAACGAGTGTCCCAATAACTGAGACTATTTACGGTAAAATTACCGATATTGTAGAGCAAGAGGCTCCAGTTGGGTTAGATATTTCAATCTTGAAGTATACGGTTCAAGTTAAAGAGGGTGGTGAGGACAAAACAATTGAATCAGTAATATCTACCCTTCCAGATTTTTTAACAGCTGGGTATCAGATTGGAGATAAAGTTGTAGTTAATAAAATTACAACTCCTGACGATGTTGTAACCTATAACATTGTTGATTATGTAAGAACGACTCCAATATTCGTACTTTTAGCAATATTTGTTGTAGTAACAGTACTTGTAGCAAAAAGGAAAGGAATATTATCTCTTATTGGACTAGTATTTTCTTTCATAATTATTTTTAAGCTAATACTGCCCTCAATACTAAGTGGTAATAATCCTGTACTTATTACACTTATAGCGGCTTCAATAATGATTCCTATCAACTTTTATTTAGCTCATGGACTAAATAGAAAAACAACATATGCGGTTGTTAGTACTATAATAACTCTAATATTGACAGGTATTCTTTCAATTATTTTTGTAAATTGGGCTAAGCTGACTGGATTTACTTCTGATGAGGCGGGATTTCTACAAGCGATGACAAATGGTGTTATAAATATTAAGGATCTTTTGTTGGCGGCTATAATAATTGGTGCACTTGGAATTCTAGATGATATAACTGTATCTCAAAGCTCAATTGCTAATCAACTAAAGGCTACAAACCCCAAAATTAAATTCGAAGAACTATTTTTAAGAACACTCGAAGTAGGTAAAGATCATATAGCATCACTTGTTAATACATTAATATTGGTTTACACAAGTACTGCACTACCATTGTTACTTCTATTTCTAAATAATAATGAATCTTTTTTAGAGACAGTAAATAGAGAAGTGGTAGCCCAAGAAATAATACAAACACTAATAGCAAGTATTGGATTAATTGCAGCAGTTCCTATTTCTACGCTAATAGCAGCTTATTTTATAAGTAAACAAAAGCATGTTAAGGCTGATGATCATTCAGCGCATCACCACTAAACAGCTTTTCAAATTAATATTTTCCTCTCCTTATAGGAGAGGATGAATTCCAAGTGGTTGGAAAACACTTGGAAGAAAGGTGAGGTCTTTTGTTGCAAGTTAAAGAACCTGATTAAACCTTTGCATCTATATTTGTAGAGATTTTAGGAGCAGAACAAAGTCCTGATCCTAACACCACAGAGATATTCCCTCTTTGAGGAGGGTGGTTTGAAGTGAGCTTTAGCGATACTTCAAACCGGGAGGTGTTGTTACACCCCTCGCTTCTGACTAAAGTCAGAACCACTCCCCTTGAGGGGAGAAAGATAGTATTGTTGCTAATTATGATCAATCATCTGCTAAAATTAGATAATTAAATACTATTTGTGGAAAGAAAAAAGTTAGTTATTATTGATTCATTTGCACTAATATTTAGAGCTTATTATGCTTATCCTCCAACATTAAGCACAAAAGATGGAATGATTACTAATGCAATTTATGGATATGCAACGTTATTAATTGATGTAATAAATAAATTTAAGCCAGACTATCTAATTGCAGTCTTTGATTCAGATAAGCCAACAATCAGATCAACTGAGTTTGCAACATACAAAGCAAATAGAAAAGAAACAGACCAAGATTTATTATTACAAATTCCAAAAGTGATTGAGCTAGTTGAGACTTTCAATATTCCAATGTTAAAGGTTGATGGGTATGAAGCTGACGATATTATCGCAACACTATGCGAAACATATAAAAAGAGAGGTATCGATCAAATAGTAGTAACTGGGGATCAAGATTTATTCCAATTGGTTGATGATGACACCTCGGTTTATTTAGCAGGAAAATCATTCTCTCAATCGAAGCTATATAATGCAGATGATGTATTTGAAAAGCTAGGTGTAAAACCAACGCAAATTCCTGACTTTAAAGGCCTAAGTGGAGATCCATCAGATAATATTCCAGGTGTAGCTGGTATTGGTAAAAAGTCAGCAGAGCAGCTTTTGACAGAGTATGGTTCAATTGATGAAGTATATAGTCATATTGAAGAGCTAAAGCCTGCTTGGAAGAATAAGTTACAAGAAGGATATGAGATAGCAATTAAATCAAGAGAGTTGGCTACCGTTGTACCAGACGTGCCAATCAATTTCGCTATAGAATCTGCTGAATTTGATACATTTCCACTAGATGATGTACTTGAACTGTGTAGTCAACTAGAATTTAAATCAATTACAGTAAAAATTAAGAAATTAGCAGAAAGTTTAGGTATAAATACAGAAGAGAAGAGTGCCGCAAAGCAATCTCTAGGTTTGTTTGAACAACTTGAAGAAAGCGATGTGTCAGTTACCTTTAAAAACTATTCAGAAGAGATTCATCGAAAGGATGAAAATCTATTCATTTTTTCAAAAGTTAACAATATTGAAAAAGCTCCAATTGACTATCAACTAGATGAAATAATTGTAAAGCTTGGGGAAGATTTATATTCTGTGAAACAGCCTAAAATAAAAGACTTTATTAAAGGGATTTTAAAAAATAGCAACAAAATTATTGGGGTAAATATAAAAGAATTATTACATTCACTTATTAACTTAGGAATAGATGCAAAAGAGGTATTTAAAATAAGTTTTGAAGATCTTGGTTATGCAACTCAAATTGTAAGCGAAGGTACAGCAACATATAGCATAGAGGATGTTTTAAGTTTTACAGATTCGGGCTATTCATCAACTCCAGAAGCAATATTAGAAAAACTTCCAAATGCCTATGAATATATAAAAGAAGTATTTGTTAAAGATAAGAAACTATATGAGGTTTACGAGTTGGAAAAAGAGGTTCTGTCTACAGTAATTGAGATGGAGCAAGAAGGAATTCTATTTGATCACGATAAGATAGAAGAGTTTAAACAAAAACTAGATAAAGAAATAGATAAATTAACTAAGAAGATTTATGAATACGCAGGCCATGAGTTTAATATAAATTCACCAAAGCAGGTTGGAGAAGTACTATTTGAAGAAATGGGATTACCTGTAGATAAAAAGACTAAGTCAGGAAGTTATTCTACAAACGAAAAATCGCTATCGAAAATAAAAGAAGTAGACCCAATAGTTGAAGCAATTCTAAACTTTAGAGAACTAGATAAACTTAGATCAACATATGTAACCCCACTGCCTGGATTTGTATCTAATGATGGAAAGATTCATGCGGTATTCGATCAAATGGGTGCTGTATCTGGAAGATTCTCATCACGAAATCCAAACATGCAAAATATACCAGCAAATGATGGAGTTGGGGTAAATATAAGAGATGCGTTCATAGCGGAAAAAGATTCTATATTTGTAGCATTTGATTACTCTCAACAAGAGCTTAGAATTTTATCTGCATTAGCAGATGAGCAAATAATGATAGATAGCTTTAATAAAGGAGAAGATATTCATGCGCTAACTGCTTCTCAGTTATTTGGAAAAGATGTTAAAGATGTAACAAAATCTGAACGAACTGCAGGTAAAACAATTAACTTTAGTATAGTTTATGGTGTATCTGGATTTGGCTTATCAGAAAATCTGAAGATTGGAAGAAAAGAAGCACAAGATTTGATTGATACATATTATTCAAAGTATAAAAAGATAGCAGAGTATTTTGATAATAAGAGAAAAGAAATACATATCAAAATGTATGGGGAGACAATTTTAGGTAGAAGGCGAAAAAACACTATGACTAAATCAAAACAGTGGTTTATTAAAAATGCAGTAGAGCGAGAGCTTTTAAATTTTGCAATTCAAGGAAGTGCAGCAGATTTGATGAAATTAGCGATGAATAAATTTGAACAAAGATTGAGCAAATATCCAGCTAAATTAATTTTACAAATACATGATGAGTTCTTATTTGAATTTAATAAACCAGAAGATAAAAAATTATTAAACGAGTTTATAGTTGATGTAAAAGATATTATGGAGAATGTATACGATATTGGAGTAGATTACAAAGTTGATGTGAAAAGCGGAAAAATTTGGGGTAAGATGGAATAGATACATAATTATATGAAAACTATTACAAAGTTACTTACAATCTTAAGTTTTATTCTTATTATACCTGCAGTTATTATTCTAATAAAAAAACTTGTTAACGATGAAGAGCTAGATTTTGACCTTCCATTTGATAATAAAGATGTAAAACCAAAGCGAAATGAGTCTTCAATGATTAAGAAAGATTCTCTTTCAAAAGTTAAAAAAGAAGTTAAAAAGGCGGTAAATTCAGTTGTTGATACTATTAATGATTTATCCGAAAGGCAGAAAGAAGTATATGATTTTATTATGAAAAATGGAGAAGTAGAAATGTCTAAGCTAAGCTCTAAATTCAATTCTGTAAGTCCAAGAACTCTTCGAAGAGACCTAACAAA
>JAGQLF010000026.1 GCA_020429545.1 Candidatus Dojkabacteria bacterium
TGGAATTCCAAAAGAATTTTTTGATGAAGGAATAAATGAAGAAGTAAGAAGTGCAATAGATTCAAAAATAGAAGAATATAAAAATAATGGATTTGAAGTCAAAGAAGTTTCTATTCCTAGCGCTTCCTATTCTTTATCTACTTATTATATTTTAGTTCCTGCTGAAATTTCTTCAAATAGAGCTAAGTATGATGGGGTTAGATATGGTAAAAAAGTTAGCGATGATTATGAAACTAACTTAATTGAATCTAGAAGTAAATATTTAGAAGACGAAGTAAAGCGAAGAATTATGATTGGAACTTATGTATTAAGTGCAGGTTATGCAGATCAGTATTATAAAAAAGCAAGTAAAGTTAGAACAAAATTAAAACAAGAATTTGCTAAAGTATTTGAAGAAGTTGATTTATTAATTATTCCAACAAGCCCAACAACAGCATTTAAACTCGGTGAAAAAGTAAACGATCCTGTTGAAATGTATTTAGCGGATATTTTTACAGTTACTGCTAATCTAGTCGGAATTCCTGCATTGAATGTTCCTATTGGAAAGGATTCTAGTGGACTACCAATCGGAATGCAGGTTATGGGAAATTGGTGGAATGATTTTGGAATCCTTGAGTTTGCGAAATAATACAACTGGAGCATTGCTCCGACATCAATTAATTAGATATTGTTGATCTAAAATCATTGATCAACCCAGACAAATCTAATTTTAATTTTGATATAAAAGATGGGTCTGATAGCCTCTCTAATCTTTCTCTCATATTATTTTCTATTTCTTTGTATTCTGTATACTCTTCTGATGAAAGTGTATTTTGTAGATACTCTAAATTCTTTCGAAGTTGAATAATTATGTCTAGCTTTGCAAACGCATCAGTCTTTTGAGAAAGTAAACTTCCCAAAGTTTTTGTTGAAGATTTTATGTAGTTTAGTTCTGTATTATTCATATTATCCTTCTAGTTGACCTTGAACTTGATTAAACTGTTGTTCAAGCTGCATTGCAACTTGACCTGCTTGTTGTCTTGCCTCTTGTGGTAGTGCCTCATTTGCGGCAATTTCTTTCAATTTTTCTATCAATTCTTTTAGTTTTTCTAAAGCAGCTTTTATACGTTCAGGATCTCCAGATTGCATTGCCTCTTGAAGGTTATCCATTGTTGGTTGGATACTTTCAAAAACCTGCTGCATTGCGGCCATTTCTTGCTGTTGTTCTGGACTTGGTCCTTGTTCTGCCATAAATCGTGCTTATTACATTGATATGATAACAATTATCTGTTTATAAATATATATTTAGCTTAAATGTAGGGACCAATAATTATTGGTCCCTACATAAGTTATTTATCCCGCACTTCTATTCCAAATTCAGCCTTCAACCTATCTCTTATTTCATCTGCCTTTTCCCAATTTTTTTCTTCTCTTGCTTTGTTTCTTTCGTCGATTAGTTCTTGAACTTCAGGTGAATAAGACTCTGATCCAGTTTTCAGCTCTGCATCTTTTAGATTTAGTCCAAGTACTGAATCAAAATCTAAAATAGTTCCAAGCTTTTCGCTAACAGGAATATCTGATTTAGTAATTTCCCAAATAATTCCAAGTGCTTTTGGAATATTAAAATCTTCACTTAAAGCCTCTTTTAACTTTTCTTTATAATCTTGATTTACAGTTGATTCCGAAGATTGCTCTTTATATTTAGCAATTGTATTTTCTAACTTTTCTCTAGCAATTTTTGCAGAATCTAGTGCATCCCAAGTAAAGTTTTGTTTAGATCTATAGTGCGATTGAAGTGTAAAATACCTATAATCAAGAGCAGAATATCCTTTTTCTTCTAAATCTTCAATTGTGTAAACATTTCCTAATGATTTAGACATTTTTCCACCATCCATAAGCAAATGTTCGTGGTGAAGCCAATAGTTTGTAAACTTAGCTCCATTAGCAGCCTCACTTTGAGCAATCTCATTTGTATGGTGTGTTGGAATATGTTCAATTCCACCCATATGAATATCTATTGTGTCACCTAGTGTTGCTTTTGACATTGCAGAACATTCTATATGCCAACCAGGAAATCCTTCTTCTGTAGGCTGCTCTAGGCCTTCAAATTTATGTTTCCAGGTTTGTAATGCATTTGCATGCTTTCCAACTTTAAAAAACCAAACAGCAAAATCGTATGGGTTCTTTTTTTCTGAATCACCCTCATCTCCATGTCCCGCTCCAATTTTATTTTCTTCTAGTTTTTGTCCAGAAAGTTCTGTGTAATTCTTAAATTTATCTACATCAAAATATATTGCTTTGTCAGTTACATAAGCATATCCATTATTTAATAAATCTTGGACCATATCTGCCATTTTTTTTACATATTGGGTAGCAACTGTCTCTACATCTGGTTCCAAAATATCTAATTTTTTTAAATCATTATGATAAAGGTCAGTATATCTCTTAGCAATTTCAGAAGGAGTTATTCCTTCTTTTTTAGCTCCTTTTTCCATTTTATCTTCTCCTTCATCTTCATCAGAAACTAGATGACCAACATCTGTAATATTCTTTACATACTTAACTTCATATCCAAGGTAAACAAGGGTTCTTCTAATTAAATCTCCTTTAAGTGCTGAATATAGATTTCCAATATGTTGTCTAGAATAAACTGTAGGCCCACACTGATAAAAGCTTACTTGATGTTCATTAATAGGTTTAAATTCTTGTAATTCCCTACCCAGCGTATTATAGATTTTCATTTATAAAATTTAATATTTAATCATACTTGTCATGGTGAGCCTGCCAGCCCGCATTGCTATGCAAAGCATTGCTAGCAGGTCGAACCATGAACCCTAAACCCTTCGACAAGCTCAGGGTGACATATTGATGCTAGCAGCTAGTACTTAGTTGTGTAGTATTCTACTGGCATTAAAAATAACTCTAGCCATAAAGGCATATTACCATTTAATTTCTGAGATTTATAACATTTAGCTGCCCTATATTTTGCATAAAGACTTTTGAAAATAAATACTTTGTATTGTGGCAAAGACGGATCTAAATCTTTTAAAACCACTTCGCGATCTCTATAGGTTAACTTTGTTGGTAAATTGGCTTTTTCTCTAAGTTTTTTTGTAAGAGTTGAGTAAACAACTTGAAGATCTTTTTTTTCTTTGGTAATTTCGTGAATAATTTTTGAAAGAATAATATGATCTGGATGTGGATATAAACCTGTTCTTTCAAAAGTAAATATAGTATCAATTGAATTTTTGTTTATATATTCTTTAACTTTATTTTTTATTTCAATAAATGCTTTTTCACAATCACCATCTTCAAATTCCCATATTTCAAGTTTTTTTACATTTAGCTTTTTCATTACACATTCAAATTCTTTTTTCCTAATATTACCTAGTTCGTTTGATGGCAGGTTTAGTAATTCAATTCCATTCTCACCATGTGTTGTTGAAATTACATGAATGTTTTTTATTTTAGATAAAGAATTAATTAATCCTCCTGTTGCCATTGTCTCATCATCAGGATGAGGAAAAATAAATAGAATATTTTTAGAACTGGTTAAATCTAGCGAGGGTAAAGATGTATCGTGGTATCTTAATAGAATAAAAATATAAGTAGCAATAAGCCCCGAAATTAAACTTAAAAGTAGTAGTAAGAGAATCATACATTTCTAATTTAAAAAATAATTCTATTTCGCCGAAGCTTTAGCGTAGACGAAAAAAAACTCCCCTTGGGAGTTTACAATAATCTTATAAAAACACTACTCTACCCTCCCAATTAAAATTTAGGAGTACAACAACAAACTGAGTAGTTAAAATCGTTCATTAAGTTTATTATATTTCTGAAAGTATATTAATGCAAGAAATTTTATTAAATCAATGTAACATAGTAAAATCAATTAATATGAACAAAAAAACTATATTAATAACAGGCTCTTCCAGAGGAATTGGTAAAGCAATTGCAAAACTTGCTGTAAACTCAGGATACAGAGTTATATTACATGGTAAAACCGATTCGCCTGAACTTAAAGAAACTGAGAAAGAACTTAGTATTAAAGATAAGTTAGTATTTGATATTTCAGATAAAAATGAATGTATTCCGCAGATAGAGTCTTGGATAGAAAATAATGGACGAATTGATGTACTTGTAAATAATGCAGGTATAGCTAAGAATTTCTTAAAAGATATTCAATATGTTGATAATAATAAAGCTATTGAAGAGTTTAATACAAATGTAATTGGAACACTAAATTGCATACAAGCAGTACTTCCTTCAATGAAGGAAAATCAAGAAGGAAATATTATAAATATTGCCTCAATTAAAGGATATCCAGAATTGTCTACACTTAGTACATTAACTTATGCAACTACAAAAGCTGGTGTGATATCTCTAACTAAAAGCATTGCTAAAGCTTATGCTAACCAAGGTATTAGATGTAATTCAATATCTCCAGGTTATATTGAAACTGATCAAGTCAAGGATTGGAATTCAGAAACATTTGATAGAATAAAAAACGGAACTCTAGCTGGTAGAATTGGTAAACCTGAAGAAGTGGCCAATATGGTTATGTTTTTAGCATCAGAACAGTCTTCATATATAAACGGAGAAGATATCTTAATTGATGGTGGATACAGATTAAAGGGAAAGTAGTAATAGGCTCGTTTATTACGAGCCTATTTAATATTTTTTATCTTTCAGCTTGTTGCATTGCCATATCTCCAATCACAGGAAGCTTAAACATTTCTCCTGAATATGCTTTGTAAATTGTATATACCCATACTACTAACAGAGCAAGACTTGTTAATGGTAATAAAATCCAACCTATTACAGGAATTATTCCTAAAACAAAATTAATAACAAACCAAGCAACGCCAAAGAAAACAGCTTGAAAAGCATGAAATCTTACAAACTTGCTTTTCTTCTCCATAAAGATAAAGATAAGTCCAACAATAAAGATATACGATATTGCTGCAGCAATATTAGGATCTAAACCAGAATCAGTTTCTGATTGTTTTGGCATAGCAGCCTGACTTGAAGAGTTATCTTCCATTGAAGAGGATGAGTTCATCATCTCATTTGAATTTTCTTCCATAAAAAAATAATAAAGTTTATGTCTAATAATATAAAATATTTGCATTAATTTCCATGATTTGACTACTACAAAAAAGAAAAGTAGAATAATATATGAGACTTTTAGTAAGAATAATAATAAATGCAGTAGCAGTCATAGTACTGTCGGAAGTTCTAAGTGGTATAGAAGTTAGAGATAATACAGCGGCATTAGTTGTAGGCGTAGTACTTATTGTTCTAAATTCAGTAATCAAACCAATTCTAGTGTTTTTTACACTTCCACTAACACTCATCACCCTAGGGTTATTTGTAGTAGTAATTAATGCATTAATGGTTATGCTTGCAGACGCATTGCTAGAAGGCTTTTATGTTGAAAATTTCTGGTATGCATTATTGTTTGGACTGGGTATTTCTGTTGTAAATAGTCTATACAACTCTACAGACGACGATAAATAGCACTATTCAACTATTTCAGCATCCTCGACATCTTTATTTTTTGAATTAGGTTTAACTTCTTTCTTCTCAGAGATTTCCTCTAATGGAATAACTATCCAAAGAATAATATAAATCCAGAAACCTGTGCCACCAGAAAACAATGCAACCACAAATATGATTCGTAAAATAACGGGGTCAATCCCCAGGTATTCACCTAACCCACCACAAACTCCAGCAATAACTCTGTCTTTGTTTGATCTGTATAATTTCTTCATATTTGTGATTATATATTATTAAAATTTTTATTCAATAGAGAGCTCTGGTTTGTACTTACACTTTTTATTTTTTGTCTTTTTCGAATAATAAGTACTACGATTAATACTATCAAGACAGCATAAAGGCTACTAAATATTATACTTCCTAATATTAGCAAATCAGTTGGTATGTCTATTGCAATATAATCTCCATTGCCACTTGAACTGATTAAAGTATCTGAAGAAGTTTTGTTATTTTCTTCTTCATTTAAGATATCAATATTTCTTGTGTCATTTATGTCCACAACCTGGCCATTTTGTTGTATTAAATCGCTATTACTAATTTTATCGTTGGTAATATCATCATCTGTTAGTGCATTGCTCTCAGTTGGAGATACCTCTATATTCTCTACGTCCGCAGTTTTGTATTCGGTTATCTGTTTTTGATATTGTTCTAAGAACATTTTGATTTCCTTATCTAATTCTTCTCTTGACTCTTCATTTTGTTCTGAACTCTGCCCTTCTGTGTTCGTTTCCTGATTCGTCTCATTAGTTAACTCTGGAACAGATTCAGCTATTACTACTTCCTTGTCTAAGTGGTTTGCAATAAATGCATTGTGAGAGCCAATAACTGTTGCCAGACCAATATTATTAATTTTACATAATTGAGTAGAATCGTCACTCAGCACCATTGATACAATTGCTACAACTTCATTTGTATCTTTTTTATAAATCGGACTTCCGCTATCGCCAAGGCAAATACCTGTACCTGATTCTGGCGTAATTTTTACAGTCTTGCCGTTATAGTAACTCAAGCAAACGCTAATGCTTTCTTTTAATCTTGGGAATTTTAAGTTACTATTTATCTCTTCTAGAGTTGTACCATATGCGGTAAGTTCATACCCACAATCAGGGGAAATAGTACCAATTTTAGCGATATTAGTAAATTCTGATTCGGAATCTTTTATTTTAATTATAGATATGTCATTATCGCTATATAATGTAAATGCCTCGAGTGAATCTGCATTTTCAATAATTTTATCTCCAATATTATTCCAGTTACTCTCTGTGTAATAAGAATCAATCTCCCTTAATGGAGAGCCGAGTATAATCTGATTACTTGCCCCAATTTTTATCTTTACAGAGTCTGCTAAACAATGAGCTGCAGTAATTATATGCTTAGAGTCAATTGCACTGCCTCCACATAAGAAAGTACTTCCATTAACTTTTTGCGAGAATACAAAAACAGTTTCTGGATACATTTGTTCAGTTTCTGCATTTAAAAGCACGGGAATATCTCTTGTTACACTTGGACTAGACGAATAAACAATGAACCCTAATGCTGCACTACCTAAAAGTAAAAAGCCCAACAAAAGAAAAATAATAGTGTATAAGAGTCTATCTTTAATCATAAAAACAAATATCTAGGAATAGTACACCACAAATTAGTAAATTAGGCAAAATTAATTTATGCAGAGGTATCAAGTTCTTCATCTGTTTTATACTTATTCATAACTCCTGGGTCGGTAGAGTCAACTTCATTCGTAGGCTCCTCACCAGCAGCCTCTACGCCGTCTTCAAATTCTTTTAGTAATGTATCTGAAGGATTAACATCTGGCTGTTTATCATCTTGTTCGCTGGATGAATAACTATCTTTTTGATAAGCAGGATCCGAAGAATTTGCTGTTATTGTAGCGTTATCATCTGTAATAACTTCATCAGGATCGTTAGGATTTGGTTTCAAAATTGTACTCATAGGTTTGTATTAATACTTATTACTAATATAATACTAAGACATGACAATAATTGAGTCAATGTTTGGAGATTAATGGCGGGATGGACCCTCCTTCGCCATTCTGGCCACGGCGGGCAGGCGAGAATCGAATCCCGATTCACTTCGTTCATGTGGGACTCAGCTCGCAATCTTCCCGATACATCGGGATGCTCTAACCAGTTGAGATTTTTTATAGAAGTTAAAAAGAATGGCGGGATGGACGAGAATCGAACTCGCAACCTCTCGCGTGACAGGCGAGTGCTCTAACCAGTTGAGCTACCACCCCGCCATTCTTTTTCTAAAGATCTTAATACTTTACTACTTTTTAAAGATTTTAAGTATTTTTCATACTTAAGTGCATCTGACTTTATGTCAAAATTCTTCGTATAGACTAAGATCCATGGAAGATATTTCTTTGTATATCTTTCTCGACCTTGATTATGTCTCACTAATCTCTCTTCGAGCTGAGATGTATATCCGATGTAATATTTACCGTTATCACTTTTTATAATGTATACAGTATATCTCATCACCGTTACACAACCTTCCCGATACATCGGGATGCTCTAACCAGTTGAGCTACCACCCTGCCATTCTTTTCCAAGACTTCCTGACAACAACTTTGCTTTATAATGTTCTTAGTCTTTATTGAGCTTATCTGTCGTAGCTTTAGCGAAGACAGACTACCACCCCAAAAGAGCTTAAGTATTTTATCGTATTTTTATTATTTTGACTACTTACAGGCGATAAAAAAAGCAGAGTATAAAACTCTGCTTCTTTAAAAACTGTCTATTCTAAATTTTATTTGCAACTGCTTGTGCAAACGATAATGCTTCTGCAGCTGTCCAAGGATAAACGCATGTGTTTATATCTTTCTTAAAGTTCTTTGCAAAAATTGCAAAGTCATTTAAATTAAGTCTAAAGTCTTCAGCTCCATCTGTAGTTAAATCTAGTAGTATATCGTCTCCCGTGAATGGTTTGTTAAATGATGACGCAAATTTACTAAAGTCTTTTAAATCTATCAACCCACTCGTGTCAAAATCTCCTTTACATTTATTTACCAAGAGATCATCAACAAAATTAGTGAACTGAGTAGTATCAATAGTTCCATCTGTAAGTTTTGTTATAGCATCATCAAAGCTTGATATTACTATATCTCCAGTCTGACTTGAGTTATCGGTATTCTCAGCATCATCAGTATTATTTGTAGTATCAGTATTTGTATTGGAATCACCAGTTGTATTTGTGTCGGTTGTATTAGTTACCACTTCATCGACAATAGCTTTACAATCAAGTGTTGTTACAGCTAATTGAGAAGAAGGTACAGGATTACCCTGCCCTGATGGCTGTATAGCACTAACTTGAACTTTGTATGCTGTATTTAATTGTAACGTTGATAGAATATCTTTCTGATTTTCTGCGCTACTTGGATCTCCTCCATAGTAAGCATAGTAGATTTGAGATCTTGAGCCAGGTATATTTGCAGTTGTTACAGTAGATGAATATTTAGAATTCCAGAAATAATTTCCACTTCCAGTCTTAAATACATTTGCATCGTTTAAATCTACATCCACAAAATACCCTGTTGCATTTTTACCTGCTGTCCATGTCAATTCTATATATGCTATTAATCCTGAACATTTAGGGGTAGCTTTTAGATTAGTTGGTGCTGTTACTGTTACAGATGTAGGAGTAGAATCTGTTGTAACTTTTGTACATCCTCCATGAGTAAGACCTGTACCTACAGTATCTCCAATTGGATTCCCTCCTTGATTATTAATCGCTAACACTCTTACTTTATAAGCTATTCCTTCTTGAATTGATGTTAATTTTTCTGCTTTGTTCTCTGCAGCAGATGGATCACCACCAACATACTTATAAAAGTAAGGATCGGATGTTGTTGGAATTTGTGTGGAAGATGTTCCATATGGTAGCTTTTGGTTCCAGAAAATATTACCTAAACCAGCTTTCCAAACATTAGCATCATTTACATCAACATCTACAAAATATCCATTAACATTACTTACATTATGATCCCAAGTTACTCTAAAGAAAGGTTTATTATCAGCAGTACAATCTGCCACAATTTTAACATTAGTTGGTGTCACATTAACTGCAACTCTTGTATCTGCAACATCAACATCTGATGTTTGATTTTCGTTATTATAAAGTTGAAAAGCTCCAAGGGAACTTGCTAAAAGTGCAATTATTATCCAAATAACTAAAATCCTCCTTAATTGGCTTTTTGATCTTGAATCGTATTCCATATATTGTAGTTAAAAAATCTTTAACTACATTTAAATACATATATCACCAAAAGGCAAGTATGATTATGCAGACGACAAGACTTGAACCTGCACAGGAGCCCCACAGCGACCTAAATCCAGATAAAATGCTGCGAAGAGGACTCGAACCTCCACACCCGTTTTTATGGGCACCACCACCTCAAGGTGACGTGTCTACCAATTCCACCATCGCAGCATTTTATCGGGATATACCAATTCCGCCTGCCAGTAATGCTTTGTATAGCAATGCAGGCTGACCACGTCTGCTTTAATAATCGATTATACTATAGGAATAAATGCATTAAAAAACCCTAAAGAAATTCTTTAGGGTTTTCGCTAGTAAGCGTTCTTTGGCTTCTATTTATTATTTAGCACTTTTAGGTGCTTTTGTTGTCTTTGCTTTCGCACTTGACTTAGTAGTACTTACCTTTACTTCTTCCTTTTTAGCAGGTACCTCTAACAACACATCAACAATATTTTTTCCTCTTTTGTGACCAGTTAATCTTCTAAATGAAACAAATCCATTGATTTTAGAGAAGATTGTGTGATCTTTTCCCATACCAGTATTTACACCCGGATGAGTTTTTGTACCTCTTTGTCTAATGATTATATCTCCTGGTTTTACTGCTTCTCCACCAAACTTTTTTACGCCAAGTCTTTTACCCGCAACATCAACTGTTCGTTTTGCACTTCCTCCTGATTTGACATGTGCCATATGTATTAAATAAAAACTAAATTCGAATATCGAAATTCGAAAACTAAAACTTAAATCATATAATTTCGTCGAAGTCTCAGCTTAATTCATGTTTATATGAAAGATGCCGTCCGAAGACGAATTATTTTGAACTAATTTTATCAACTACAAACTTAGTTACTTCTTTTCTATGTCCTCTAGTTTTTCTATATCTAGATTTTGCTTTATAGATCTTGCTTGTAACCTTCTCTCCTTTTGCTTGTTCAAGGATATTTAATGTTACTTTTGCCCCAGCTACAGTTGGTTTTCCAAATGATGTTGATTTATCATCTGCAACCATTAAAACCTCTGCTGAATCAAACTTTTTACCTGCTTCTGCTTCGAATTTAGGAACAGAATATTCTTTTCCTTCTTCTACAGTATACTGAAAAGGTCCGATTTTTATTATTGCGTATTTCATTGTATTTAAAGCTAATATCAAGTCCATGAATTATATCAGAAAGATGTAAAAGTGCCAATTATTTATACAATTTCTTCGGAGTTACAAAACTATCGTTTAATTACACTAGATTGTTATTCCCAATTAGAATTACTCTTTGGCTTTCTTGCAACAATTATTAAAAGCATCAAAACCATGAAAACTGTTAGTGTTGCAGTTCCATAAAGTAAATATTTTTTTTGTTCTGCATCAGAAAGATTATTAATTTGACTTAAGCCTATTCTATCGAAAAAATTCTGTTCAGCTACAGTAATAGTCAAACCATCAACAACACTAACATCAGCAACCCCTGCATTTAATGCTTGAATATTCTCGTTAATAAGATTCTGATTTGCATCTGGCCTTACAGCAATTGCAGTATTTCCAAATGCGCATGGTTCTGTATCGTTTGGATCTTCTAAAATTATTGATACAACAATACCTGCTAATTTATTTGTATCTTTATAGAAAATAGGACTTCCACTATCCCCAAAGCATATTCCAGAAGTACCATCTCCTTTTATTATAAATGTATTTGCACTTATGTCTCTCGCACAAAGTGTTGCACTTTTCCTTGGTTTTTCAAAATTTTCTGATGGATCTTCTGTTCGTCCATACGCAACTACTTTATATTTACATCCTTCTGTAGGTGTAGCGATTTCTGCAAACTCAGAGTAAAATCCTGTCGTATCATTTATGTTTAGAATTGCGAAATCGTGCGATCTGGTTTTACTTTGTACCCACTGTTCCTTTTGAGTGGCTTTAATAACTGAAACATGATTTTGTCCTAACAAGCTAAAGTCACCCAAGCCTAGATAAATACTTTCAGAATTATCCACACAGTGAGAAGCTGTAACAGCTACATTTTTATTTAATACTGCGTATCCACAAGTTTTCATGGCACCTCCTGGTTCATAAGAAATTAAGTAACCGGAAAATGGATACCCTTTTTCTAGCTCTCCACCAAAGAGTGCATCTGAATCATCTAAAGCTAAATTCTGCTGGAGAAGTTTGTAAAAAAGCCCAAAAGCTCCAAGTGCTAATACAACTATGATTATTACAGTGATTAGTTTTTTCATGTTGAATATATTCTACAACATAAATTACTAAACATCCTACTT
>JAGQLF010000027.1 GCA_020429545.1 Candidatus Dojkabacteria bacterium
GGGTGTTTAGCGCTCGTTTACTTTTGTAATAGAAGAAATCATCAAAGTCTACAACCAAATCTATCTTTCCATTTAAAGATCCAACTTTTTGTTTTCCGCTATAAATCTTCATATCAAAAATATTATTACCTGCAAAAGTGGTGCTAATGGCAATAAAATAACAACAGGAACTAAAATAATAAATGGAAGAGAAAAAAATATTGAAATAATTAAGCCACCTATTCCCCAGAAGAATCTAATTATTGGCCCTATCAATTTGCCCCAAAAACTATCATCTCCATAAAGAGGTTTATTTATATATTTAAGCATTGGAAGTGCCCTAGTTCTAATCATTAACCAGATAAAAACAAACCTAACTAAGTATAGGTAATCAAATAACTTGATGGCATACCACCAAATAAAAAAGTTTGCGATATAGGTTTTCATGAATATTAAAATCTACATCAGTATAGTCGAGGGGTTTGTGTGGTGCAAGCAAATGGACACAATGATATTAAAATACAAGTAGGGGCTAGTCGCGACTAGCCCCTACTAACACTGTCAGTTCGAGTACCAGACCAGGTCTTAGCGTGGTCTGGAAAAATACGAAACTTATCTACGATCAGCAAGTAGTTTTAAGTTAACACTTGAAACTACTTCTTATAAAAATTAGTCAGTACTATATTTATCTAAAATCATATCAATCTCCTTAATCATACCTTCTTTATCTTTCATAAAGTTCACCATATCTTTTGTCAACTCAAGTGATAATCTTCTAATTATTCCGAACACACTATTACTTGGTGGCATGTATGCTCTTAATGCATTAGCATGTACTTCTTCACTATAAATACTAAAAAGTGAATATAATTGTTCATAATCAGTGAATAGTTTCTTAAGTAAACTAGGCATATCTGGAAAAGAAATAATTCTTTTATCATGGATATTTATTTTTAATGATCCAACATAATGATTCCAGAAGTCTAAATATCGTTTTCTTACTTCTGAATCTTTTGCCCTACTGTATAGAAGTTTAATAATTTTTAAAAAGTCCTTTCTAACAATATCATCTGCTTTTTCCACTGGTATTTTTGATAGATATAATACTCTCACAGACTCATCAAACATAGTTCTAGTTGGTAAGTGCTGGTTTAATTGAAGATCATAAATTTTCTTTAATGCATCCCAATCCTTCCAAAAATACTTTACTTGCTGATATCTATATTCTGCTACTTTATCTTCTGAATTTTCATCTGAAATTTCTTTTAGTACTTTGATCTGCTTGAGACCTATTGCTTGTAGTTCATCTATACACTCTCTGGATTTCTTAAAGACCTCCCCGTTATTCATAAATTCAATTTAATAAATTAAAAAAGAGCCCTTGCGGGCTCTATCGATAATCATTTGTAATGGACAGCTTAGTGGGATCCTTCACTGCGTTCAGGATAAAGATCTTCTAAGCTCGTCCGATTACATCGGTCTCGCTAAGAATCCCTTTACATCATTCCCATTCCGCCCATACCGCCTCCTGGCATTGTAGGCATGTCATCCTTTTCCGTTGGAATATCTGTAACAACCGCTTCTGTTGTTAGAAGCAACATTGCAACACTTGCTGCATTTTGTAGTGCAGATCTCGTTACCTTTACAGGATCGCTAATTCCTTCTTTAATCATATCTACCACTTTGTCTTTCCTTGCATCAAATCCCATTCCTCCTTTCATATCTTTAATATATGTTGCAGCTTCTCTTCCAGCATTTTCCATAATTTGTCTAAATGGAGCCTCAAGTGCATTTTTTAAAATCTTAATACCTACTTCTTCCTCATCAGAATCTACCTTAACCTTTTCAAGGGCACTTATTGCATTTAATAGAGCAATTCCTCCACCTGGAACAACTCCCTCTTCTATTGCAGCTCTTGTGGCTTGTAGTGCATCATCAATTCTATCTTTCTTTTCTTTTTGTTCTACTTCTGATGCAGCACCTACTTCTAGTACTGCTACTCCTCCGGTTAATTTCGCTAATCTTTCTTGTAGCTTTTCTTTATCGTAATCTGAAGTTGTATTTGCAATCTCTGTTTGGATTTCAGCAATTCTTGCCTTAATCATTTTAGAATCTCCCTGACCGTTTATAATTACAGTTTCATCTTTTGTTACTTTTACTTTGTCTGCCTTTCCAAAATCTTCTGGCATTGCGTCTTCAATCTTTTTTCCCAGATCATCAGTAATTAAAGTTCCACCAGTTAGCACTGCAATATCTTGTAGCATTGCTTTTCTTCTATCTCCAAAAGCAGGTGCTTTTACAGCTACTACATTTAAGTGTCCTTTTAGTTTGTTGATAATTAGATTTGCAAGTGCATCTCCATCTACATCTTCTGCAATAATTACAATATCTCTTGCTCCTGCTGTTACAACTCGCTCTAGTGCTTCGAATAGTTCTTTTGCAGCTGAAAGTTTTTTATCTGTAATTAGAATTACTGGTTTTTCTACTTCTACTGTTTGGTCTTCTGACCCTGCAGCAAAGTATGGAGAAATATAACCCTTATCAAATTGCATTCCCTCAACAAACTTTTCAACAAGTCCAAATGTTTGACCATCTTCTACTGTTACTACTCCTTGACTTCCAACTTTGTCTATAATTGAAGCTAGAATTTCGCCAATTTCTTCATCTCCATTTGCAGATATTGTTGCAACTCTTTTATAGTCTTCCTTTCCTTTAACTTGTTTTGCTGAATCTAATAAATGTTTTACAACTGCTTCAACTCCCTTTTCTATTCCTCTTCTAATTGCCATTGGGTTAGCACCGGCTGTCACATTTTTAAATCCTTCTGTAATAATTGCTTGTGTTAGAACAACAGCTGTTGTAGTTCCATCTCCAGCTACATCAGCAGCTTTACTTGCAGCTTCAACAACAATTTTTGCTCCTAAATTTTCAAGCTTATCTTCAAGCTCAATTTCTTTTGCAATTGAAACTCCATCTTTTGTAATGTGTGGAACTCCGTAAGATTTTTCTAGAGCAACATTTCTACCTTTTGGTCCTAATGTTACTTTTACTGCATTAGCTAGTTTATCAACACCAGCTTTCATTTTTTTTCTGGCTTCTTCATTGTATGTTACTTGCTTTGCCATAATTTAAAATTAAAAGTTAAAAGTAAAAAATTAAACCTCAACAACTGGCTCAGGGTGACAAATTTTGTGTCATGGTGAGCCTGTCGAACCCATGACTCGTCAGATAATTAATTAAAAACTCCTAAAATATCAGCTTCCTTCATAATCAAATACTCTTCCCCATCAATTTCAACTTCTTCTGGAGAATATTTTTTAAACATAACAACATCTCCAACTCTCACGTTGAATGCAATTTTCTTTCCTGATTCATCAATAGCACCAGTGCCTAGAGCAACTACTGTTCCTTTTTGTGGTCTTTCTCCTTTGCTTGAAGTTTGTACAATAAGTCCAGATTTTGTTGTTTCGCTTGCTTCTTCTGGCTTAACAAGAATGTTTGCACCAATTGGCTTAATATTTAGTTTTGCAGCCATGTTCAAAAATTAAAATGTAAAATTAGCAGTTTGAGTTTTTGACTGCTAAATCTTAGCAAGAGGGGGAATTTTTTGTCAAACAAAAATGATTGTCTAAACTTAAGGATTACTTGATTATAAGAGTGATTCGGCTGTCTGACCTAGGAACATATTGTAGTGCACCAGGCATTACTGATGGGAAGTATTTAATTGTTGCTGACTTTATTACTTCGTATGAATCGATAATTTCTTGTGCCTTAGAAACAGTTTTCCCTTTGATCTGATTTTTTAGTGCATCTTGATCTAGTGGAGCAACAATGTTTCCTTCTGCAAAAATAGTAATATAGATTCCATTACTATTTTTTAAATAATTTTTATAATTTACTTCGGTGATACTACCTAAGTCTTTATCTTCAGTATCTTCATTTTCAGACTTAATCACAGCTTCTATAACTTCAGTCAAATCTTTTTCTCTAACCATAACCCCCGTTGCCTTACCAACAACAGTCAGATCAAAAATATATTCATCTCCGTTTTTTGTTGCTTCATCACCTACTTCAGGACTTGATGTTGCTTCGACTTCTTCAAATTCCATACTTTCCTCTAATAGAACAAATCCTTCAGGTACAGAGCTTTTAAGGTCATCCATTACTTGCTCCTCTATCTGATCTTTTATTTCGTCTTTTGCATCATCAAAATTTTCCTCTGAAACTGAAACATATTCCTCAGTTGTTCCACCACTAAAATCTCCTTCTCTTTTTATATCTTGTGAGTTCAATTCATCAATATCCTCAATACTAAAGCCACTGTCTGGCTCTGAATCAGCGACATTGTAGTCTTCACCAAAGCTTACAGCTTGGACTCTTATATTATCTGTTCTGCTTGGATTTATTGATAGATCAGAAGCCTCTTTTGCAGCAGGAAGTGTAGTTTCTTCAATTATTTCATATGCTAATCCTGTTCTTACGCTGGTTATTTTTGTACCTTTTGGTACTATAATATCTTTATTAGACTTGTTAAATATGTAAACTGCACCAGTAGCTTTTTCACCTCTTTTTCCCTCACCATTTGCGGTAGCTGAAATTGATAAGCTAATTTCTTTAGATTCAATTGCTTCTCCAGGAATTATTAATCCGTCTATATCTACAGCACTAAGCCCCTCTTCAGTGTCAATCTCAACAGTCTCTTCGGCTACAACACTTTCTGATTCAAGCGCAATTTCTACTTTTATAGAAGAGAAATGAAATATTGTTAAATAGATTAACAACAAAGTTAAGATAAACGCTATAACGGTCATAACTACACCACGTTTTTGATACCATTTAGTCATAACTATACTCTGATCATCATCAATTCGATCTTCTGGTCTTAACGTTTTTTTTGAGGTTCCCAAAATACCACCTAAGACCGATGAGAACATGCCTTTTTTAGGCGTGAGTTTTGTTACATCTCTTCCTGCAAACTTTCTATTGCTGAATGCACTTGTGTCTATTTGTCTATCGTTCATAAATTCGTCATCCATTGAATATAGTGTATCATCTTTATCTTCTCCTTTTAAGTCTTCTACGTCTGATCCACTATATATCTTAATACCTCCAATTTCTTTAACTTTTTCCTGAATCTTTGGCTGCTCTTCTTTTTGAGCAACATTATTATACGATATTTCTTCATTTTTACCAGCTTCTGTCTTACTCTCAACATCAGAGTCAGAATTTAAATCCTCGCTACTTAAATTGATTTCAAATGATTCCGTTGATTCATCAGGTATACCTTTTCTTTCTTTGCTGATTTTGTCGCTTTCATTGATTTGCTCTTCTACTTTATTTTCAATCTTAGTTTGTGGTTGTTCACCCCTAATGTTTTTAAGCAACTCATCTTTTTTGTTATTAATTGAGGACTTTGCAGCATAAACTTTATTATTAGCAATTTCCCATAAATCTGCTGTTATTTGGCTAACTTTTTGAACAACTATAAAACCTATTTTTTGAGCTATCTTTGTACCATATTCATCTTCGGTGACAATAATAACTACCTTTTCAGCCTTGATTACTCTTCTATATAGAATTTTTATGCTTAAGTTGCTCGTAAATAATACTGAGGAGCTTGGTACAATCACAATAAAATGCTCTTTTTGAGAATTTACAATTCGATCAGCCAAAAACGATATTTCTTCGTTTGGATCAACAAATATTTTTTCTGCTACTAAAGATGCCATTTTTTATAATAGTGTTCTAGTTAAAGCTAAAGGAGTTACTGCAATTTGATCGTTGATACTTCTCGTTAAATCATTTACATCACTAATTTTATTTGGAAACAAAAAACTTACCTTAGGATGCTTTTGAAAATTTAGTCTTTGAATCCATGGATACTCCATTAAACCTTCCATAATCTCAGGTAACAGTGCTCCGCCTCCACACAGAAATATCCTATCCGGAAAAATTTCTACTTCATCAAACTCTTCAAGTGCAATCTCCACACCTAAAAGCCAAGCTTCAATATCACTTTTAATAGCAGCTTTAATCTCTTTTTTTTGATATTCATCAATGCTTCCTTCGGTATACCCAATTTTTAATTTTTCAGCTTCTTCGTAAGTTAATTGTAGTGTATTTTGGATTCTTTTTGTAAATACCCTTCCTCCAATGGCAAAAATTTTTATACCTTGAATATCTCCATTCTTAACAACTGAAATATCAGTTGTTCCTGAACCAACATCAATGAATATTCCCCCATCTCTTGCATCTGCATAATCATTAAATGCATCAGATAGCGCATACGGTTCAACTACAATCTTCTCAATTGATAGTTTTAGTTGCGATACAATATGTTCTATGGAGTTAATCTGAATTCTTGGTGCGAAAGAAGAAAAAACTCTATATGTTATTTCTGTTCCAGAAAGCCCAACTGGATTACTTACCTTAACTCCATCAATCAAGATACTATTTACCTCAGTTTCAATTTCTTCTAATTGTGCTGAGCTTATTCCGTGTTCTTCTTCAATTTCTTCTTGTATTGATTCAAAAGAATATTCTTTAACTTTTGAAACTACTTGATCAATTTCTTTTTCTGTAATTAGCTCGGTTGGTTCGTCTCTATCGACATTTACAACAATTGGTACTCCACTAACTAGCTCACCAGCTATACCAACTACTGCAGACTTGGGCAAAGTTATGTCAGTAAATTTTTTTTCTGCATGACCAATTGTTAATCCTATAGCTGTATCTAACGCCTCTAAAACATCATCTGTATCAATAATTAACGCTTTATTCATTGAGAATGGTTTCTGTGGGACCACAGCATAACCCAGAACTTCAACTGTTTTATCTTTATGCCTAAACAAAACAGTTTTGATATTTTCTGTCCCAATATCTAATGCCAAGAAAGTAGAATTCTTTTTTACAACCTCTTTTTTTTTCTTTGATAACCCAAACACTACTTCAAATTTAACTATAATAAGAATACAGGAATTTAACGTATAAATACAAACTTTACTTACTCATAAAACTTCACTAACCTAAGCCACTTGAAGAAATACGAATACCGAAATTAGAAATAATATTGCGCTAAAATTTCAAGTTACAACTTCTTTCGGATTCCGAATTTAGAATTTCGCATTTTCAATTTTCGTGTTATAAACTACTATAAATTTAAAGATCCAAGTTTTCCATTTTTAGTTGACATTATCGCTTGCAATAATCGAAATATAATAATATAATTGCTATATAATAAATATGATAATACACTTTAACTACATTTAAATGAAAATATTTGTTTTGTACAATAACGAGTATAACGATAAAAATTATACTGCTTTTTCAAATGGAATTGACAACTTGAGAAGACTTGGCCACAACGTAAAATCAGATCTTGATTTTAGAAATTCAGTAAAGAAAGGAGACGAAAAATCTTACGATAAATATCAATCGAAAGTAGAAAAGGCAATGAGAGATACAGATATTGTAGTTGTTGATGTAACAAATGCTGATGCAAAAGTAGGTTTTGATATTGCATATGCAATCTCAGAAAAGAAAATTGTTTTAGCAATGTATAAAGGTGATACTTCAAAAATTGATACTCTCCCTCTACAAGGTTCAAAGGCAAGAAATTTAAACTTAATTTCATATACAGAAAACAATATCGTAGAAACTCTACAAGATGCAGTAGACGAAGCAAAAGGTAAACTTGATACAAAATTTATTCTGATCATTTCGCCAGAAATTGATAGATATCTAGACTGGGCTTCTGCAACAAAAAGAATGCATAAAGCTCAAATTGTTAGAAATTCTATTGAGTCTGTTATTAAGAAAGATAGAGAATATAAAAATTTCCTAAACGGATAATTAGCTAGCTTACTATTCCAATTTGTTCTGGAATAAAATCTCTAAAGTTTTGTTCGTTTATTTGGACGCCTGTAGTTGTACCCTGCACAATCATCAAAGCTACTTTTCTAGCCAAATCAGTAAGTGTTCTTTCTAGTTGCCTAACACCTGCATCAAATCCTAGTGGCCTAATTACTAATGGCCAAACATCATCTGCAAAAGATAATTGCTGTTCGTTTAGACCTGTAGCTTCTCTAACCTTAGGAAGAAGATAGCTTTTTGCAATATTAATCTTATCTTGATCTGTGTAACTACCGAACCTAATTATTTCTAATCTATCAATTAGTGCCGCCGAAATTCCGCCAAGATTGTTGGCAGTTGTAATAAATATTGCATTAGACAAATTAATTGGATAATCAATATATTTATCCATGAATGCAGAGTTTTGTTCTGGGTCCAAAATTTCTAATAATGCAGCCATAATGTCTGCTCTCAGGCCTGTTTGACTATTTACTTTATCTATCTCATCTAAAAGAATCAAAGGATTCATTACATCTGTTCTAATTAACGATTTTATAATTTGACCAGGTTCAGCATCTATTTCTCCTCTAGATCTACCTCTAAGCTCTACAACACTTCCTAAACCACCTAGAGATACCCTAACGAATTGACGACCTAAAGCAGTTGCTATAGATTTTGCCATAGTAGTTTTACCAACACCCTGGATTCCGACAAAACATAAAATTGGCGCATGAGAAGAACTTCCTTGTAGCTTTTTCATTTCAGTAGTATCACTCTGCCCTGCAGGGTTATTTGTAGTATTTACTCCACCAGTTTGAAGCTTTAGAACAGCTAAATACTCTAAAATTCTATCTTTAACTGGTTGAAGCCCATAATGATTTGCATCCAAAGATTGCTGTGCATTTTTTAGATCTAAATTATCTGATGATAATTTTCCAAAAGGAATTTTAGTAACCCAGTTAATATATTCAGAAATTGGTTCAAATTCTCTTGAAAATGCTCCATCGGTACTCATCTTTTGAAGCCTCAAAATCATTCCTAAGGATTTTTGCTTTAATTCATTCGGCATTTTAGAATCAGCAACCTTTTGTTCTAGTATTATTATTTCATCAGCCAATGAAAGATTTGTTGGTGGCCGCATAGTTCCATCTTGTTTTGCTACTGGAGCAACTGGCACTGGTGCTGGGCTGGCTACTGAACCCGGCTGTTGTTGTTGATTTTCTGATTGATTCATTCTTAAACCATTATGGTTTAAGATTTAATAATTTACAAGCTTGACCCACCACTGTCTAAAAAGACATCTCCTTATTTATAAAAGAAGGAGAAAAAAGGGGAATAAAAAACCTCCCCTTTTTTAAGGGGAGGTTTCTAATTCTGATTTTCCTGCCTTTAGGCAGATGGAAGGGTTATTCTCCTTTTTCTTCTTCAGAAGACTCGCCTGCTTCTTTCTCTCCTTCCTCTCCCTCTTCACCTTCTTCTGATTCACTTCCTTCAGCACTTTCTTCTTCTAGTTCTTCTTCTTTTTGAGCTGTTGCGATATATGCAATAGAAGATGTTGGATCAACACCGCTATCAAACTCAACTCCTTCTGGTAATTGTAGATCATTTAATGCAACCGTATCACTGGTTGATTCTAGTGTATTCACAGAGATAGTAAAACTTTCAGGTAAGTCTTTAGGTAAACAATAAACAGCAACTGTTTCCAACTGTTGTACCAAGAACCCTAATTTCAGCTTTACAGCTGGTGATTCACCCTCTAGATTAATAGGCACATCAACAGTAACCTTTCTGTCTTCATCAATATCGTAAATACTTATATCTAAGATATTATCTTTAATTGGATCATAATTTACTTCCTTTACTAAAACCCTTGTTGACTTTTCTCCTTCAACAGTTAGCTCAATAAACTTACTAAAGCCACTCTTTTCGAATGCTTTCTCGAAGTCCTTTTCGTTAAATTGAATATTTTCTGATTCTCTTTTTGGGCCGTAAATTGTAGCAGGAACAATACCCTCGGCTCTTAGGTTTTTTACTTTTTTACCTACTAGTGTTCGTTTCTGTGCTGTAAGCTTCATATTATGTATATTAAATTAATTATTTTCTGCCTTTTCTCTACGTTCTTTAACTTTATAGAAAATTGACTGTTGAAGTATAACGAATATTGACGTAGTAATCAAGTAAACACTAAGTCCAGTCGGCAATCCGAAAGAAATAAACATTAACATAAACGGAAATACCAACATTGCCTGTTGTGTGGACTTTTGCATAATCTCAGCGAAATCTTCCATCCCATCATCTTTTTTCTTTTTCTTCTTAGATTCTTTTTCTTTTGAATCGTCTTTCTTTTCTGACTTTTTTCTTAATCCTGATAGGATTTTAAGTGATGAGTATTGTGCTATACCAACGCCTATAATCAGCACAATATACGGAATTAATGAAGTACCATTAACTGCATTTGGTGCAATCTTTAAATCCATTAACCCTCCTAAAAATTGACCATTTATTGTTTCTCCTAATTTTGGAACAAAGGAATATGCTATTTCATTGAAGCCAGAAGCACCCTCAGCTATCAAATTTCTAATAACACTATATATATTTATAAATACAATCAATTGAAAAATCATAGGTAAACAACCGCCCAACTGAGCTGGCAAGTACTCCTGCTGCAATTTCATTAGTTCTTGAGTTTGTTTTTCTTTATCTTTTTTATATTTTTTTCTAATTTCTTTAGACTTTTCGTTAAATTCTCGACTAGACTCTGCCATCTTAACTTGTCGGAATGTTATTGGAATTAAAACAGCTCTTGATAGTATTGCCACAGCAATAATAGCAAGCCCTAAATCATCACCCAGAAGGTGATAAAGCCCCACTATCAAGTTATATAAAGGCTGATAAAAAAGTACTTCGAATATATTCATGCATTTAAATTCTAATCTAAAACTAAGTATTATATCAAAGATTAAGTAATCAGTTATGAGTTTTCAGCCCTCATAAAGTATTTGTTGATCTTTCTATAGACACTCATTACTATGATATCTGAAAACTGAATACTGACAACTGAAGACTTTAATAAAAAAACTCCCGAAAAATTCAGGAGCTTTTGGTGGAGATGACGGTTAACCCGTGTCCAATATACTAACAATAGAAAGGTTGTCACAAGCTTATCTTAATTTGATGTTACAAAAGAATATATAAAAATTAAGAAAAAACATATTCTCTCGAGTTTATAAAGGCTTGTTGGTAAATCACAAACTAAAACTTACCAAGGCATTCTGACTAAATGTTCGTTTATACTCCCTCGTCAGAAAAAGTTTGTATAAACGGTATGCTTACTTTTGTATTCGGCATA
>JAGQLF010000028.1 GCA_020429545.1 Candidatus Dojkabacteria bacterium
CAAGATAAGTATGATGAATCAGATTATTTAAATAGAATTTATAAATTAAAAGGTGCTACTGCTATTATTTATGCTGGAGGAAAAACACCCGAAGCAATGAAAGAAGAATATGATAGGTTAGAAGATGCAATTGGCGCTGCTAAAACTGCTGTTGTTAGTGGGTTTGTTGAAGGAGGTGGTCTTCTTCTTACAAAAATAGCATTGTCTACAAAATTACACCCAGCAGTAAAAAATTCAATATTATGCCCAATGAAACAAATATTAACAAATGCTAATATTAATGCTGTTAATATTGATTTAGAAAATCCACTTGGATATAATGTTAATACAAACATGTATGAAAACTTTATAGAAAGTGGTGTTATTGACCCTACAAACGTGTTAATTGTTTCATTACAGAATGCTTTTATGAACATGAAGCTATTAATAAACACATCTAGTGCCATATATAATGACATGGAATATGGTAGTAAAAATATGATTTAATGCCAAAGCACTCAGAAAAAGCAATTAGTACTTATTTTAAAGATAATAAGTACGTAAAAAAGAAGGGACATGCTCGCTCGGAACCTGTTTTTAATTTAAAGGTTCCTGAGAGTGAAAAGTATGCAAATGATAATCAGTGGTTTAAGGATTATGCTGAATGGATTGTTCCTGCATATTCTTCTATCATTGATAACTATAAAGAAATGAAATTAGCTTATGATATATATAATGATAATTTAGATGGTTTTAAAGCAGAATTAGATAAGTTTTGTAATAAAATGGGAGAAAATGTTGGTCAAATAGAAGAAGAAATTCAACCTTATCCTAAATTACACAATATGGTAAATGTATTAAAAGGAGAACTTATTAAAAGAAATGATAATTTTAAAATAGTACTTTTATCAATTAAGGCAATTAAAGACAAGAATGAGCAACTTATAAATGCTATTAAAGCAAGCGTAGAAGAAGAAGTGATGTTAGAAATAGAAAAGATACAAATGCAAATGCAAAACATGAAGCCCGAAGAAATAAAGGCTTATATTGAAGACATGAGAACTCAGAAAAGTCCAGAGGATTTGATGACTAAAAACTTCCAATCTGAATGGGAAATATTTTATAGCAAAGCATTAAAATATGCTTATTTTGATCAAGATGTAAAAATGAAGCAAGTAGAAACTTTAGAAGATTCTATGATTGCTGATAGGTTTTTTATATATTCAGGATGGAAACACGGTAAGCCTTATTTAGAGGTTAGAAACACATTATATTCAGAATTTCAAAAAGCACATAATGAAATGATGGTGCATAAAGGTGATTACTTCTGGTATAAGCAACCAATTACAATTGCAGATGCTTATAATAATTATGGACATTTATTATCCCAAGATGATCTTGAAAGCCTTGGAATACACACTTATTCAAATAATTATAGAGTAGATAAAAGACACGCATTAGGGCCTCATGAAGAAACATATGTTAGAGATCAGTTTAATGAAGAAGTTTTTAAGGACGCTACAAACGCATCGTTATATGGATATGAAAATAAACAAACAGGTACTCACCAAGGGCAAGGAATTAATAGACGTTATACAAGAGAAACTTTAATATGGGAAACTCATATTGAGTTTAAGGCTTTTCGTGAGTTAATATTCTTATCTTATACTGATGATTATGGTAGTAGAGTAGTTGTTCCATTATCTTCTGATTTTGAAATCCCGGATAATGCTGAAGAGATAGAATTTGTAAATGAATGGGGACATAAAACAAAAAAGAAAACATGGATAGATCCGTTAAGTGGTACTGAGTATTCTGCTGAATCATTGTGGATTCCTAGAAAATATGAAGTTATAAGACTGGGTAATGACATATATCCTATTTGTAGAGAAGTTCCTTTTCAATCAACAAATACAGAGAATCCATTTTCAGACTTTACATTATCTACATTTGGTGCAATTCTTACTTCAAGAAATGCTAAATCTATATCTCCATTACAAAGAGCAATTCCTGCTTATTTTCAGTATTTATATGTAAAACATATACAAAATAGAGAATTATCAAAGTATCAAGGATATATTCAATCTGTTGATATAGATCAGATTCCAAGTAAATTAGGAAAAGATATTGATGGAAATTTAATACGAGATCCCATTGCAACATGGATGTTATATAGGAAGCAATTAGGTATTGATTTTTTCTCTGGAACTGAAACAACAACAGGAGCACTTCCTCCTTCAACAAGAAGTCCTGGTAGTCATGGTTATATTATAGGAACTGCTGGAGAAATATTTAATTTGCAGCAATTGCTTAATATGATTGATGTAGAAATTGGTATGGCTATGGGTATTAGCCCGCAAAGATTATCTCAGTTTTCTCAAGATTCTAATGTTAGTGATAATCAACAGGCAATTACACAATCACATCATATTACTGAACCATATTTCTTTTATTTAAAGCAAGTATGGAAAGATGCATTAAATGATTATATAAAGAACTTTAGAACGCATTGTGCAAATATTTTAGAAAAAACAGGTGAATCACCAATGTTTCATTATGTTTTACCAGATGGAACAGAAGAATTATTTGCAGTAACTCCAAGAATGCTTGAACCTCAAAGTATTGGTATATTCCTTTCTAATAGCATGAATGATGAAAGATATAATGAGATTATGTTACAATTATCTCATAGTTTTGGTCAAAATGCTGGAGAAGGTATGGAAGCTGTTTCTTCATTAGTTAAAGCAATAACTTCTGGAACATCTCCTGAAGAAACACATAAGCTTATTCAAATTGAAGTGAATAAGCAGCAAAAGAGAATGCAAGAAATGGAACAGACTAAATTAAAAGTTCAAGAAGAATATGCTGCAAAAGAAAAAGAAAGAATGGAAGATATACAGAAACATGAAATTGATAAAATTATCATAAAAGAAGAAGAGAATAGAAAAACTCAATTAGAAAAAGCAGCAATTGAAGTTTATAAGTTTGCACAAGATAAAGATGAAGATAAAGACGGTGTTCCTGATTATATGGAGGGTTTAAAATTGATGCAAAAATTAGAAGAATCAAATAAAAAATTATCATTACAGGAAAGGCAATTAGACTTAAAGGAAAAAGAAATGGGGCAGAAAAAAGAGCTTGAAGAAAAGAAACTTAAAATTCAAGCAAAAAAGCCACAAAAATGATTTTGTTTATTATTAATAAATGATCGTAAATTTTATTAAATTTACAAAAAAGTAAATAAAACTAATTTAAAAAACTATATATTTGTATGAATATTGATTTCGATGCATTAGTTCCTCAACTTGATGAGGATGTTTTTGAACCAAAAGAAATATTGGACGGACAAACTGAGGATGCGGAAGTAGAAGAAAATAATGAACATATAACAGATACCAACGAAATTCAGGAAGAAGATATTATTGAAGAAGTGGTTGAAGAAAACACTTCTCAATCTAATACTGAAACTGAAACTAAAGTTGAACCGGATGAAATTGCTACACTTTTTTACAAAGAACTTGTTGAAAATGGTATAGCAACTGATTCAAATAAAGAGGGTTATTCTTGGGAAGATGTTAATAATGTAATTAACAGTTATAAAGAAGATCTTCCTAAACAAGTAACTGAAGCAATTATAATGTCTAGTCCAGAAATAGGACAGTCTGTAATTGATTATGTTTTTTCTAAAGGACAAAATCTTACAAAAGATGATTTAAAATCATTTATGTCTGATTATTTATCTGATTTAGAAAATTTAGAAAAGGTTAATGATTTTAGTGATGTTGAAACAGCAAGAGAATTTTTATCAGATGTTTATAAATCAAGAGGTATTAAAGAAAATCAGATTAGTGTTATGTTAGATGTTCTTGAAGATGAATCTGAAACAGCACTGATTGAAGAAGCTAAAAAATATGCTGAATTACAAAAAAGTAATTTAAAAAGTTCAGCTAGAATAGCTGAAGCAAAAGCTCAAAAAGATGAATTAGATAATGAAATGAGAATATTTGCTCAAAGTTTAGAGAATGAATTAAAAAATACTGGGTGGAAATCTAATAGAATTGATAAAGTTAGGCAGGATTTAACATCAGGTATTACCAATGATGTGCTTAAAAAAGCTTCAAAATCTCCAATGGGTCTAATACAGTTAGCAAACTTAGCTACTTATTATGACGAAAAAACCGGAAGATTTGATTTTGAAGAATTTGTTAAGCAACAAATTACTCCAGAAGCAAACCAATTAAAAGAAAAAATTAAGAGGGATATGTTCTCTACTGGCACAAATACCAGAGGGCAAAATTCTAATCCCAATAGAAGTAAATTTTCAGAGCTTGTGCCAATCACAGATTAAAAAATTTAAATAATTAATGAACAGGAAAACTGCATTACAAACTGTTGAGCGTCATGCATTTGGTGGTACTTATTTTGATTTTATCACCCATGCAACTATGTTTAAGAAGTACAAGCCATTTAATTTCGGCGTTAAATCTGCTCAACTCTTCTCTTCTACTTTAGGGTCACAACTTATTAACAAAAAATTCACGTATTATACTGTTGCTCAGAAAAACGTTTACATGCTTCCGGGCGGTGTAGATGATTACGAGTGGTACTTAGTTGCTGATGCTGACGTTGACTTCCGTGCAACGGAATTGCTTGTTAGCTCAGATTCTTATCCCGGCAAGGGCCGGATTCCTTTCCGTATTGCTTTAGACCGGCCTTGGGCACAAGAGCCTGTTATCCTCAAATCCGAAGCTCCTAGTTTACCTGGACTTCGCGTACTCGGACATCCAGTTCAAAGAAGTGTAAACTCTTTTGAATATGAAGTTGAATTGCAAACTTCTGACATGAATGCTTACATTCCTGTTAGTTACTTGCAGCCGGGTCGGAGATTCATTGACATTAGCACTAGTGTTAGTGATGAATTAAACACGAAGTATGCTGGCGATCAGTATGGTGAAATGTTTAAACTCCAATCTTTTACTGGTAATTTTGCTCGTAAAGCAGAATTTACTGATAAATTTATTCGCGCTGAAATTGCTGCTCGTAATGAGAATCGTCCAATGCCTCGTAATATGGGCTATAATGTTGGTGGTACTCAATATCGTGATGGTGCTGTAGGTGTTGGTTATGTTTATCAGCAAAAATTCAATACTACTAATTCTGGCCAAGCTGATGTAATTGAAGCTGGTGTATTTGTTAGTAAGATTGAAGCACGTCTTGAAGAAAGATTGATGCGTGACCGCGAGATGAATTTTGAATTTGGTCATCTTGAAAAAGGTGTTGACCGTGATTCACAAATGACTCGCAAAGTTGCTCCGGGTTGGAGACAAATTGCTCGTGATGGTCACTTCAAGAGCCATAATGGTACTCTTACTCTTTCAGAACTTTATGAATACATCGCAGAAGTATTCTTAACTCGTAGAGATCACTCTGACCGTAGAGTTGTACTTGCATCTGGTGAAGGTGGAGTTGAATTCTTGCATCGTTTGATTGCTCAAGAAGCTTCTCAATTCCAGTATGTTGATACTTTGTTTACTCAAAAGCGTACTGATCCTCAGGGCTACCATAGCAATGAGCTTGAGTATGGTGGACAGTTCACGAAGTTGAAACTTCCAATGGGTTACATTCTTGAAATTGCATACGATCCGATCAAAGATGATCGTAAACTTTTCCCGGAAAAAGCTCCTGGAACTAACCGTACTGTAGAATCATTTGCAATGGATATTTTTGACTTCGGTTCTACTGATCAAAAAGCCATTGATGCTAGTCGTCCGGAAAATATTACTTGTGTAATGCAAGATGGTGTTGAAAGTTATTTCACTGTTTCTAACGTGTATAACTTTGAAACGGGTGCTATTAAGGATGGTTCTAATGCTTACTCTAATAACAAAGAACTGGGCCTCTATCGCGAGACTTCTGGTGGTCTTTGTGTTTGGGATGTAAGCCGTGTTGGTCGCATTGAATATGCACCATACATTGTTGTATAACCACTCATTAAATAGTATTTAATGACCGAGTTTGAATAGGAGGGAGTAATCTCCCTCTTATTTAAACTTTAAAACATAACTATGAAAAAGTTAATCCTTTTTTTATTTTTATTTATTTCTTATTTATCATATTCACAATCATATATTGAAGTATATAATGGTGATTTACCAATAATAGTTACTTGTTCACATGGTGGTTCTATAAGAACTACTCGAATAGACAATAGAAATTGTGAAATATATGAATGTAATTCTGATTTATACACCAATGATATAGGGTTCAAGATAAGAAAATATTTAGATAATACTTGTTTTTTTGTATTAAATAACTTACACAGAGTGGAATTAGATCCAAATAGAAATGTATCTGAAGCATGTAATGATGCTGATTGTGAAACTTATTATGATATGTTTCATTATGAAATTGAAAATATTATACGATTATTCACAAATCAACCAATATTAATATTAGACATTCATGGCCAGGCACACGAACATGGTTTTATAGAATTAGGTTATAATATTGACAGAAAAGATTATTATAACAATATAAATCATGTTGCTAATAGTTCCGTAAATAACTATTACGGTAAAACAATTGAAGAAATAGTTAGGGGTAAATATAGTTTAGGATATTATTATGATAGATATTATGATGTTTCTCCTTCTCCCAAAAATCCAATACCACCTACTCCCTATTTTAATGGTGGTTATATTACTGAAAAATATAGTAAATATAAGAATGTTATTGTAATACAAATTGAAATTCCATATTCAATACGAAAATCTGAACAATCAAGAGAGGAATTTTCAAAAATAACTGCAAAAATAATTAAATCATACTACAAAAAACTAAAATAGCATGAAAAGCAATGTAAAGAAAATATGGGTAAATCCTGTAGATAGAATTTCTTTCCAGGGTAGACATAAACAAGTCTATACAATTAATACTGGCACAAGCCTAATCCCAACGGTTTCAATGAATAAAACAAGGGAAGATAATACAAGTTGTCAGTATAAGTTTCCACATAATCCAAGCACTAATAGGTTAGAAACTGGATTAAATAAATTGGTTGAGAATCCTTTTGTTGGATTTGATCCTAATGATATTTTAGTAACTTACAAGTTACCTTCTGTATGGAGAGATATTTTACCAATGCTTGTTACTAAAGAATCAATTAAAAAACAAACTCTCTTCGAAATTAAACATGGAGTAGAACCTGATTTATATACAGATGAATTTAAATATTCAATGTTTAATATGCCATCTAATATGGAAGAATGGGGCAAAAAGACATTTTTACAATCATTGTCTTTAATTCTTTACCCTAGGCCAAATCCATTTGAAAATAGTACTCCTAGACAAGAACTTTTAATGGAAATGATTTATGTCTTACCTACAATTGCCAATAATAAAATGATTGTAAATTCAGCATATCATGATTGGTATATTTCGGAAGAACATGAAGAAGAAATGGAAAAGGCTAAAAAACAAGAAACTATAGAAAAAGCAATGTATCATTTGTATAGGCTTAAAAACGAATATACTAGATTTAAATCTTATCAAGTTGCAATTGTATTACACGATAGTGAATCAAGGCCTATATTAAAAGGAAAAGTTAGTTCTGATGCTGTGAATAATGTATTATCTGATTTTATTTCTACAAAGAATCAAAATCAAATGGATAATATTGATTCATTTATGAAAATTATAAATCTTACTGAAACTAGAGAAGGATTAGAAAAATTAGATATTATGTATTTGGTACAACAAGCATTAAATACTAATGTAATTGCTCATAGAGATAATGAATATGTATGGCATTCTAAAGCAGGAACCCCTGATGTATATAAATTAGGAAGCTCTTATGATGGTTTAATAAATTTCTTCTTCAAGGAATATAAACAATATAATCCAGAAGGAGATATTACCAATTGGTATAAAGATTTATTAGATGAAGTAAAGTCGAAGGGAATTGAATTTGAATAAATATGTGTAATGTAAAAAGACTTCATGTTTTATTCAAGCAGAAATATAATAAGATAGATTCCAATCATAATAAGGATTTTCCATCTGCATTTATTGATGATTTTTTATATGAAGCTGCTTTAGATTATGTTGATATTTTTGGTAGTTCTGATCAAAAGAAAGCCCAGAAATATGGATTTGAAGTAACTCAACAAAGAATAGATATGTTATCTACTCTTGTAGTTGACATTCATGATGGAGAAAATCCTTTATTACCAATAAACGAAATTTCTGAATATGGATTTCGCAAGTATGAATTTGAACTAGGTACTCAAGAAAAACCTTATATGAAAAAAGTAAGATTATATGCTGGTTCAAGTTGTGGTTTTATAAACATTGATTTAGAACAACATGGTGATCTTAATATTGTTCTAACAGATGCTTATCAAAAACCAAGTACAAAATGGAGAAGATTGGTTGGTGTTATTAAAAAAACATCTAATTTAAATAAAAGTTCATTATTTGTTTATTCTGACAATGAACTGACAGGTTTATATGGTGAATATATAAAAAGACCAAATAAGCCTTTTTTTGGTGGGTATGACACCCTTGAATATTTGAATGGAGATGTGCTTTATCCAAGTGCAACTTCTTCACCTATTGATATAGATATACCCGATACATATTGTGATTTGCTAGTTGATATAGCTGTTCAGAATGTATCTGGTAACTTAAAAGATTATAATCATACAAACTACTTACAACAAAAAAGTTTAAACACAATTTAAATTCTCAAAATGAGTAAATTTAAAAGAACGAGTCGTTCAAACACGGCAAGTCAAAAAGTAATTTTAGTTGGATCTGGTGATCAAGCTTTAGCAAGTGGCGCTCTTGTTAATGGAACTACCTCTTTAGGTATTTCTGATAATCAATTGGGTGTTTTGTCTTGGGATTTTGATGGTACTGTTGCATTAGGTACTTTTATTACAGCAGGTGTTACTGCTGCTCAAGTTACCGCAGTAAAAGTACTTCAAGGTACTAATACGTCAAGTGCTATTCATACAGCAGATGTATGGGAAGTTAATGAACCTGCTTTTGTAGAAAGTGGAATTATTCACCGCGATTTGATTCGCAGTGTTAGTACACTTGTTTACAGAGTTCCTTCTTATTCAGCTTATGCTGTTACTGATATTCCTACAATTACGGCTGCAACCGAATATGGTGCTTATGTATATCTGTATGGTGTAAGAAGTGACAGAGAGTTTTCTGATAATGATGAAGTGGTTTATGAAACATTTGAATCACCTGCTTCCCTATCTTCTATTACTGATCCTACGGACTATGTAATTAACGGACTGCTTTACAAATTTAACAGCCGTTCAAGAGTAGCTTCTGTTTCAAACAGTGCTGCTGTTCAACGCGGGAATAAAAACTACATTGCATTAGCTATTAATAGCGGTGGTAGTTTTGGTCAGGCACTTGGTACAATTACTTGTGCAAGTACTCCTACTACGATTCCTGTAATGAAATCTTATGATGTAGATGGTAATGCTACCACTACTAACTTAGTTGCAAACGTTGAGTTAGTTAAGGCTTTAGCTAAAGTAATTAAGGCACAAGCTGATGCTGTTACTGCTGGTGCAACAATTACGAATCAAATTACTACTTCTTCTACAGTTGAAGTAATTGATCCTAAAGAAGCTGGTAAAGGCGTTCAAGCTCGTGCTACTGTTACGATGACTAACGTAGCTAACCTTGCTGGTGATACCATTACTGTTAATGGTACTGCTTTACAAGAGGGCGTGGATTGGGCACGCGGTGCTTCAACTACGACTGCCGCTACTGCTTTTGCTGCTGCTGTAAACTCTGGTGTATCTGGTATTTCTGCTACATCCAGTGGAGCTGTTGTTACATTAAAAGCTGTTGCCTATGGTACTGCTGGTAATGCATATACGCTCACGTACACTAATGGTGGTTCTGCTGGTGCTACTGTATCCGGTGCTACTTTTGCAGGTGGTGCGGCTACTAATGCCGATGCATTCATTTTCATTGGTTTAGATCAGCCTAAATCAGTATACTTTGATGATATTGAACAGGTTCAAAATAATGTAGAAGTTAATGTCGCAAACGGCTTTACTTCTGGCACTATTACAAAAACCAAAGTTTCATATGACGAAGGTACTAACCAAGGTTGGAAATGGACTATTGAAGATAATGATCGTGCTCGTATGCAAAGACACACTCCGCAGAATGTTCCTTTTGGTGAATTTTTCTCTCGCGGTTATACGTTTGTTGACCCAACTGTAAATTATACGGCTACGTTGATTGACTACTATGATTACGAAGAGACTCTGACAACTAAAGAACAAACTCCGAAACAATTAGCAATTTTACTTGCTGCTACTGGAACGTGTACAACTGTTTCAAGTGCAGTAACTAATTTAGCTACTGGTGATGCAATTTCTACAGCAACAACTGACACCACAACTGTTGCTTCTTTGGAAGCAATTCTTGGTGCTTGGTTGGATAGTGCAAGAACGTATTCTGGCCATGCTTATAAAGGTATTTCGGCCTCTGGTGCTAATTTTGCCTAAAACTAATTAAAGAGAGGTTATGTTTATAGCCTCTCTTTTTTTTTATTTAAATTAAAAATATAAATAAATAATGCCTAAAAATTTCATGAAAGGGGATGGTAAAAATACAAAAATTGTAGAAG
>JAGQLF010000029.1 GCA_020429545.1 Candidatus Dojkabacteria bacterium
AAAACAAAAGCGTACAAACTTAGGTTTTGATTTTAAAACTATAGAAAAAGAACTCAAAATTAAAGAAAAATATCTAAAAATGCTTGAAGAAGATGAGTTTCAATTATTCGAATCTAGCGTACAGGCAAAAGGTTTTCTGAAAAATTACGCACGATTCTTGGGCTTAAACTATGAAATGATGATAGCTCTTTATAGAAGAGATTTTGAAAATAAAGATATGAAAAGAAAGATTGAATTTAAAGACGAAGAAATAATTGAAGTAAATAAAATTACAGAAAGTAAAATATTAGAGTATTTGAAAAGTATTACTATAACAAAAAGAAAATTGCAGCTCACTTTCATAATACTTACATGTATATTTGTTTTCCTGATTGGATTCAGTTCACTAAGAAAATCATTTTCAAAGCCTGATTTGTTTATAACTTCTCCATTTGAAATTTCAGCTCCTTATAATGGAAAAATTGCTTATGATGCAAATGAAATCATACTCAAAGGTAAGATTGAAAAAGGTAGTTCAATTAAAGTTAACTCAGAACCAATTAATGTTAAACCTAATTTTGAATTTGAGACTACACTAATACCATTACAGGGAGATGAAAGTAGTATTGTCTTAGAAACAGAAAATACCTTAGGTGTAAAAAACCAAATAGTATTGAACTTATTTAGACCCAAACAGGAAATTAATCAATTAGATGCGCAGATAATTGCTAAAGCAAATATCTCATATATTATAGTCAAAGCTGATGGATTAGTTGTATATGAAGGTTCGATTGCTAATGGTACAGAACCACTAAATTACATAGGGCAAAAATCAATCGAGCTGGAAACACAACAATATGAAAATTTAGATGTAATAATTAATGGTATTGCATACGAGTTAAATGCTCCAGTATCAATATTTGAAAGTAATGGAGACAATATAGTTAAGAAATAGGTCTTAGTTACATTGATTCTCAAAAATTTTCGCAAAGTAGCCAAAATCGGCCAAATCAACTGCACCACTACTATCTGAATCTAACAAGCCGCATGCATCATCAACAGGCACAGCTATCTGAAGGCATTCCTTACCAAATGTTTTAGCAAATGCTGAGAAATCACTTAAATCAACAAGCTCATTAAAATCAAAATCTATTCCTCCACAAATGGACTTGCTTTCGTCTATATATTCACAGAATGATCCATTCCAGATGAAATTAGCATCACTACAACTGCTACTAGCAATTGAACTTGAGGTTGATCGACGCAAGTTGCTAGAACCTTGATTTGCTGAATTAATAACATTCTTTAGATCTTTAGAATTTGAAATAATGAATCTACCAATCTCATTATAAGCATCACTAATTCTTTGACTGTAGAAAGGACTATCTGATTTTAGATAATCTCTCATAGCATGAGTCTGGTCTGGAATTTCTGAATTATTCTGATAAATGAATGACAGTATACCTTTGATTCGCCCATTATTTTCTGCAAAGTTATAGTACATTCTGAAAGAGTTATATAAATCTTGCTCAGTTCCTCTCTTTGTAGTTGTATTGTTTTCGCTAAACTCAGCCGTATACCCATCTATAACTAGCCATATTTCTTGAGTATTATTTATTATTGTTAAGAAATCGGCATATTTTTTTTGAAAATCATAGAAGCTTGCATCTACTCTTACTCCGTTATCTAGCCTACCAGCTATTGTATAGTAGTAATCAAATGCTACAACATCTACACCATATAGATATTTTTCAGATTTTCTCAATATATCAAACTTGCTAATATTGTCGTTTGGCTCGTTATCTTCATTAAAAGAATAACCTAGAACTACCATTGTTCGAAGTTCAGGATACTTATAGTTCAAGTATGTAGTAACAGCATTAAACTGTAATGGATCAATCCCTTTTAAATCTGGTTCATCAAAATATAAATATTTTATAACATCTTCATTATTTCCATAATTTAATGAGCCTACTGCTCCACCTTTAATTATTAAGTCCAATTGATCTAAAACCAGACTTTCAGTTTCATCACCTTCTAGTATTTCGTATTCTGTAATATTTCCATTTGCATCCTTTTTTATATTAGTTTTTATGTCTTTTCTCAAAGTAATTGTTCCAATAGGGTCTGCACTTGCATCGACTCTTGATGTATTTGACATATTTGTACTATTAGCCTCAAAGAACCACCAAAGAACATCTAGCACAACCTCCATGTTATCGACCTGATTAGTACCTCTTGCAGTATTAAAATACTCATTCATTAGTTCCGGATCAGCCTGTGCTTGAACATGCACAGTATTAAAGACATCTTTATCTAGTTCTGGAATATAATTATGGAATTCACCTTCATTAGCATATTTAGTCCCTGCTACACCCCACATTCCAAAATTTAACAAGTGAGTTTTAAAAGTTGGTGTATTAGACTGCACGGATGGATCTACATTGCATATACTACCATCTACAATTTCAAAACCACCAAGAACATCAGAACCCGGATTATTACATTGATAACAAACGTTATTTACAGCACATGCATGTCCTTTTGGGTAAAGTGTATAAGGAGAATCTCCTTCACACTGTCCAGCACATTGGCTTTGTTCACCTCTAAACCATTTTCCTTCAGAACATGTCCAAACTCCATAAGGATAACCATACCCACCGTTATAACATTTATCACCATCTTTATACTCCGTTATACCTGTATCTTTAAGACATTGAGCATAACAACTTGATACACACATAGCATTATCAACCTTTATAAAATTTCCGGATGATTGACATTGATAACAAATTTTATCCGATCCAGGAACTACATTTGGATCACCAAAACAAGTTGTGCCTGTTGCATACTCACCCTCAAAAAGATTTTTACATGCCCCATAGCAAGAGCCTACAGTAACAGAAACACTATTGTCTGGTTTATTGCTGTTAATAAAATCCTGAATGCCAAAGAAGAGAGCTATACTCGAAATAATAATCCAAAGAAGTAATATTTTCTTTGTGAATAAATTTTTTATACTCATTAAATTTGTCAAATATAAAACATTGTACCTAGATTTAAAAAAGAGTTCATTAAAAAAATACTTTCTTAGAATATTAGTACTTTGAAAATATTAAATCTTTTATTGAAGCACCAGCCCAGACTAGATTTAAAACAACAAATGGCCAAGTTTCATAATGAAAACCAGAAGCGACCAAAAGTACTCCAGCTAGTGCATTTAAAATATCATATAGTAAACTTTTCTGAGTTATTTTTTCTGACTGTATTAGTAAAAAAGCAAGAAGAGCCAAGCCTGCTCCAACTATTCCAATTAAATCAATTACATTCATTTGTAGGATCATAACTAGCAGCAAATGCCGCAAAATCAACTATATTCAATTTTTTATCTCCATTATTGTCTAACCTTCCACAACTATATGTAGCTGAGCTAGGTGAATCCAAACATGTTTTTGAATATTTTTTAGCAAACGCTGACAAATCGCTTATGTTTATATATCCGTCAAAGTTAGAATCTAAGCTTCCACATATTGTTTGCACTGTCGCAGCAAATTTTTTGCATTCACTTCCATTCCAATAATAACCGCCATCACATGTCATTCTACAGTTATACGAACAAGTATCATAATTTAATGTATTATAATCGTCGCAAACTTCGATACCATCTATAATCCCATTACCACACGTTCCTGTATCTTCTTCGCCACCAGTTGCAGATGCATAACATGTAGTACCATTCCACTTTTCTGGCGAGACACAAGAGTTTAAACAATCACTTGAACACTGATCTTCGTTTGAAGTATTACCGTCATCACATGCTTCCCCATAATCTAATGAATCATTTCCACAAACTGGTTCTATTTCTTCATTTCCAAATGTCATAAAAGAGTCAGGGTCACTTTGATTACTATATTCTGTTGCTATCCAATCCGCTGATTTTGCTTCACCTGCTACAATTCTCACCTCATCTACACTTGCACCAATATACTCACCAAATGTAGTACCTTCTCCACCGATTACTGATTGAAGTGTATAAGACCAAGCACCAGGAGTAGCCCCCCAAGTACCTAGACCTGTACTTGTTGGTAGTAGTTGTACTCCATTTTCATATAATTTTAATTCATCTGCTACTGTATCCCAAGTCATAGTCACATAATACCAATCAGTTGTATCAGCTGAGTTATTTATCTCCGGAGATATATTCGTGCCGCTTGCATGATGCTGATATCCCCATCTTCCTTCTGCGTGATTATCTTTTCTCAGACGGATTCTATTATTTGCATCGGCAGCTATGGCTATAATATGTTCTTGAATAGTGTCTGTCCAATCTGCAGCATCTGTCATTTTAAACCATAAAGAGTATGTTCCTGCATCACCATCAAAGTCTGTTTGTAAAGCAGCGTTATAAATATTTATATAATCATCAGTTCCATCTAACTCGATTGCAGCTCCACCAAATATACCAGTAACTAAATCACCTGAAGTCATTGTTCCACCAGAAGTACCATGTCTTGCATTAGCAGTACTATCTAAAATCTGAGGTGCTACACCTGACGGATCTTGGTTCATGTGCCATACACCAATATATCTGGGATCCCATGTTCCACTTACATCTTGTTGGTCTGCCGCAGCATCATTACCATAGTACATGTATAAATAAGTGTCTTCATCATTATCTACCGCCAACATATTGACCCACGCTAATAATTCTCCTGTTGTATTATCATAATGCTCTATTTCATGGCTAAGTTGAGTGGAACCTCCACCAACCGTAAACATAATATCGTCTCCAGTAGAACTGGCTACATGTCCTCCATTTGCTATATCTCTTAAATCAGGATCTGTTACAGAAATCATTATTGGAAAGTTTGAGTGATAGGAAGATCCTGCTACCTGAGTATGATCTATAGTAATATATTTTCTATATTCCCAATTTGAATCGGCCCAAGCAGCGGCTGCCCTTGAAACCTGAATGTCATTTATTGGTTCACTTGCTGGATTGTAAAAAAAGGAGAATAAGAAACCAACGATTATTACAGTTGAAATCAAATACCCAACAAGCTTCTTTACTCCTATTTGATTTAAGCTAATCATGTTTTCATTCTATAGTTTAGCCGCTATATAATCAAGGATAAAAATTAGCTCATTCTGATAAATTTTTAAAGTCATAATATTTAGTTCCAATTAAATTCTTAGGCATATACTCTTGACTTATCTTGTTTCCTTTTTTAGCTTCTAACCATGGATATCTTGTATGCCCTTTAGCATAATCAAAACTTTTCATTACTTTATTAGCAGCGTTTCTTAGGTGAAGTGGAATTGGGTTTAATGGTCTATTTCTAACATCAGCTCTGGCTTTCATTATTCCTTCAGTTACAGCAATTGATTTTGGGCAAGAAGCTAAATAAGTTGCACATTGAGCTAGAATTAATCCAGCTTCTGGCATGCCAATCATATTTACTGCAGTCATTGTTGAAGTTGCAACAACTAAAGCTGTTGGTTTCGCGTTGCCAATATCTTCTGATGCAAAGATAACCATTCTCCTTGCTATAAATAAAGGATCTTCACCAGCTTCAATCATTCTTGCTAAATAATGAAGTGTTGCATCTGGTTTGCTACCTCGCATTGACTTGATAAATGCAGAAATTGTATCGTAGTGGGCATCATAAATACCTAATTTTTGTTGTAGAACATTCTGTATTCTATCTAAATTTACAGTCTTATTATTCTGATTAGCAAATTCAATAGCATTTAGAACTTTTCTAGCATCTCCATCTGAATAAGTAACTAAAAACTGTTTTGCTTCTTCTGTCCATTTTATTTTTTTATTTTGGATTAATGCTTTATCTACTATTAGTAAGATTTCATCATCTCCTAATTGTTCAAATTTAAAAACTCTACTTCTCGAAATTAATGGTGCATTTACTTCAAAGCCAGGATTTTCTGTTGTTGCTCCAACTAAAATAATTGTTCCATTCTCTACGTGCGGTAAAAATGCATCTTGTTGTGCCTTATTAAATCTATGAATCTCATCTACAAAAAGAATTGTTTCTTTCCCTGTATCGACTTTTCTGTCTTCAGCTATTTTTATAATTTTTCTCACATCCGCAATACCTCCAGTTACTGCCGAGAACGGTTCAAAATGAGCATCTACATAAAAAGGAATTAATCTTGCAAAAGTTGTTTTTCCACATCCGGGCGGCCCCCATAAAATCATTGAGGCAATATTTCCAGATTCCAAAAGTTTTCTTAACGGGCCATTTTTCCCAACAAGATGCTGTTGCCCTATGAATTCATCTAAATTCTTGGGTCTGAGTATGTTTGAAAGTAGATCCATAGAATATTATATCACTGTAGGGACGAGTCGCGACTTGTTCCTACTAATACAGCTCAACTTCAAAAGCACCCTCTTGCCCACTAAAATAACCTGCTTGTTTGAATTTTTTGACAAGAGGATTTTGAGCTAGAAGTTTTTTTACCAGTGGTCTAACAACATTGCCTTTACCTGTTATAACTAGAAGATTTTTTTTATCGTAGTAATGACTATCTTCGATAAATTCAAATAATATTTTTTCAATATCTGCATGGTCAATAATTCCAAATTCATGAAAATCTAATTCTGCATCGAATACTTGCATATTTAGTTGTCTTGCCATCCTGAGCATGTCGAATGGTGACAAGTCATATGACATTCATAGACAGGCAGATAACCCCTCCATGACATAAATTAGTATATTTCAAAATTCTCTAAAAGTTTTTTATCTCCTTCAACCTGGTATTGTAGTAATTCACGATAAATTCCTTCCCTACCAGATAATTCTTTAGGACTACCTGAATCTACTATCTTTCCATTATCTATGACTAAGATCTTATCTACATTTTGAATAGTTGAAAATCTGTGAGCAATAATTATTACAATTCTATCTTGCATCAAAACTTCCATTGCCTTTTGTACTTCAGCTTCTGATTTTGAGTCTAAGTTACTTGTTGCTTCATCTAAAATTACAATCGGGCTATTATGTAAAATTGCTCTTGCAATTTGTATTCTTTGTTTTTGGCCACCAGATAATTTAACCCCTCTTTCACCAACTTGAGTATCTAGTTTTCTATCAAAATTAGATACAAATGACCATGCATTGGCCGATTTTAGAGCATTAATAATTTCTTCATCTGTTGAAGATGTTCCATAAGATACATTCTCCCTAATAGTTGTAGAAAACAGTTCGTTCTCTTGAAAGACAAGGGAAATCAGATTTCTAACTTCATTATGGCTTAGATCTGAATATTCGTGATTATCTACAAGTATTTCACCACCAGTTGGATTATAAAATTTATTTATCAAATTAATAATTGTTGTTTTTCCTGCACCTGAATGTCCAACAAGTGCTACCTTTTCATTTCTATTAATTTTAAATGAAACTAGATCTAATATATTCTTATCTTCTTTACTGTACTTGAATGAAACATTCTTAAACTCAATGCTTTTTCCTGTAATGCTTGAATTTTCAATTTCTACTTTGTAATCTTCAGTTTCTTCTAAATCTAAAATTTCAAAGAACTCTTTTGTACCTGCTTCCGTTTGTTGGATTTGTGTCAGAATAAATGACATTGCAAATAAGGGTCTCCTTACTTGCATTATCAGCTGCATAAGTAAAATTACGTCTCCAAAAGTATAGTTTCTTTCAAAAGCGTTGTAGAAAATAACTAAATTCATTCCAAGTAATACCAACTCTAAGCTAAAGTTTCTAGCAAAATCAAAAATGTGAAAAGTCCTGCTTTGATTAGCATAAATATCATTTACAGTTTTTTGCTCTTCATCAACGTACTTGTATTCATTTTCTTGATTAGAAAATCCTTTTACTAATCTCATATTTAAGATTACCTCCTGAATTCTTCCTCTTGTATTATCCTCATGCTTATTCTTAAATACTTCTTTCTCTCCCCATTTTTTAGATGAGTAATAACTTAGTGCTGTATATATTGGAAATAGAAGAATTGTAAATAATGCCACCTGCCAACTAAATATAAACATTGTTATAAGCGTAAAAATGCTTAACAATATGCTTGGAAATATAAAGTTAGAGGCTGTCTTCATAAAACTCTCAACTGAAGAAATCCCTCTATTTAATTGATGAATGACCTTACCAGAAATCTCTGTATCAAAATATGTTTGGGGAAGTCTAAATATATGATCGTAAAATTTAGCAATTAAGAATCTTCTGATTTCACCACCAAAATGATCTCCAATCCTCTGTGAAACTGAACTCAGAACTTGATTAAGAACAGCTAAGCCAAACCCTATCAACAAAAACAGTATTAATTTATTGAGATCACCAGTCTCGCTTTCAATTTGCTTTTCTACTTCATCAACAACGACTTTGGAAACGAAAGGGATTATTTGACTAAGTATTGAGGTAAAAACAGATAGTCCCAAGATTAAATACATTATCTTATGTAAAGGCTTTGAAATTTTTATAAGTCTTGTAATGTTTTTCATCGGCAAATGACATTATAACCCTACTTGTAATAAATTTGAATTAACCTGAGAATGATTAGTAATAAAAAATAAACTTCGAGCAAATTTGAGTATCTGTTAATATTATTTATGAAGCTTCAAATATCTATTCCTAATATAACCTCGAAAGTCCTGATTCCTGTTTTTAGCACATCTGTATCCGCAGGTTTTCCCTCTCCTGCTGATGATTTTATTGATAGAAAACTAGATTTAAATGAATATTTAATTAAACATCCAGCAGCTTCATATTTTGTTAAAGTAAACGGGGAATCAATGAAGGATGTTGGGATTAATACAGGAGATTTACTTCTTGTAGACAGATCTTTAGATGTAAAAAACGGAAGTATTGTAATTGCTGCAATTGATGGTGAATTTACAGTGAAGCGAGTTATAAAAAAGGATGATGGACTATACTTAGTCCCAGAGAATGAATCTTATTTGCCAATTAAAATAGATGAAGAAGATGAGTTTCAAATTTTTGGTGTAGTTAAGAATGTGATTAAAGCTCTTATATAGAGTTTCTTATTATATCTATAGGCGTGGGGGAGTAATTTATCTTATCATATTATGAAGATTGATCGAGATTGCTTCGTCGTACCTCCTCGCTAAACGCCATAATATGTATAATAGGATATGAAACAAAAAGTATTTGCTCTAATTGACTGCAATAACTTTTTTGCCTCTTGTGAAAGAGTTTTTAATCCAGCATTAGTTGGAAAGCCAATAGCAATTTTATCTAACAATGATGGGTGCATTATTGCAAGATCCGCTGAAACTAAAAAATTAGGTATTCCTATGGGAGCTCCTTTTCATAAATGGAAAGATTTAATAGAACAACATAATGTAAAAGTGTTCTCTGCTAACTTTCATTTGTATGGAGATTTATCTAATAGAGTAATGAACATTTTAGGAGATTTTGCACCAGATGTTCAGGTTTATTCAATTGACGAAGCATTTTTAGATATAACTAATTTAAAAATAGATGACTATAAAGAGTTTGCAAGTAAAATAAAGAAGACAATAATGAAATGGACTGGTGTACCTGTTTCTGTTGGTATTGCACCAACAAAGACACTGGCAAAAATTGCGACAGAAGAAGCAAAACAATTTGAAGAAAATAAAGGAACATATGTTTTTAATAATGAAACTGAAATTGATAATGTGCTAAAACAACTTCTAGTCTACGAAATTTGGGGCATTGGTTATAACCTAACAAAATTTATGAACTCTAATGGAATTTATACTGCCTATGATTTAAAACAAGCAGATGAAACTTGGCTTAGAGCAAAAACATCGGTAACAGTTCAACGTACACAATTTGAATTACGAAGTATCCATTGTATAGAAGGTGTTGAAAATAAAGAAATTAAAAAGCATATTATTAGTTCAAGATCTTTTAGCCATAAAGTAACAGAACTAAATGAATTAAAAGAATCTGTTGCAAGCTATATTGGAAGAGCCGCTGAAAAGTTAAGAAAGCAAAATTCAATTTGCTCGTATGTAGGAGTTTCTCTTGTTACATTTCAAAAAACTAGTTCTTCTACTTGGTATCACAAAAACTACAGTTATAAATCATACTTTATGTCGTTAGATACACCAACAGACTACACACCTGATCTAATTAGTGCTGCTGAATCTTGTGTAGACAAAATATTTATCAAAGGTTTACAGTACAAAAAATCTTTAGTTGAACTTGGAGGAATTCTTCCTAAAAATAGTCAAAAAGTAAACTTATTTGATCAAAATTATAAATTTAGAAATAAAAATTTAGTTATGAATGCATATGACGAAATAAACAAAACTTGGGGAAGTAGTACAATTAAAACTGCTTCAATGGGAACAAAACAAACATGGAAGGCTAAAAGTAATTTAATGAGTCCAAGATACACAACCAGTTGGGATGAACTCAAGGTTATAGAATTATAAGCACTTTCCTCCCTTGAGGGAGGTGCTGAGTCATGAAGTAGTACTTCATGGCGAGGCAGTGGGTGTAATCAGAACTATTTAAGTTTCAGAATAGTTTCTTCAATATCAATAACAATTTAATCTATTTTATTATTCACATCCT
>JAGQLF010000002.1 GCA_020429545.1 Candidatus Dojkabacteria bacterium
TAATATGAAATATTGCTAGTATTTTACCTTAGAGTAATACTATAGACTATATAGTTATTAATTTTGCTTATGAAGATCATATATATTACTTTAAATAATGATACAGAAGCGAAAAAAGTTGGACATAAATTAATTGAAAATAAACTTGTTAATTGTGTCAACTTCTTCCCAATTACATGCATATATAACTACGAGAATGAAGTAGTAGAAGAACCTGAGGTTGTACTTATAGCAAAGACACAAGATGATCGATATCAAGTTATCAAGGAAACAGTTAAATCAGTAATCGATTATGATAATTTTATTGGTGAGCTTGGTGTCACTAATATTAATGATGATTTTACCAATTGGTTAAACTCAATAGTTAAATAGATTCCATAATCTAATCTTCTACTTTCTACTAATCTATACACAATTTATAACTATGGTAATATGAAATATTTGCATGTAAATCCTATTAGCAGAACTATCTTTTAAACTAACTTAAGATGCCACGAAATCTTTATCAAACAATTCCTAATATTATTAATCGTGTTGAAAATAAAATATCTTCATCATCCCCAATTTTAGAAGTCGCAACTGGCAATAAAAATAAACTAAAAGAAATTGAAAGAATTCTGACTGACTACATAATTATTGGAAAAGATCTAAAAATGGATGAAATCCAGAGTTTAGATTCAAAAAAAGTAGCTGAAGCAAAAGCAATTGCTGCATGGGAAAAAAATAATTTTAATCCAATTTTAGTTGAAGATGTATCTTTAGAAATGAAAGGTTTAGGTGGAAGACCAGGAACATATGCTAACGATTTTTGCTCAGAGATAGAAATGCGAAGACTAATTTGTGAAGTATGGTTAAAAGATAAAGATAGATCTGCAACAGCTAGAATTACCTATGCATTGTATGATGGAACAGAAGTACATTTATGGGAAGGTGTTCTAGGTGGAAAAATTTCTGAAACACTAAGAGGTTCTAATGGTTTTGGATGGGATGATATGTTCATTCCAGATGGCGAAACAAAAACTTTTGCAGAGATGACAGACAAAAAGAAAGACTCTCTTTCAATGAGAACAATGGCTTTAGAAAAGTTTAAAAAATCTAAAATTGATCTGGCCTACCCTATCTTTGAAATTGCAGAACCATATGCTCAAGAGCTAGAGAGAATGCGTCCAGAAAAACTAAAAGATGTAAAAGCACTAAAGTTTGCATACTCACTTGAATGCTTGGGTGACAAGCAAAAACATCAAAAGAATTTTTATGCCGATAGTTATGATCCAATTGTAAGACAGGAGAATAAATTCTATACAAGATTTATTAAAAAAGGAGATTCATCTAGTCTTGGGCTTCTTTTAACTGATATTGATAGAAAGTCTTTAAAGACTTTTAGAAATGGTAATCCAATACTTTGGCAAATGGGACCAGAAAGAAGACAATTAGCAATTGCACAAAGAGCTGAATTCTTTTTGGAGCATCAACATTCAGAAGTCCATAAAATTTTAGATGAGATTGATGAAAATGGAATTGAACATAGAAATAATCGTAGATCAAATACAGTCGAGACAGCGCTTGGCACAACAAGTGTTGGTGATATAACAGAAACAAAGGCATTAAAAGAAATAGGATATAAAAAGATTTCTTCGGATAAAATGGTTAGTCGAAGCTCAATATCTTCAACTGGTTTATATAATAAGATAGGAAAACACGCTAGAAGTATATATGGAATAGGTTCTATGCCGCCAATTTCTGGATGGAGAGATATTTTAGTAACTGCTGCAATTGGACACATGCCAATATTCACTCACCGAAACAGTCTAAATGCTGTTGACCCTAAACGGCAAATAGATTTAATTAACAATGCCAAAAAGGCAATTAAAGAATTAAAACTATCTAGCAAGCAGCAAGAACGAGCTTTTAGAAATATTGGAGCAGCGGTTGGTTGTGGAAATTTAGATGAAGAAATGAAACAAATTAGACAGCTATATAAAAAAGCTGGTGTTAAGCTTTTTAGAATTTATACAATTAATGGAGATCCTAGAGTTGTAGAAATTGCTAGAAAAATTAGATCTGAGCTTGGTGATGACGTAGAAATCTTTGCAGGTCAAATAGCAGATAAAGAACAAGCTCTAGAACTAATTGCTCGTGATATTCAAGTTGATGGATTAGTTTTTGGACATGGTGGTGGAATGCAATGTACATCAGCCACAAATGGTATGGCGCTAACCACATTAGAAGAAATATATAGCATAACAACTGATCCAAGATTTAACGATGTAACAATTGTTGCAGAAGGTGGAGTTGGGCGTTCAGTTGGCGGGCTATTTGTTCTTGGAGTTGATCTAATTTTATCTAATCAAAAATTTGTTAGAGGAACAATTGAGCTAACAGATTTTTTCTTTCAACATAAATCTGGAAAACTTTGTCATCCATATCATGGTTCAGCAAGTGCACCAACAATGCTAATTGAATCTTCAAACGAAAAACTATTAGAAGCAAGAATGACATACGCAGGTAGAGCTAAAAAGGTTGAAGGAAAGCCAGGATATATGTTCTTTTCTGAAAAAGCAGGATCAATGGCATTTTATGTAGATGAGTTTAAGCATTATGCAGCAAGAACTCTAGCTGATTTAGGGGTTAATAATATGAATGAGTTAAGAGAGTTCTTAAAGACAAATAAATCTGAATTATTAAGAATTATTTCAACGGAAGCTGCATATACAGGTAATCCACATGCGGAAAGCAATTAGCGGTTAGCTTTTAGCCTTGTCTGGCGATCTGCGAGGAGTCATGAAGTGAATACTTTATGACGACGTGGCAGTCCCATTCAACTATCCGACTAAGTTCTTCACTTGCCTAAATATTACACATACAATATAATCCAGCATATTTTTAAATAAACATACATGGAAGAACAAACTACAGAATTTGGCAATGATTCTAAACAAACTAATTATATGCAATTCATTGAAGATGAATTAGAAGAATATGAAGATGATAGTATAGGAACTGAATTAAACCAAAGAATAAAAGCATTCGCTAGAATGATTGATTCAAACCAATTTGGAGATTATTATTTAGCTGAATTTATGGATAGAGCTAATGTTCTTAGAGATAGTAAGTTTATGTACCAAATAGTTACAAGTTGTTCTCCTAAACAAATATCATCAATTAATCATATTTTAAACGCGTATCTTCCTACACACTTAGATTCAATTGATAAAACTAAAATTAACGATGCTACTAAATTTACAATTTCCTATACACTTCAAACTTTAAACGCCATATATGTCACACTAGAGTCTGTTGCATATGGTAAAAAACAAACGGAAAGATAAGAAATAAATTTATTACAACACAAGAAGAGACTTAGCTCTCTTCTTTTTTATGCTTATCCAAATTCAAAGCCAAATGTTACGCAAAAATGTTTCACGGAATTTCCGTAACATGGGTTTTGTAATTGTTGAAAACTAAAGAGAAAGTGTGTGTAGAACTGATAATTCTGCTCTAAATTGGTATAATTAAGCATGAAAATAACGATAATAAGCGCCTTTCCAAATGCTTTTTCTTTTTTGAATGAAAGCATTAATAAAAGAGCTCAAGAAAAAGAATTGCTAGATTTAAAAATAGTTAATCTACTAGATTTTGGAGTTGGTGAATGGAAAAAAATTGATGATAAGCCTTTTGGAGGTGGAGCTGGTATGGTGCTTCAAGTAGAACCTTTATATAAGGCCTTAAAATCTATAAATGCAATTGATAATGAAAATGTAGAAGTGATTTTAACTTCAGCAAGAGGTGAAACTTGGAATCAGCAAATGGCAGAAAACTACTCTGCTTCAGAAAAAGAGCTAGTAATAATCTGTGGACATTACGAAGGAGTTGATCAAAGAATTATTGATAATTTTGTAGATAAGGAAATCAGTATTGGAAATTTCATTCTATCTGGAGGTGAGGCTGCAGCAATGGTTATGGTTGATTCAATAACAAGGTTGATTGAAGGTGTTGTAGGAAATGAGCAATCTATAAAAGATGAGACTGAATTCTTGGATGATCATAAAATTGCTGAATACCCTCACTACTCAAGACCAGAAGTGTTTGTAACTGATGAAGGGAAAGAACTTAAAGTTCCAGATATTTTGCTTTCTGGCCACCATGCTGAAATTGATAAGTGGAAGAACAGTAATAAATTACGGATTAGTAATTTGTAATTCTCCCCTCGAGGGGAGTACCCTGAAGCATTTGCTTCAGGGGGAGGGGTGTTACTGATACACCTCCCGGCATAAAGTATGCGCTTCGCTTTACTTTATACCACCCTCCTCAAGGAGGGAATCTCATAACTTCTCAAGTCTAGCGTACTCAAGCATTAGCTCTTTTACGCCATAAACTACACCAAAATCAACTTCAATCATTTCAGAATCCATGTATTTAACTTTGCCAATGCCGAAATATTCATGCTTAACTCTATCTCCAATTTCTAAATCTACATTTTCATTAAATGTATCTGTGTGAGAATCACTGCTTCCCCAAGAGTAGCTAGATACATCTGGTGCAATTAACTCTACTAATTCTTCTGGAATATCTGTTAAAAATCTTGATGGAGGATTTGCGTGCACTGATCCAAAATATTTTCTATTTAGAGTATGAGTTAAATGCAGCCGCTCTTTTGCTCTTGTAATTGCTACATAAGCCAACCTTCTCTCTTCTTCCAACTCTTTATCATCAAACATTGTGTTTGAATGAGGAAATAAATTTTCTTCCATTCCAACAACATAAACGTGTTTAAATTCTAGTCCCTTTGCTGAGTGAATTGTCATTAAAGTTACACTATCTTCGTTTTCTTCTTTAGATGCAGCTCCTTCAAGTAAAGATACTTCGTCTAAAAATAGCTCAAGTGCAACTTTTGGCTCTTCATTTATAAATTTTGAAGCGACTGTTATTAACTCTCTAATATTTTCAATTCTAGATTGATTTTCTAGAGTTCCATCGTCTAACATTTCTAGATAACCTGTACGCTCTATAATGTAGTTTATAAAATCTACAATATTCATTTCGTTAGATTGTTTCTCTAAATCTTTTACAGTACTTGCAAAATTATCTAGCTTTGAGTTTCTTAATTCATTCTCTGTTAAGCAGAATTCTCCAGGGCTTAAATTTTTTGAAGCAGCTTCCATTTTAAGTTCTTCAACTGTTTTGGCACCAATTCCACGCCTCGGTACATTTATTATTCGCTCTAAGTTCTTATTATCTTTTGGGTTATATATCAATTTCATGTAAGCAAGAACATCCTTAATCTCTTTTCTCTCATAAAACCTAACTCCTCCAATAATTCTGTATGGAATTTCTGCATTAATAAATGCTTCTTCTAAAGATCTAGATTGAGCATTTGTTCTATATAAAAGTGCTACATCATTAAAATCAATTTCATTTTGTTCAATTTGCTTAACAATCCATCTTCCTTCATCTTCTTCATCAGATGCAGTGTAGACAATAATCTTTTCCCCATCATCATTTTGAGTCCATAATTTTTTATCTTTTCTAGCTCTATTTTTACTAATTACTTGGTACGACGCTTCTAGAATTTTCTTTGTAGATCTATAGTTCTGTTCAAGTTTTATAACTTTGCAATTTGTATAATCCTTTTCAAAATTTAAAATATTTTGAATTGTTGCGCCTCTAAAAGAATAAATACTTTGATCATCATCTCCTACAGCACAGATATTTTTGTGCACTGCAGCCAAAAGTTTAATCATTTTATATTGTGCATGATTTGTATCTTGATACTCATCAACCAAAATATATTTAAAATCATTTTGAAATTTTTCTAAAATCTTTTTATTTTCTTCCAGAAGCTTAATTGAAAGCATAATCAAATCATCAAAATCTACTGCATTATTTTCTTTTAGAATTTTTTGATAAACAGGATAAATTTCTGCAACTGTTTGGGCAAAATATCCCTGTGCAAAAGACTCATAATCAATTGGTGTAATGAGCTGATTTTTTGCAGAACTAATATAGTTTTGAATTGCCCTGGGATTAAAATCTTTGGTAGGAATTTTTAACCTCTCCATGGCTTCTTTTACTGCTGAAAGCTGATCAGAAGAATCGTAAATAGAAAAAGTTCTGTCTAACCCAACATGTTCTCCATATATTTTTAATAACTTTACTCCAATTGAGTGGAAAGTCCCCATCCATGGAATAGCTGTCATCTTTGCTCCATCAGAGTCATTATCTTCAAGTAATCTTGCAACTCGCTCTTTCATCTCCCCAGCTGCTTTATTTGTAAATGTTACTGCCAAAATGTTTGTAGGCCCCGCCAACCCTGCATCTAAAATAAATGCAATTCTATGTGTTAGCACGGATGTTTTTCCGGAACCTGCACCTGCTAAAACTAGAAGTGGACCTTCTGTTGTTTCTACAGCTTCTTTTTGCTGGGGATTTAAGTGAGACAAATCAATCATAGCAACATATAGTAACATGTATTAGCTCTAATTCGCACTTTTCTCTCTCCTCTCCTTGTAGGAGAGGATGAATTCCAAGTGAATGAAATGAACTTGGAAGAAAGGTGAGGTCAAGACCTCATCCGGTCCCGACTAAAGTCGGTCCCACCTTCTCCTAAAAGGAGAAGCAATAAATACTTATCTCTTAACTAACTTCAGGTATAATATCGTTATGCAATTTAAGAAAATCATAAAAACTATATTTGGCTTCTCTATTTTTTTACTCTTTGGAGTGGCATCACTTGGTAGGGTTAATGCTGCAATTGCAGAAAAAATTCATAATCGAACCTTTACACTTCAAGATGATTATATTCTTGTAAATGAATCAAAAAAGGTTACAGTTACACAATATGGCTATCAAGTTCCACAAGGTTCATTAGAAGGATTCACTATTTTTAATCCAGTTGAAGGAGACCCTGAGGCTGAAGAAAAATTACAAAGAACAATTGAATCTATTGAGGTAAAAGACGATTCTGGTAACATCTTAGAGTACGAGCTTGAGCAAAATGAATCTAACAATTTTGTAGTGAAAGTCCCTCACCCAAGAAATATAGCAACCAATCAAACATCAGAAATCTTTTTGACGTATAAATCCTACGGTCTTGTTATTCAAACAGGTGCTGTTAGAGATATATATATTCCTGGCTACCCAAGTGATTATGTATTTGAAGATAACAGAGTTTTAGAAAAGATTTACACTAGATTAGTTATATCTAAAACATATCCACGAATAAACTTTTCTTCTCCAAAACAAAATGTGACCGAAGACGGAGAAAATCGAATTATAGAAATTTCACAAGATAATCTAGTGGGAAATTCTGTTTGGATACAACTCGGAACAAAGCAGTATTTTACATTTGAAATAAATCAGATAATTCCTAAAACTAATACTGTGCCTTTTGCAATAAATACATTTTCTTTACCAATTCCAAGAGATGTACAAAGTGGTCCAATAACTCAAGCAGTTTATTACGAAGAGATTTCACCCAAGCCATATTCAATTTATGAAGATAAAGATGGTAATCTAATTGCTCAATTCAAGGCCTCTGCGTCGCAGGAAGAACATATCTATATAAAAGGCTATGCTGAACTAGAGCAGGATCCTGATTTTGATTTAACAAATGCTGGTAAGGTTAGTGATATTTCAGAAGATTATGACCGATACTTACTTGCAGGTAATTATTGGGAGGTAACCGATAGCACTATTGAACAAACTGCAAGCCAGATTAGTGATAGTGAAGATATCTATCAAATTATTCAGGACACGTACGATTTTGTTACTGATCGAATCGACTATAGTTTTGTTAAGAAATATGGATTAAATGAACGGAAAGGTGCACTAGCAACTTTAAACGGAGGTGCTGCTGTATGTATGGAATACTCTGATTTATTTATTACACTTTTGAGGGCACAAGGAATTCCTGCAAGAGCAGCATTTGGTTATGGATATGGTGCAGCAGATTATGAATCAAGATCGGAAAATAGAATTAATCATCAATGGGCAGAGGTTTATATGCCTGCCCTTGACACTTGGATAAATGTTGATACAACTTGGGGTGATTTTGGCAGTAATCTGATTGGTGGTGACTTAAATCACTTTTACTCTCATGTGGCTTCAATAGATCCAGAAACTCCAAGCACTTCTGAACTTTCATACTTTGGCACTCTAGAATCTATACCTGAAAGAGATATGAAAATTAACATTGTTCAAAATATTCCTGAAAATAGCAACGGTAAATCACAAAAAAAACTTATTCAAGAAAACAAGAAGCCAAGCGGAATTGATTCAATAACATATTTAATCGGACAACAATCCAGAATACTCAATAACGGAATAAATTCATTTACACAAGATCATCTTGGTTTAAACATTAGCAATATATCTTTTTTGGCAAAATTACTACTTTGTTGTTGTATTCCATCACTTTTAGTAATGGTAGTATTTATAAAGAAATTCAACCATGGTAAAAAACGAAAAGTTGAGATACTTAATTAGTGGAATAATTGGCTTTGGAGTTGATTTATTAATATTGCTTTTCCTTATTGAAGTAATATTTAATGATTCACAAGGACCCAAAATTATAAGCCTGATTTATAGTTCAAAGTTAATTTCATCTATTATTGGTCAAAGTGTTAGCTTCACAATAAACAGATATTGGACTTTTAATTCAATTACGGAACATGTTTACAGACAAGTTGTTAAGATGATTATGATCTTTATGCTGAATATTTTTATTGCTTCTATTCTCTATAGTTTATATTTTGATGTATTAGATTTATTACTTAAAGGTGAACAGGGAGGAAATTCTTTAACTGCAACAATTTCTAATTTCGCAACTTCGGCAACTCAAATGATACTAAATTTCTTTTTCTACAAGTACTTTGTTTTTAGACAAAAATATATCTAGTCTTCTTCTTTATCGTTAGGCAGAAAATCTATAATATCTATGTATTCTCCATTAACAGCTCTTGTTATTATATTATATCCTACCTCTTGCTGGTTACCGTAATCAGCAAATCGATTAACTACTTTAAATATTTTTGACATATCATTTGGATCTACCAATAAGGAAAGCCTGTGTATTCTATCACCAGTTGTAAACTCTTTATCTATAACATCTAGATGGAGAAACGCATAGTTACCTTTTAATGAAAACCAAAAATACTTGATTGATCTCCACTTGAATAACTTATTAAGAGTCTTAATTCCAAGAGTAGTAATTATGTGTTTTGATTCTTCAGGTGGTGTTGCTCCTTGAATAAACCATAAGAATACAAATGAAACAATCATTAACATTAGTAGATACTGTCCTCTAAATACTGCATAAACAATAAATACGAGAAAAAAAAGTGAATAATAAACATACCATGCCTTGCTTTTAGGTTCCCATGGCCTTTCTGCAGAAGTCCATTCGAATAATGATTCAAAGTTTTTCTTTGTAGATTCAATATCTGTATGAAGTTTTTTAGCCATAATAAAGTATAAGCTACATAAGCAAAAGTTGAAACATGAATGTATCTAAATATGATGCCACTTTATTGCTATAATCTAAAGTATGAATTTTGAGCAATTTTCTGGTCTATCCTCTGATGAGGTTGCAAAAAAGAAGTCACTTGGGCTAAGTAATACAATGATTGACACCAAAACGCCATCTGTTTTGCAGATATTTTCCAGAAACATGTTTAATATTTCTAATCTAGCTCTTTTCCCATTAATAGGAGGACTTTTTTTCTTTGAAGTTTATAGAGATGTTTTGGTCTTATTATTCTTTCTTTTTACTTCAGCAACGACTCAGACTCTTGAAGAAATGAGTGTCAAAAAAAGACTTGAACAGCTGAAAACAAAATTTAAATACACAGCAAAAGTTTTTAGAGACGGTATGTTAAATGAGATATCTGCAGGTTTATTAGTGAAAGAAGATATTATTTTGGCTGAAGAAGGAGATACTATCTTAACAGATGGAATAGTATTAAAATCTGAATTTTTACAAATTGATGAGTCTGCACTTACTGGTGAGTCCGATTATATTAATAAAGATGAGGCTGATGAGGTGCTTTCTGGATCCTTTGTTGTTACAGGCAAATGTGTTTATAAGGCCGATAAAGTTGGAAATGCAAATTATTTTAATAGACTAGCAGAAACTTCTACTAAATTAATTAGAAAGCAAAGCAAACTTGAGCAAAACAGCACAATAATAGTCTATATATTTACATTCATAGGATTTGTAGCTGCTGCGCTAAACTTTGTACTTGCTAAAGTTCATGGCGAGACAACTAAAGATATTTTAATTGGAGTAACAACAGTTGTGGGAAACTCAACTCCTCAAATGCTTTTAATTATTCTTCTAGTCACATTTATTATATCTGTAACTAAACTGGCTAAAAAAGGAATTCTTATTCAAAAACAAAATTCAATTGACGAACTGGCTACAATTGATGTTATTTGTATGGATAAAACAGGAACAATAACTACAAATGATATGGTTGCTAAACACGAATATATATATAATTTGAAATCTGCCGATGTAACTTCTTTTTTGGCACCAATAAATAAATTTATATACGGTGTTAATAAAACAGCAAAAACAGTTTTTGATTACTATCAAATTGATGAATTTGAAGTTTTAGAAAATGCACCAGATTCTTTCGATCAAATACCTTTTACTTCAAAAACTAAATTTAGTGCAGTTGGTTATAACTCAACAACAATGTTAATGGGAGCTATCACTAGTGTTGAGAGATTTATGTCCGAAGAAGTGAAGGCTGACTTCAAAAATTGGTTGACAGAAAAAGAATCCGAAGGCTTTAGAATTATTGTAGGTTTGTTTTTTAATGATTTGGTTTTAGATCGAATTAGAAATAACGATACTAATTTAAAAACAAATTCTTTCTTTGCCCTAGCAATTGAAGAGACACTAAACCCTGGTATTAAAGAAATTTTAAGAACAATTAAATCACAAAACATAGCAGTTAAAATCATTTCTGGTGATAGTTTAGCTTCAGTTTTAAGAATTGTTGAAAAGGTTGGAATAAAAAGTACTGATGTTGTTGATTTAAGTCAGTTTGACGGAGATGTAAAAGAAATTGCAGACTCAAAAACTGTTTTTGCTAGAGCAATTCCAGAAAATAAATTAGCTATTATTGAAGCACTTCAAGAACAAGGTCAAAAGGTTGCCATGATTGGAGATGGTGTTAATGACGTTCTGAGTTTAAAAAAAGCTGATGTTGGTATTGCAATGGAATCTGGAGCTCCAGTTGCTAGAAATGTAGCAGATATTGTTTTACTAAAAAACGACTATACTAAGATTCCAGAAATATTTTATGAAGGAGATAATATTATTTTTAATATTAAACTTACAGCTAAAATGTATTTTGCTAGAGCAATTTTATATGGAACGCTTGCTTTAGTATTTGCATTCTTAGTTGGTTCATTTGTGCCAATAAATCCAACTTCAACACTAATTTCTGGCTTTTTAGGAAGCACATTGGCTAGCTATTTACTAACTGTATCAAGACAAGAAGTTACTGATCAAAGACTCTTTATGAAAGACATCATTAGTTCGAGTATACCCGTGGGGTTTCTAGAAGGTATAATTGTATCTCTTGTTTATTTTTTAACTAGAGATTACTTAAACCTAGTTGAATTAAATACTGCCATGATTATGACAATTCTTGGTACTAGCGTTTCTTACACTTTATTCTTACTTTGGAAATCTGGAAAGATTCCTAAAAATCCTTTATTTGTAGGAATCGCCCTTCTCATAGCAATGTTTGTAGGCACTATGCAAACGTTAATGCCTATTTGGGAAATTGAAAACCTGTTCGATCAAATGTTTTTGACACTACTACTGGCACTGGGTATTATCTTGCTGCACTTTATACTATCTTATTTATATACACTTAGTCCGTCAAAATCACTAAAACGATCAAGCTATCTAATTCCAATTGTCTTATTCCCATTAGCTTTAGTATTCCCATCAAGAGGTTACTATGCCGTCACACCAATACCTGCAAGTAGTCATTTAATAATTTATTCTTTTGTCGGGATATTTATTTTAACAATGCTTGCTCTACACTATCTTGTTGTGTTTCCATATAACAAATTTGAGACAAATAAAATTCTAAAAAGAAAATAAAATTACATTTTCTCAGCGGTCTCAATTCCAAGGAGATTTAAACCATTTTTAAGAACAGTTGCTGTTGCAGTTGCTAAAAGTAATCTTGCGTTTTTATCTTCATTAGATTCTGCTTTAAGCACGGAGTGTTCAGTATAGAAGCTATTAAACTTACCTGCTAAATCGTACAAGTAGTTGGCAACCGTATGTGGAGTTATATTTATCCCTGCATTAAAAGCAACCTCTGGATATTCCGATAATGTTTTTAGGACAATGAGTTCAGATTCGCTATTCAAGCTATTATCTGATACTTCTTTTGAAATTTCAGTTTCAGCTTTTCTAAGAATTGATTTTGCCCTTGCATATGTATAAAGGATATACGGTCCAGAGAATCCTTCAAAACTTAAAAATTGATCTGGATCGTAGCTAAAATCCTTATGAAATTCGTGAGAAAGAATCAGAAACTTTAGACCTGCATTTGCAACATAATTAACAATTTCTTGTTTTTCTTCTTCAGAATAATCTTTCAAATCACTAATTTTTTTATACGCTATAGCTTTTACCTCATCAAGAATATCTGTACCTTTAATACTGCCTCCCATTCTAGAACTGAATTTCCTACCTCCTTGAAGCATCCAGCCAAATGGAATATGGAAATACCTATCTTTAGTCTCTGGCATTATTTTATTTAGAATATGAATTACCACTTTAAAATAATCGGCAATCTCTACTGAAGTAGTAACTATTCCTTTATATAAATCCGGGTACTCTTCAAACTTTTTATGTGCTAGACCTAAATCCTTAGCAGAATAAGTTGGATTTCCTTCACTAGTTAGAAACACCCAAGTAGTTAATCCTTCTTTCTCTCCGTTATAAATTATAGCTCCATCACTCTCTTCAAAAACTGTATCTTTATACTCCTCAACAATTTCTAAAGCTTTTTTATAGATTTCACTTTCTGGATATTCTCTATCATATTCCACACCAAGCTCCTTCCATAATTCTTTTTGATGATCTAGACTTATTTTTCTTAACTCTTTATATGTTTTAGTTTCTAAATTATCCACCTCATCATATATGTCTTTATTGATTTTTCTTATTTGTTCTTCAACCTCTTTATTTTCACTAAATTCTTTCGACGCTTTAACATAACAATCATCAATGAATTTCATTTTTTCGTGAACGTTTAGATTATCAAAATCAGTAGGTTTTTCTGTATTTAGCCAACCCCAAGTTGATTTGGCTACATGCATACCAACATCGCCATAATAGTTTGCTTTTATTACATCAAATCCAAGATTCTCATGTAGTTTAACCATAGATAATCCAGAAACTGCACTTTTTAAGTGTCCAACATGAAATGCTTTATGTGTATTTGGTTGTCCAAACTCCACCATGACTTTTTTACTTTGACCAAAGTTACTTGTTCCGAATTTATCTTCTTTATCAATAATATCTAGCAAAATATCTTTGAATACTTTTGTGCTTAGTTTTATATTAATAAACCCTGGACCTGCAATTTCTAAAGAATCGATATATAGCTCTTTTTTTGAATCATCAGAGATTTCTGAAATTAATTCTTGGGCAATCTCTCTTGAGTTTTGATTTAACTTGCCTGATAGCTGCATTGCAACATTCACTGCAAGGTCTCCATGAGAAGAATCGTTTGGTCGTTCTACTTGAACAACAATATCAATTGAATATTTATTTTTAATAATGTCTGAAAACAGCTTTGCTATCTTATCTTTCATGCTGTAATTATATACCAATTGAGAGTTTTTTATAATGGAAGATTTAATTATCTGCGATAATTTCTGGAATCATGCTTTCTGGTACCTTAATCACTTTAACTTTTTCTTCTCCTTCAATAAATGATTTACATACTCTATGCAATCCGTCTAATATTGTCCATCTACCTCTCCACTGCATAATATGTATTGGATATTTATTATCGACACCCATAATTCGACTATACCTGTATTCATATTCCTGTGGGTTATTTATTACATCGACTGGCTTTACATCAAACCAACCTCCGCTTGAAAAGAAAAATGGATAATCAAAGTGCCATATTAAATCTTGGATTGGCAGTTCTTCAACTTCAAGACCTTCAAGTGACCAGATTTTTTCAATATCTCTGGAGAAATCAAAACCTACTTCTTTTAGCCATTCAGGAATGTTTCTTCCTGACTTTTCTTCATCATGAATCATAAAGGATGTATAACCTATTTTTCTACTTATCTACACCTCTACTATCTAATTTCTCTATTGCTCTTCTTACTGCCTCTTGATCAGTAAATGGATATTCAGTTTCACCAAAACATAAACTCTGCTCATGCCCTTTTCCTTCAGTTATAATTACATCTCCAGGAACAGCAATTTTAAAAGCAAATTCAATTGCATCAAACCTATTTTGTACGGACTCTTCATCAAAAACAAAAATGTCTCCACGATTTACCTTTTTATCCTCTACTACGTATTTTTGATACTCATCATGGTCCTTAAACCGTTGCACTAGTCTTCCACCAGACTTTTCTGCCCCTTTTATAATCTGACTGTTAATTTCTTTTAAACTTTCAACCCTTGGATCTTCAGCAGTTATAATTACAATATCAGCGTACTTTGCACCTGTCTCACCCATTTCGTATCTTTTACTGACATCCCTAAGTCCCGCAGAACCAAAAACGGTTATTACCTTTCCTAGTCCAGATTTTAGTTTATTAGCAGACTGTAAAGATTTAATTAAAGAGTCATTGTTGTGAGCAAAATCTACAATCACAAAAAATGGTTCTCTTTGCATTATTTCCATTCTCCCTTTTATTCCAGGAAAGCTTTTCAACACAGTTGAGCTTTCCTTGGGATCAATCCCTAAAACTTGAGCTACATTAATTGCAGCTAGTGCGTTTTCAACATTGTACATTCCAAGCATAGGTAGGGAGAAATTTGTATTATCTAGTCTAAAATTTATATTTCCATTGCTTTCAGATATATTTAAAATTTCGTTAAATGAATAGGTTATAAATCTATCTGTATAAGTATCACCCAAGTAATCTGATAAGAACTTGTACATTTCTTTATCTTCTCTATTTACAATAATCTTTCCTGATGGCTTTGTTTTTTTTGCCAAAATCGCTTTTGATTTTGCATAATTCTCCCAGGTTTTGTGCCAATCAAGATGATCCTTCTTTATATTTGTAAAGACAGAGATATCAAAATGCACATTTCCTAATCTACCTTGTGCAAGTGCATGTGATGAAGCTTCTATAACAACATATTCCATTTTTCTCTTAACCATGAAAGCAAGTATTTTTTGTAGTTCAAACGGATCTGGAGTTGTAACATGTAATCCTGTTTCTAAATTTTTTTTACCTGCCCTTGCACCTACCGTAGATATCATACCTACGTCATATCCGTTTTCTGATAATAAATGATATATCATCGCGGTAGTTGTTGATTTACCAGATGTCCCTGTTACTCCTATAAATTTAAGTTTTCGTGCAGGGAATCCGTATCTAACTGAACCTATTAAAGATAGTAATAATCGCCATTGTTTACGTAATGGTTCAGGAACTATGATTTTTAGTGCTTTTAATAATGCTTGTTTCATAGATTTAAGTTTTTAACTATCTGCTTGTGAATCTCTTCAATAGTCTTTGAAGCGTCAATGTTAATTAGAATACCTCTTTGATTATATTGTTCTATAATAGATTCAAAAGACTCTTTAAATTCATTGAGTCTTGAAATAATTAACTCTTCTTTATCATCTTTTCTTCCTCTTGCAGTAAGTCTTTCTATTGCAGCTTTGTTATCTAAATTTAGTAATAATACTTTATCAATCTTGTTCCCTTTTAACCCTACTAAGTTATCTAATAATTTTACTTGATCTGGATATCTTACAACCCCATTAAATATTATATTTTTAGAATCCAACTTTGAATATTCTTCACCCAATAATTGATACGTTATTTCTGTTGGTACCCATTTTCCTTGATCCATGTATTTACTTATCTCTTTCCCAATTTTTGACCCTTTTTTTACTTCGCTTCTTAAAATAGATCCTGTAGAAAGCGACTTAAAGCCAAACTTCTCTTCTAAAATGGCAGATTGAGTATCCTTACCACTTCCAGATGGTCCAATTATTAATACATTCATAGCTTTTCAGCAAATCCTGTTAATAAATTAGCTATTAGTAGTCCATATGATATCACGAATATACCAATAGTAAATATATACATAAAGCTTTCCAGCTTCAGATCTCTTTGTGAAGTTTTTGCCAACATATTATTTTCGAATAAAAAACCTAGTAAAATTCCGGCTATTAGTCCAAATATATGTGCAACCCAGTTCACATTTGGCATAAATGCTATTAACACTGCTAAAACTAACGTTGGAATAAAACTTTCTGTTGAGAATGGTAATGATGTTCCATATCTATTCGTCTTTAATGTACCACCTATTAATAATCCAAGTAAACCAAAAACAGCACCTGAAGCTCCTAAAGATGCTATGTTTTCATTCAATGCGTTAGCGTATATCAATGTACCAATTCCACTGATTATTCCTGAAACAATATACGTTATAAAAAGTTTCTTTGATGAGTAAAATTCCTGAATTAGATTTCCAATTTGAAATAAAGCCATCATGTTAAAAAAAATGTGCCATGCTTCAAAGTGTAAAAAGTTCGAGGTTAAGAAAAGCCAAAAGTACCCTTCTTTTACAGCTGCGGCATTAAAAATTCCATAAATATTTACCTCATCAAGTGGACCACTAGCGCCTAATAGCAAGTATATTGAGAATATAACAATATTAAACAGGAGTAAGAAGCTTATCCAGTTAAATTCACCTCTATCGGTTCTAAACATGTAAATTGATTAACTACTCTATTATAACCCATTAAAATTCTCTTAGCTGACTAAACCAAAATTCCTACAAAATCATTAAGATATTGATTTAATTTTTTATAAAGTGGAACTTTTCCTTCCAACAAATTATGCATATAAGGTTGTTTTTCTTTACTTTCCATTGTACTCCAAGGAACACGCAATGCCGGTTCTACTATTCTGTATTTAGGATTAGCAACAATTTCTAATCTAGCATTTTTAGAGATAATAAAGTAGGCTAATCCTTTTTCTTTTACTAAATTACTATAATCTATATGATCTAAATCGGCAGAAATTACTACGAATATTGCTGGTTCACTTCCTGTGTTAACAAACGTATAAAGAACACCTGTAGGTATTGCTAATTTTTCTCCTTGAAACAGCTGAATCATTTTTACATCTTCTACAATTGTGTTGGCATAAGGATCATCAACCTGCTCATTCTTTTGGATAAGAACTGTTACTTCTCCTTTCGTAACTTCTACCATACAAGAATACTTATTATTTTTTTCAAATGATGAAAATACATGTGTTTTGGAGTATTCAATTCCTAGAAGACCATGTGGAAGGTGAATTATGTCATAAGATATGCCACTTGATTTAAAATCTTCACCACCATTCTGAATACCCACATAATGTTTGTATACCTGTTCTGGATATTTTAAAAATTTATTAAGTAGGACAGGAATAATGTCTGTAATCCCAATATCTTCTTCACTTTGACAAGCAACGCAATCATCATATTTTAAAACTCCTGTTTCTTCATCTAAAGAAAGTGGTATGCCACAAATGTCAGTTAAATCTATCATAACCTTTTAATGATTACTTAATCAAATAAGTCAAGCTTTAAAAACCTTAGCAGATAAGATTATTAGGCTTGTTATACAATTTAGATGAATTAACTAAATTTGTCAAACTACTTTGACAAAAGCGTGGCTGCATAATAGTTTTTTAAGTTACTATTATTCGGAGACATCATTCAACTCTTCCCAGAGTCTTTTTTGTTTTGATGAAAGTTTTGTAGGTATATCTACAATCAATCTCACATACTGATCACCATTACCTGAACCTCTAAATCTTGGTCCCCCTTTCTCTTTTAGTCGTAAAATCTTTTCTGATTGAGTTCCCTCTGGTACTTTCATTTTTACCTTACCGTGAACAGTTGGAACTTCAATTTCTCCACCTAGAACTGCTGTAGAAACATTAATGTGCCTATCTGTATAGATATCATCACCTCTTCTTTCTAATTCTGGATGAGGTTCCACTTCTATTGAGATATATAAATCTCCTGTTTGTCCATTTTTTATACCGGAGTTACCTCTATTTGTAAATCTTAATGTGATTCCATCTGGTATACCTGCAGGAATTTTTACATTAAAATCATCTTCTTTTTTCATTCTTCCTTCTCCACTACATTCTCTACATTTGTTTTCTGCAACTTGTCCTGCACCGTGACACGTTGGACAAACTGAGGCTACCTGCATTGCTCCTAACATTGTTCTTTGAACTTGAACAACCTGACCTCTTCCGGAACAAGTCTCACACTGCTTTGTTTTCTTACCCTCAGCACCAGTTCCATCGCAAATATCACATTGCTTGTATCTTTGATATTTGATTTTCTTTTCAACCCCAAAAACTGCTTCATTGAAAGACAATTTCAGATTAATCTGAATATCACTTCCACTTCTTCCTCTCCCAGACATTTCGTTTGAACTAAATCCACCAAAACTACCTCCAAACATCTCACCTAGCAACCCTCCTAATCCTCCTCCTGAACCTAATAAATCTCCCAAGTCTCCAATATCTCCAAATCCTCCAAGTCCACTTCCTCCAAAACCTTGAGTTCCAGCAAAGCCGTATTGATCATATGCCTGTCGTTTTTGATCATCTGATAATATTTCATAGGCCTCCTGTATCTCTCTAAATTTTTCCTCTGCATCAGAAGCCTTATTTCTATCTGGATGATACTCTTTTGCTAGCTTTCTATATGATTTTTTTATTTCTTGTTTAGAAGCACCTTTTGAAACACCAAGTACTTCATAGTAGTCTCTTTTTTCTGCCATAGGTTCAAATAATCACGTGATATTGTATCACAATATTGGCAAATAAATTAAGAGGCTGCTAACAAGACTTTTCAATAGTCTTTTTTCAGTATAGAATGTAGGCAATTATTATAGATAAATGACAAAAGAACAAAAAAGATTAATGACATACATTGCGCTAATTGTGTTTATGATGGTAGTAGTTACTTCTATTTATATTTTTTCTAACTCAAAGCCTGTTGACACCGATAATGGTAACAGCATTTCTGTTTCAGATTCAGAAACTGTTTCTGAAAATAAGAATGATATTATTAGCGTTCTAAATCAAAATGGAGTAACTGAGTTTGCAACTTTTTTAGAAAATTCAAATTTAGCAAAAGAGATTATGTCTGCAACAGAAAATGTGACTGTTCTTGCCCCTACTAATTCAGCGATGAAAGAGCTTAATGTTGAAGATCCTATTGTACTTATACAATCTCATGTTCTCCCTATAGTACTTTACTCTAACACTTTGACATTAGAAGTTCCTATTGCAACTTCTTTTGGTAACAATGTTTTGTTTAGTGTAAATAACGGGGAATTAAACATATCAAACGGTGATGTAGATTCTACAGTTATTAACGCTGATATTCCTTTTGAAAATGGAAATATTTTTATTATTTCAGACCTCTTATTACCTAATTAGTTTCAATCTCCACTTGAGTTGAATTGTTAGAATCTAAGTTTGTCTGCTCAACTGTATCTGAATCTTCTTCTAAAGGGATCTCTTCTCTCTCTATTGTTATTTCATTACTATACAGAATACATTCATTATTTTGAAGTACACAAACTTTTATATAAGAATTTACCTCAAAATCAGGTGTGTATATAATATATTTTCTATCATATATATTCTCTAGTATTACTTCCTTTTCGGTTATCTTTTTGGTTTTAGGATTAAGTTTGTCATATTCAATTTTAAATCCTTCTACACCTTGTACATTATTTGGCTCAATATACCATCTAATTATCAAAGCTCCTATAGATTCTTCTTTTACTAATCTAACAGAACTAATTAATACTTCATCTTTTATTCCCAAGACACTTTCTGAAACATCTATTGATGCAACGTTACTTGTAGCAATACAACTCTCATCCACAAAAACACACACTTTTGCATATAAAGTTTTCATTCCTCTACTAGGTTGAAGTATATATGCCTGTGACGATTTATCTTCAATTGTTGCATTTAAATTATCTAATCCAATTTCTGCATTATCACCCGTTAATATTTTATATGTGTAATTATTTGGAAGATTTTCCTTTGTCCAAGTTAATAAAATTCCTTTATCCTCTTCTTTTAATGATAAATTTATTGATGGAAATAAATCAGCATTATTTAAAACTCCTAGCGCTTCAGAATTTACTTTTTCTTCATCTTGCGCTCTATTCCATTGAATAAAGTTATCTTGGGCTAAAACTTCTACCTGAACAGGTACAATTTTGTTTTCGGCACTTTTATCTTCTTCATTTTTCACAAAATATTGATTACCTTCCTCAACAATAACTTCTGCCGCAGAATCTTTTTGTTTTATCTTTACTTTACTATGATAGACTTCTACTCCCTGTTTTTTTGATGTATTTATAGTTTTAAAAGCTGTACCTAAAGATTCATAAGACACAGAGTCTATTCTTACTTCAAAAACAGAACCATTATTAGGAGTTACCCTTGCATAAACTTCTCCAAAATTATTATTTACAATAATATGTTTATCCTTCAGAGAAAAAAGTTCGACTTCACTTTCAGAAGAAAGTCGTATATCCGCTCTATCTTCAAAAGATATAATTGCGCGAGCATTCTCACTTAACTTTATTTTTTCTCCTTCAAACAAATCTGATTTTTCAATGAGATCAACCCATGAACCACCTCTTAATACTTGTACTTGTCCTTCTACGTAAGCTAATGAAGTGGCAATTCTTTGATTTGCAGTTACCGTTTTGCTTGGTAAGTTCTTGTAGTACACAGTTACCCCTCCCACCGTAATTAATAAAGTAAATAACAAACTAAAAAATATACCGGCATATTTCGCAAAAGGGGAAAGGATAGGTTTTTCTTTTATCTCACTTTCTGCTATCTCAAGATAGTGAGTTTTAATTTTTTTACGTAACGCCTCCTTGAACCCAGGCCGTGGTGGAGGCGCGACGAGAGTATGTTCGCCAAAGAACGTCAGCTTTTCTACGTGGTTTGTATTTTTGCTTTTACTGGCTTTCATACTATTAGCATAACGGTTAACTTATTCGAATATTTCACTTTCTGGAAAAATTTTTCTATATTTTTTTTCAAAATCCTTTCCTGCTCTATATAAAACTACAGAAATATTTTTATTCGACGTTTTCATTATTTTCGCAATTTCACTTAATTCTAACTCTGAAAAAAATCTTAATGATAAAACTTTTTGATATCTTGGTTTTAGCTTAGTCATGACGAAAGCTACCTGCTTTTGATATTCTGAAACTGAAAGTTGGTGTTCTAAATTATCAGTAGTTTCTATTTGCCAATTCTCAAAGCTAGTATATTTTTTTGTAGCTCGAAAAAAATCAATTATTAAGTTGTGTGCAGTTGTATAAAGCCAGGATCCAAACCTTACCTGCTTCTTTGTATCAAACTTCTTTATATTTTCGACTGCTTTCAAAAACACTTGACTAACTATTTCTTCAGTGATTGAATGGTTTGAAGTTCTTTTAAAACAATATCCGTAAACTCTATTGAAATAAAAAGAGTAAATCTGATCAAAAGCAGACAGGTCTTCTTTTGCCTTTTCAACAATTTCTAATTCTTGATCTAAAGTCATTATTTATCGTACAAAACTACTGAATGTATTGTACAATATATTGATTTTTTTACATACTGAACCTAATCTTTGAACTTAGTTTTATATCAGAATATAATAATTTATGAACCCAAGTGTTGTATCACCTAAATTGCCTAGTTGTAGCTTAGTTATCTTAGATGATAATTATGTAATCAGAAGCATTATAAAAAATGAGCTATATAGAAATGCTAGTAATTTATTTCCAAGCGTCTTATTCGACATTTATTCCTCTGATGATGGAGTAGGTGGACTAGGATATGTTTTTATAACCAAACCTACTGTTGTCATAGTAGATACTACTCTTCCAAGATATAGTGGTAAAGAAATTTTTGAGTTTCTAAAGACTAACCAAAATAATACTTTGCAAAACACTAAAATAATTCTAATTAGCGAATTTGGAACAGCTTTTGAACAACTGCCTAATAATTTTTTGATTTTAGACAAGTCTAACCCTGGATTTTTAAAAAGTTTGATATCTCTTTCAACTGATCATCTCGTCAAAGAACTAACAACAAAGAGAATTGCGAATCCTGATTCTAAAAAGAAAGTAAATGTATCTCTATTGGGTAAATTTGTTGTATTTATGGCTAATTTTGCCGACAAAATCAATAGTCCTAAAGCTCTCTCTAAAAATTCTTTTTTAATTTTTTTAAGGCCTTTTGCTTGGTTTATTTGGGTACTATTAGAAATTTTCACTGTTCCTTTTTTGATTGCTTATAATTTGTCTATTGGAAATGTACTAGGAGAATCTCAAATCAAAACGGCTAATGCCTCTGTTAATTATCGATCTTCTAGGAAGCCTCAATTTATAACTTTCTTTGAAAATATTTTTTTGACAATTGTTAAGTTAACTTTATTTTTGATTGTAAATATAGCGATCTTACTAATTTCTAGAGAAATTTAATGAATCCCAAAGTTACTGTAATTATACCTACATACAACGAAGAATCTACTCTACCTAAACTTCTCAACTGTTTAAAAAATCAAACTTTTAAAAATTTTGAGGTAATAGTTGCAGATGCAAACTCAAAAGATAAAACTAGAGAAATTGCGGAAATGTTTGGTGCTAAAGTAGTTGAAGGAGGTACTCCAAGTGTTGGAAGAAATAACGGTGCGAAGATGGCAATCGGAGATACGCTTATTTTTATTGACGCTGATGTAACTTTTAATAATGATTTTTTACAAAATGCTCTTGAATCTTTTAAGAAAAGAAAGTTAGATTTTGCAACTCCTTATTACAATATTAATGCCGAGAAATTCTCTCATAGGTCTTTCTTAAGGTGGGGAAATGCATATAAAAAATTTATGCGTTACACTCGTTTTCCAGATGGAACTGGACAACTAGCAATTGTTGATAAAGCTAAATTTAATGAGATTGGTGGGTACCCAAACTATATTATTGGTGAAGACACAGAATTGTTTTGGAAAGCAGCACGAAATAAATACAGAGTTGGCACAATAAAAGAAAGATTTAATAGTTCTGTAAGAAGAATAGAAAAAGTTGGAATTTTCTGGCTTTTGTTAACTTTTAGCTTTATGGGTATATTTTTAATGATAGGAAAAGGGGGTGATAAAACCATACAATCCCTTGGTGTAAAGCTATATGGTGGTCTTGGAAAATCCAAATAGTTTATTTTTTCTTAGCAATTATAAAATGACTAATACCAAAGAAGTGAAGTGGTGTTTTTTCCAAGAAGTGAAATTTCCATTGAAGCAATTTTCCAAAAATTCCAAATCTCCTCACTGCTCCATCAAAGCCAGGGAATACGTGTTTATGATACGTAACATCCCAGATACTTTTATCAAAAAGGCTTTCTATTTCTCTATTTGAATAGTTCCTTACATGAGGAGCAAATTTTTTAAATATGAATTTTGGCATCCAAGGAAGAAAAGGTATGTTTCCCCAGTAATATTTTCCATTAAAAAAAATCCCATGTGTTTCAAAAGGCCAGCCGCGATTTGGTGTAAATACAATATAGTAACCTCCTGGTTTGAGTACTCTACTAACTTCCTCTACAGATTTTTTATCATCATTAACATGTTCTAATACTTCATTAGAAAAAACTATATCAAAAAAATTATCTTTAAAATCTAATTCTTCTGCGGGACATATTCTATAATTTTCAATTGGAACAAAGTCTGTTGAATTTGTAATTTGTAATTCGTAATTTACTTTTGATTCTGGATCAATATCAGACCCATAAACATTATTAGGACTTGTAAATTTAGAAAACTGGTTCATCCAAACTCCTTCTCCGCAGCCTTGGTCTAAGATTTTTTTATCTTTTAGATCTACTTGTTTGACTATCAAATCTAACCTTCTCTGAAATCCTTTAGAGAAAGCTGCTCCTGGTTTTCCAAGATGTGCGAATTTTGTATCTGACTCCATTACTTTCATAATTCATTCTAACGTTATCGATAGTTTCAGTACAGCAGTTTATATATTTATTTGAACAGCTTTGAGGTTTGCGCTATGCGGTATACACACGCAGACCCCACAGCGCATAGCCAAACTCTATATATTTAGGTCTTACAGTTTTTTATACTACTTTTAAGATTCATATGCAGACAATCTAATAATTTGAGCAAAACCTTATTATAGATTAGAATGTATCAATATAACTAAATATGGGAAGAAGAAAAAAAAATAAACTCACATACGACAGTAAGGAAACTCAGACCTTTACGGGATTAGTTTTAATAATACTGGGAGTATTTTTTGGTATTTCTGTATTTTCTGGTGCAGAAGATGGTGGAACAATTTTTGAACAGGCACGAGTAGTTTTCGGAAGTGCAACAATTTTTTTATCTCCATATTTAATTCTAGTTGGCCTTAGATTACTTGGCGTAAAAATGCCTTTCATGAGTGCATTGAGTTTAATGGCACAGGGTCTCTTAATTATTCTCCTTTCAGGATTAATGACAGCATTTACAAACCAACCTTGGGAAGAAATAAAGCTTGATACAACAATAACTGAAGGAGGTAGGGTTGGATACTATATTATTGTAAATATATTTGGTGATGGATTCCCAACACAAGCAGCAACTAAATTAATACTAATGTTACTGACTCTGCCTTTGGTTCCAGTTGCAGCTTCCTTTTCATTAAATAAAACGATTGAAATACTGGGTAATTTCTTATCTTATATTCAGGAACTGGTACGAAAATTATTCTTTTATGAAGATGAGGAAGATCTAACTCTTGAAAAAGAAGAGGAAACAATTAAAGCATCTAGATTTGGAGATTTTAATAATCTATTAAAAAATAAACAAGACGACAGCGATGATGGTCCAGAACCAATGCCTACCGGTATCCCAAAAAAGAAGATGATTAACAATGAAAACATAAATTATAAAGAAGGTGATTTAGGAGCAGATGGATTACAGCAAGAAAGTCTGCAATTTCCTAATTGGCAATTACCTCCATTAAGCCTATTATTTCCTTATAAAAAATCACAGGCTAAAGAAGCTTCAATAAAACAAAATGCAGATATTATTGAACAAATTTTAGCAAGTTTTGGAATTGAAGCCTCTGTTGAAGACGCATATATTGGTCCATCTGTTGTTCAATATGCACTAAATATTCCACTAGGAATTAAAGTTTCTAAAGTTGCAACACTGGCAGAAAACATTGCTTTGGCTTTAGGAGTAGATTCAAAGGCAGTCAGAGTTGACACAATTCCAGAAACTACGTTTTTAGGAATTGAAGTTCCAAGAACAAACAGAGATTTAGTTAGAATGAAAGAATTAATGGAATCTGAAAATATGCAGCATACAAGTGTTCAGCTTCCTGTACCTATTGGAAAAGATATAAATGGAGATGCCGTAATTGGTAATATCCAAAAAATGCCCCATCTTTTAATTGCAGGTGCAACAGGATCAGGAAAATCAATTTTAACTAATACCTTTATAACCTCATTAATTATGAAACTTACACCTGATGAGGTTAAATTAATTCTAGTAGATCCTAAGCAAGTTGAACTGATGGATTACAACGGTATTCCCCACTTATTAACTCCTGTTATTACAGATATGGACAAAGTTGTGAATGCGCTAAAATGGTTGGTTGGTGAGATGGAAACCAGGTATACAAGTATGGCAAAAGAGCAAGTAAGAAATATTGAAGCATATAATCAAAAGAAAGGATTTGCTGCAATGCCCTATATTGTAGTTGTGATTGATGAGATGGCAGATATGATGATGACCTCAAATCGAGTTGAATCAGAAAACGCTATTGTTCGATTAGCTCAAAAAGCAAGGGCAGTTGGAATTCATTTGATACTTGCAACACAAAGACCTTCTGTAAACGTTATTACAGGTATTATTAAAGCAAATATTCCAGGAAGAATTGGTATGAGTGTAACTAGTTCAACTGATTCAAGAGTTATTTTAGACAGAATAGGTGCAGAAAGCTTAATGGGTGCTGGTGATTTATTATTCAAAGCACCAGATAAAACAAAGGCTGAAAGACTTCAAAGTGGATTTATTGAGCAAGAAGAAGTCATTAGAGTTGTAAGTTTTATAAAAGATCAATCTCCTGAGGTTGAATATAAAACAGGAATTACAGAAAAACAGTTATCAGAAGAAGAGGCAAATGCAGAAGCACTAGGAGATATTTCAGGAGATGATTTGATTGAACAAGCAATTCATGTAGTTGTAAGAGCTGGAAAGGGATCTTCTTCATATCTACAAAGAAGACTAAATATTGGATTTAACAGAGCAGCAAGATTGCTTGAAGAGTTAGAAGAAGCTGGGGTTGTTGGTCCACCAAATGGTTCCAAACCTAGGGAAGTTTTAGTTTCTGATGCCGATTCTTTTATAGATCAGTTAAGACAATCTTCTTAGTTAAACAATTAATTAACATCTAAACCGGTAACTGATAACATATACTTATGATACCTGCATTAATACTCTTATTAAGTTATCTTGGCCTTATTTTCGTAGGATATAAGCAAACGGTTAAAGTTAAAAATGAACTTGAGAAACAGAATGCTACTTCACCAGAGACTGCAGTATTTTTAGATAGACACAAACATATTATCTTAACTACTCTATTCTTTTTTACAGCGATTCATGAAGAAGAGGACGGAGCATTATGGTTAGAAACAAATCAATGGAAAAATATGATGATGTGGTTTATTTCAGTAATTACTGTTTCAATAATTACTTTCTTTTTCTTAATAATTTCTTATATCTAATTCCCTTGCCTTTTTATAATAAGGCTTTTTGTAACTTCCTCACCTCCTTCATAACCTTTTAAAGTGTATTTATCTCCAATATTAGGGAAGACAACTTCGATACCTTCATTAGCCACTGGTCCAACTCCTTGATCTATATAAACATTTGAAAGATTAGGAGCAGACCAATTTAGTGTAACTGATTGCCCTGGATATATCTGTTTAGGGTTGGCTTCAAATAAAATCTCGGTTGAAGCAGATGCCGATTCAAGCTCATTAAATTGAGATGAATTGTTTAAGTAAAGTACTGCTGCCGACAATCCTAAAATTGCTATTGATTCTATGAGAATATACGATTTTGTTTTAATTTTCTTCATTTATATTTATAGTGTCTCCATCTATAGATATTAGTGGTTGATCTTTAAGTGTTGCTGAAGACTCTTTTGATATTTGTAAATAATGACCTTCTTCTTGTGTAGGAGCTAATTGCTTAACAATAACTTGAGCAAATATTTGCTTTGAATACCCTTTGAATCCGTTAGAAAAAACTCCGGACAAAAAAGCCTTTCCATTTTCAAAATCTATTTCTTCATCTTGATAAATATCAAACACTACTCCTTTTTTTATATCAACTATTTCAATTTTACTTGGATCAAAATTTAAGACCATACGTGCACCCTCTACCCTACTATCTGTATTATCTGTCCATACATTAATTTCTGCAATGCCCTCTTCATTAAAACTATATTCTGTTTCGTCAAATATTAAATTGAATTTTGAAGCTTTTATTTTTTCGTTCTCTTTCTGCTCCTCAAAAAGTTCAATTGATTGGGTATTATTATAGGCAGTAATCCAGACTATACCTGTTGCTATACTTAATAAGAATAGAAGCACTATCTGAAATATTCTAAAGTAATTGTTCATAAGCTATAGATTAGAATCAATTATAATTTCTTTTTCCGCTATATGATCTTCTACAAACTGTGGCATAAGTATATTCGAATCAAATGGCATTATATTTTCATCAAACTCATTATCTGCTCCAGACAAACTCTGAGAAAAATTCCAAATCCCAGATGCAATTAATATTAAAAACCCTGCCACTACTAATGTTGTCCAAAATTGATTTATCTTTTTCATTTTTATATTATAACGAAATTACCTCTGCCCAATAGTAATATTCTAAAGTTAGGTTGATTTCAAATTCCTTTTCTATACCTAAAGTTTCAATTTCATCGTCTGATTTTCTGTTAAAGCTTAAATTAATTATATTAAATACTTTTGAAGATTCTTCTATTTTTCTTACAAACTCTCGAAGAGATTTTTCTGTTCCATCAGCTCGTATTGTAACTTCTACGTCTTTTACTTTCTCCGTTACCCCCAATAAGCTTGTTGATTGTGTTGGGTATTCTTCAGGGAATGAAATTGCTGTTATATACACATCTCCACCCGCAAAATCATATAACTGCTCAATTGTTTCTCCTTGAATAATTTCCATCGGCATAACTGTATCAAAAACCCCAAGAACTTGACTCTTGTTTTCCTTTTCATCGACCATATCTTTTATTGCCGCTATTTTTTTGTTTGCTTCATCAATTGTTTTCTGTATCAACTGATTTTCTTTGTATTGAGAAATAACTGATCTCATAGAAGGAATAATTCCAAAAATAATGAGAACTATTAGTAATAATATAGTTACCGCAGAAACAAAAATACTTTTATTCCTACTATTGTTCAACAACTCATTTAGTTCTATTCTTCTTTTTGCTCTTATTGTACTTATTGCATTCATTAGATTGGTTCTCTTAATAATAGTTCTGGATCAATAATTCCTGTTAACGAATACCTCCCTCTCTTATCTATTACATCTGTTTGTTCGAGAGTTAAGGTATTTATTGTTACACTGTTAAAACTATCAGATGCTTTCATTTTATTCTCTATACTTCTTAATCTATCTAAATCTTCATACCCTTCAATTGTAATTGTACCTGCTGAAGAAATATTAAGTGAAAACTGACTACTTGGACTATCGATATAACCAAGTACTTCGTTATATATAGGAAAAATCATATTGGAGTTTTGCCAAATGTTTTGATAATCAATGACTCTAGCTTGAATTTGTCTAAATTCTTCTTCATGCTGTGATTCTAAGTTTAATAGTTCTTGTTGTGTTTTATCAAATTCGTTTAATTTATTCTTTTCTATATTATCAACAACTACTTTTACAAAAAATATTAAAACCATTATTATCTCGGTCGAAAGTAACACAATTCTAGCCTTACCTATAATCCAATCATATATCTTATCCCATGCTGATTTTGGTTCACTAATTGGTTTTAGCAGGTTAAAATATCTTTGTCTTTTCATATATTCTTAGTCTAATCAGGATTGAAACGTTTGTAAAGGAAATACAGGTTTAGCTTGTTACCTTTTGAATACAACTTTATACTATTATTATGAAAAAGTATTCATTCAATTTAGGTACAACTACATTAGAGATTATTACTCCAAGCATAATAAAAGAAAGCGATTTAGATGTAATTTTCAAACTTATTCAATTCATTAGATACGATTTTAATCACATAATACACAACTCCTCAGCATATAGATTAAACTCTGCTGGAATAAATGTCCCTGTATTAGTGACTCCTGAGTTTAAGCACTATTTAAAAACAAACATATTTGAGTGCGACAAGTCAGATCAGAAATTTTTACCATTCTATAAAAAGCATGGGAAGATTGAAAAGGATTCGATGATCAATGTGTTAAAAATAGAAGAAAATATTGTAAAAAAAGAATCTGATATATTGTTTAAGTCCAATTTAATTCTTCAGCCTTATTTAATTGATTTAATTTTTGAAAAAGTCAAAACCTTAAAGATAAAATCATTTTTACTATCTACCAAAAACTATCATCGATGTTTTGGTAGTGAGATTTGGGATGTTTCATTAGAGATTGAACCTCAAAATAATTACACAACAAAAATATGTAATGCTGCTATAGGTATTCATTTTATTGCAACAAACGAAGAAGAAGATAATAAAAATTTTTTTGCAAACAGCGATTCCTTTGTTAATCCTCTTTACGCAATTATGCCTTCAAAAACTTGTATCGATTCAAAAATAAGTTCTTTAATAATTAAAACTTTAAGAACCGAAAGTGCCCTAAAAAGATTTGCAAAAGAAACAAAGCAATCCTTTATATTAGTTGATGAAGATTTGAAGACTACAGAATTTAAAAGTTAAGATCTCTTTTTAGGAACAGGATCATAACCTCCCTTATTTGTAGGATTGCATCTTAATATTCTCTTAAAACCCATCCATGAACCTTTAATAATTCCAAATCTATCTATTGCCTCATATGTATATTGAGAGCAAGTTGGGTGATAAATACAAACTTTAACACCTGTATGTTTACCCCAGAATGATTGATCTGGTGACAAAAATTTTTGATAAAAACGTATTAATAGCAGAGCTATTTTTTTAGGGATATTAAAAAACGTCTCCATAAAATTATTCATTCATTTTATATGCAACAAATAAATATCCATCAGGATCCGAAAACAAAAATTCTCTTCCTTCCCATAGATTTTCTTTAACATTTGTTATTTTATTTGGACTTAATTTAGTAGCTTCTGAATGAAGTTCATTAATATCATCTGTATTAAAATAT
>JAGQLF010000030.1 GCA_020429545.1 Candidatus Dojkabacteria bacterium
CAATAAACTAACCAATCTTGTATACCTAAAGTTATTTTTAACAAAATATCTCATTTCTATATACTATATTTTTCTTTATTTTAAATCAAATTTACTACGGTGTTTACGAAAGAATTAGATCCTGTGTAGATTGAACTTGAACAGGTTTTATACTTACTTTTTTCGATAGTGCTGAATCAATCCTTAATTTTAGATCTTGAATAACATTCATAAAATTTATAAATGCTTCATATGGTGTTTCGTATGGGCTAAAATACTTGTGAACATCACCATCGTTAAACCATTTTGTACACATATAGTAAAAATGATCTGAAGTTGTTAATCTTCTCCAAGTGGTGATCAACTTTGGATCTTCAGTTGTTAAAACATCTTCTTCCATTGCATGTATTTTTTCTAATGCATCATACTGCATAGCATTTGAACGCCATGCAGATAAGTCTCTTTCAATATCTGCCCATGACACATAATGAGGAAAAGTAATCTCTGCAAAAGAATCGTATCTTTCAATTGCTTCGCTTGGAGTCACGAAATCATTATCCGGATGTTGTAATAACTGTCCTGGTAAATGTTCCATAAAATCAAAGATTCCAGTATCTTCCCATTGATGCTCTCCAAAAGTTTCGTAATCCATAAATAGATTAACTACTTGCCCAGCACCATTGGTACTTGAAACCCAATTAGCAAATTTTTCAGCTGACAGTGGATGTTCCTTCCAACCTTTATCTGAAAATCTAAATGCAATATCATCTGATAATTTGTAGTTTTTTAAAAGGATTTTTAATTGATTCCCTTTTGGAAGAGAATATACAAAGTTTGGACTTCTCCACCCTAGTATGTGGTCGGCACCTTCAGCTAAAATTCCTTTATAACCCAACTGTTCAATATGTTCACCTAGTTCATCACTATAAATTAGTTCTGTATTTCTAAACATTTCAGGTGTAACAGAAAATAATTCATTAATCTTTTCCAAGTGCAAGTTAACTTGTTTATCAAATTCTTTTTTAGAGTAAAGAAAAGATAGTGAATGGTAATATGTTTCGCCTATAATCTCTACCCGCCCAGTATCCACTAAATCCTTAAAACTTTGTAAAACTTCTGGCGCAAATTCTTCAGCTTGTTCTAAAAATACACCTGTAAGTGAAAAGCTAATTTTGAACTCAGGATGTTTTTTAAGAAGCTTTAATAAAAGTTTATTTGTTGGCAAGTAACACTTTTGAGCAACTTTTTGAAATATTGCCTTATTATTACGATCTAAGGATTCTTCTTCAAAATAATCATCAGCAGAACCGATATCTTTAACCGTATATTTTCTTATTCTATATGGTTGGTGTACATGAAAGTAAAAACAAATCGAGCTCATAGACTTTCTAAAATTCCTGCATTTATTAAAATATTTTCAACCTCATCTGCATACATATATATGTGATTATCCGCTTCCATAACAATTTCATTGTAATCTACCCCTTCCATTACTTTTCTCATATCATCTAATACCCCGTATGGATCTTTATCATTTTGAATGACATAAATAGGACAATCCAGTTCTGAAAGAATTTTAGAATACTGAGAAGTTTTATCCTCGCCAATTCCAGTTGGTATACCCATTAAGACAACAAACTTAACTTTTTCTTTTAGTTTTTCTGCAACCTTTACTGCTAAATACGTCCCAATTGATTTCCCTAACACCACATATTCTTCATCATTGAACTCTTCTTTCAAAATTTCTAACTCACTTTCTTCATCAAATGATAGAGATTCATCTGCCCAATGTAAGTATTGATGCCCTGCAACTTTTTGATTGTGATCCTCTAGCATTCTTACAAATTCTCGCAGTTCGCTTTCGTTAACTTTACCGTTACCTGGAAGATATATGAATTTCATATGTAGTGAGATAACAAATTATCTTTGTATCCAAGTTATCATAAAATCATGTAACTATACAAATACTATGCATTTTAGTCAAAATCAACGTACTTAGTCCTGTTTTGTTTAGTATTCGGTTTAAATTACAGTTACACCTCAAACCACATACCTTAAAAAAATTATATAGATTTGCAACATATAAGTTCAATAGTATTACCAAGCTAAGTTATTAGATGACTATAAACATCAGTAACTTCACTAGCAGTTTTATCCCAGGATATGTTTGGGAGTTCATTAAATCCATTTAGGCTTAAATCAGTTTTTAGTGAATTATATTTCAGTACAGACACAATTTTGTTTACAATTTCATCCACATCCCAGAAATCCACCTGCAAAGAGTTACGCAACACTTCCGAAATTCCTGACTGCTTGGAAATGATAACCGGAGTATGATTAGCTAAAGATTCTAGTGGTACAATCCCAAACGGTTCTGAAATTGATGGCATAATAAACACATCCGCTATTCTAAATAGTTTATTCTTATCATTGCCTCTCACAAACCCTGCAAAAATAACTTTGTCAGAAATACCCATTGAAGCTGCCATATGCATTAAATGCTGTTCCATATCCCCTGATCCTCCATATACAAAAAGTGTCTTAGGGTTATATTTCAGAATCTCCTTTGCAGCTTTAAGCATCATTTCGGGATTTTTTTGGTAGGTTAATCTTCCTAAGAACAATACAATGCTATACCCTGCGTCTTTACTTGCTCTTAAAATGTCTGCCTTTGCAACTTCATCGTAATCTATTTCTGAAAGATCTACCCCATTATGAGCAACTTCAATTTTAGCAGGGTCTATTCCATATCTCTCTGTAACAACTTGTTTTGTAAAATTTGAAACAGCAATTATTTTATCTGCTTTTAAGAAACCTTCTAGCTCAATTGCTTTAATTAAAGGATTAGGATTATCTCCGCTTCTGTCATATTCTGTGGCATGAATATGAGCTATCAACGGTTTTCCTGATACTTCTTTTGCAGCAATACCTGCTTTGAAAGACAACCAATCATGAGCATGAATTACATCGTATTCTGATTGGAGTGCTACTCTTCTGGCATTTCGAGCATAAAGTAGAACTTCATTTAAAAGATCATAGTAGTAATCGTATGAAGGATCGATTCCACCATATTCAAAAATCTTAGAAGAAGATGTTGAAGTGCGATAAGGAGAAGTGATTTTGCTTTTGATTTCTTTGATAGTTAGGCCTCCGATTTTATCGGCAAAAGCGAAGTTAATAGTATTGTTACCAACGGGAATTTTCCTGGGCAGTACAAAGATTATCTCTATGCCTTTTCTTAAAAGTGCATAGGTTAATCCCTGGCATGCTACTCCTAATCCTCCGCTGTTGTGTGGTGGGAACTCCCAACCAAACATTAATACTTTCATAATAGTTCTTAGTTATCAGTAATTAGTACTTAGTTAAAATTATCTAAGTACAAAATACTCAGTACTAACTACTGAGCTGTTCATATTTTTCAATATAGTCTAAAACCGTAATAATATATTCTGTATGACTCCACGTTAATGGTGATGCGGAAATTTGCATACCATTTGTAGGGTCAAGTTGTTCAGATAATATTCCACTATTTGATGCGTGACTATTAGCCCAATCGATATAGTACCTGCACTTTTTGAGTTCATCCAGAGATTTTGACTGTGCAATGCAAAGCTGAGCCATCCACATTGTAGTTATAACCCATGGATTTCCCTGCACATTTTCTGTAACTTTGAAATATCTATCGTTCTCGTACCGTGGCATTCCCCCTATTGGGGTTGAACATTGAAGTTTTTCCTGAACGTACTTTTTCATATTAATCAAACGTTCATCATCTGACTCTAAAACCTTGAATCTAAAGAGTCCATATAAAGAAGACATATCTGCAGTATCATCCTTAAGTTCAATGCCGTCTATACTGTGCTCCTTATATATAATCCTTTTATAAAAGGTTTTTGTTTCCGAATTATAGTGATAGTTTAAGATACCATTTTTTACAAGTTTTGACAGCATCATATATTCTTCTTTCTTATCTTTTTTACCAAAAACCTCTGCCATTTCAGACGCAGCCTGCAAAGCACCATATACAGTACTTGAGGTAAATGTAAATGTCCCAAAATGTTCCTCCCAAAGATCATAACTTGGCTTTACTAAACCAGTTTGTGTATCAATTCTAGAGATAATAAAGTCTATTGCTTTTCTTAGAAGCGAATTATAAATTTTTTCAAGATATTCAATATCTCTTGAGTATTTATAATCAGACCAAATCGCATTGACCACTAATGCTGTTTCATCTAATTGGATTGGAAGCTCCGTTACTCCTTTATAAACCCATGGATGCCAAGAACTTCCCAAAGATTTATCTGACCTATATTTATGCATAAAGTACCCTTCTGGAGTAATGATATCGTTAAAAAAGTTAATAATATTTTTATTAATATCGTCATATCCGGCTCTTGCATATGCCATTGATGTAAATGCTGCATCTCTCGGCCACACATAGCTATATGCATCTCTCCCATATTTAAGTAGGTCTGTATCTGAAGATGCGATTATTGCTCCTGTAGTGTCTGTATGTACTCTCAACATTTTTAATGACTGTTTGAAAAGTGCCTGTTCTTCTAAAGTTAGATCTTTAAAATCCATTTCTTTTTTTGCAGACCAGGCTTTCCAGTAGTTTTTTGTAGTTGTAATTAGATAATCAGGCGTTTTCTTAAGAACATACTCATTTAACTGTTTTACCTCATTCATATTTTTCGAAATAGCCAACCAATAATCTATTGTTTGGTTACCATTAGGTTCTATATTCATACTTAGTCCAATCACTGAATCTGTTAGTCCATGCTCAATAGGATTTTTCTCTAATTTACCATCTTCTGCATCTTTATAAGTTCCTAGCTTTCCTTCTATACCAAACAACCCTACACTATATTCATTAAATGCTTCTTTCGTATCTCTGTTTATTGCATTAGCTAAAAAAATTCTTCTACCTTTATAGTGAATCACTACATTATCTTTTGGATCATAATAGGCAGTATCGCCTCTATGAGACTCGTAGATCTCGAATTGTTGGTTAAAATACAGTTTTATTTCTCTGCTTGTTTCTGAAAGATTAAAAAGTTTAAATGAACGTAAGAATATATTGAGCTCATTATAGACCTCGTCTGTAACTTCAATTTTTATTTTGAGTTGGTTATGTTTTAGGATTAACTTGTTATCAATTTCTCCGTTATCATAATAATCACACGATATTTCCCATGTGCCATCATCTGTCCAGTGAAATATTCCATCAATCCACACACCTATCTTATGAACATAACTTCCTCCTGTATGATTTTCTAATCCGACATATGGGAAATAGACATCATAAACTTGTCCGTACAAGTCTAGACCGACAGCTATACTTCCATTGCCGTAAACAAAGGATTTTGCCACTTTTTTGGTACCGATTATTTAAATTAGGCCTAAGAAAATACTAAAGAAATTTCTAGTAGATTTAAATGATATTCTAAATAGAAGTCAAGAAAGAAAAGTTTTTATGTGTTCCATTGCACCATAAAGTCCTCCGAAGTCAGCAAGCTCAGCCTTCTTTATATCTGGAATCTCTGGAAAAACAACTAACAGTTCTTGAATCATTTGTTTAATTTTGTTTATTTGTAATTTATCACTAAGTATTACTCCACCACCCAATACTAAAACCTTTGGTGACCAATGCAAAATGGTGTTATGAAGTCCAATTGCAGAAAATTTGGCTACCTCTTCCCAAATAGCATCATCCGGTTTTATATCTAGCGGGTTTTTCCCAGTTCTTTCTTGAATACCTGTACCAGAGACCAATTGTTCAAGTGAAAATAACTCATCATTTATAGAGATTAATTGATGACCGGGCTCAAAGCCAAAATATTTATCATCAATTTTTTGATTATTAATTCGTGCTCCTCCAACTCCAGTACTAATTGTAACGTAGGCAACCAAATCGTATCCTTTGCCTGCTCCAAAGACAGCTTCACCCAATCCAACTAAAGCTGTGTCATTTTCTAAAAAAACATCTCCATTAATATATGATTGTAAATCAGATTGTAGTTGTTTTTTTTCCCAATTAGGTAAGTGTGGAGATCTGACTAAATGACTTTTTTCTTCAGAGATAATTCCAGAAACACCAATACAAATACCATTTACTTTGCTAATACTATTACATTTATCAATATATGATTTAATCATGCTTAGACCTTCTGAATACTCTTTTGGTGTGGATTGCACAGTAGGGCTTTCGAATTTGATTAAATCATTAGTAAATGAAAGTCTTGAGTTTGTTCCGCCAATATCTCCTATTATATACATCTTAGGTGATTAGATAATTAGTAAATTAGTAATTAGTTAATGTTACCTCATTAGATATCTAAAACTCAATCAAACATTGTTACTAATTAGAGTTTGCACTTATTTATACGTATTTTCTCAGTACTTAGTACCAAATACTCTTTACTGCATTATGTATCAATCTCATACTCATATATCACTCCATGCTCAGAGTTTTCTTTTAGCATTTGCCTCGGCGTCTTATGTTCAAAATATGCTCTTATAGGTCTCATGGAGTTGTTATGTCCACAGATTGCAACATTTACTTTTCTTTGCCTAATCATATCTTCAAGATCGTGAACAAATGGCATGACTCGGTTCCAAACTTGAATAAAGTTTTCTCCGCCTGGAGGAGGAATTACATATGATCTATGTGCTATATTAGCCCATATGTTTAAGATTGGGATTGCTACCTTTTGCTTGACTCTTCCTTCTAAAATTCCATAATCTCTTTCCTTAATTCTTTCATCTACAATTCGTTCTACATTTGGATGATATTCTTCTAAAACGATATCTAGTGTTTCAACACTTCTTTTTAATGGAGATGCGATTGCAACTTCAAATTTATAATCTTTTAGTTTTTCTCTTAATCTTTGTGCCTCTCTTTTACCAGCTTCTGAAAGATTAATATCCTTTCTATCACCGCTAAAGATATTATGCTCGTTGTCTGTTGATTGTGTATGCCTAAAAAGATATATATAGTTTTTCATATGTACAGCTCATTCTAAGGGCAAATGAGAAATAGAGCAAGCCTTATAGTCTAGAGTATTGAGTATATAGTACTGAGAAAACAATACTGAAATAACGACTAAGTACTCAGTACTAAATACTCACAACTAATTTATGGTTTACTTTACACTCAAAATATTCAATAATTCATTATGGCGTCAAATTCAAAAAAGAGAATCCTTCTTGTAGAAGATGATGAGATTCTGTCGAGTGCACTAACAATGAAATTGAAACAGGCTGGTTTTGCAATAGAAAATTGCTACAGTGGCGATTTAGCATTGAATCTAGCAAGAGATTTTGACCCTGACCTTATACTCCTAGACATAATATTACCAAAGGTCAAAGGAACTACAATAATTAGACAGCTTAAGCATGATTCAGAGCTATCACATATTCCCGTCATTATGCTTACCAATCTTAGCCCAAGACCAAGTCTTATAGACGAAATTAAAGGAGCAGAACCAATGTTCTTTTTAGTTAAATCGCAATCTACTCTTGAAGAAATTATTGAAAAAGTTAAAGAGGCATTAAAGAAAGGTAATTAATACCCGCTTATTTATACCTAGACTTAGTTTATTCACCGAAATCAATATATTGATTCAAACCTTCTTATGTATCAATGTCCTTATTCTTAAAAATCAAATACCCAATAATAAAGAAAGTAACTGTAATTGATAGAATTATGAAATAATTAAATAAATTAATTCCTACATTATCATTAATCACTGTTTTTAAATCTAAATAATAGTAAGGTGTTAAATACTTTAAAAAATCAGCTTTATCTGAAAGATTTGATACTATATTAAACATAAAAGTACTAATAACTGCTACTACACCTACACCTAAAGCACTTCCACCTTCGCGCAAAACGCCAAGCATTAAGCCTAACGAATAGTATAAAAATAAATACAGCATGATAACTAAAAAGGAACTCACTACATACAATAAAGATATTGTCTCTGTTGTCATTATCTCTGCAGCAAAGTAAACAAATCCAAATAGCACTGCGTTAGCAAAAAAAGAAGATATTAGCACAGCTTTTGCTTTACCAAAAAAAATACTAAATCTTGAAACTGGCTTTGTAACTAAAAAAAGCAAAGACTTATTATTAATCTCTCTTTGTATTGATCTAGCACCAAAATACAGACCTAGTATACTCGTTGCCAACACTAATAATTCAACAAGTTCAGTATTAATAAATCCTTCAATTGTAGATAGTGTATTAGCATCAAGTGAAAATGCTACTCTAATTCCTTCAGGCAAATTCTCATAAAGCTCACCGAATTTTTCGCTTTCTTCGCTGATGGAACTATAAAAAGGTACAATAAGCAAAATCATAGATATCCAAGCAATATTCCACCAGATATAAAATCTGTTTAAACTTTTTAATTCAAAATTTATAATACTTAATGTCTTTTTCATTAGTACATATTAATAAATCTTTCTTCCAAACTTGGCTTTAAAATATAAAAATCTTCAAAGTCATATTCCATTAGAATTTTTATAATTGGATGTAATCTTTTTACACTAAGAGTAACCTCGTTTCCGGCTTCTTTTATAGAATCGTCGTGAATAACATTTCTAATTCTATCTAAAATAATTTTAGGAGGATTAATCAGTTTTATTTCTTTTCCTTGATCATGAATAATATTTTCTGTTTTGTCATCAAAAATTATTTTTGCGTTTTTTATCATTATTACTCTATCACAAACAGATTGTACCTCTGCTAAGTTATGAGAGGATAAGAAAATTGCTCTACCTTTACTGCTGAAATCTTTTATTATCTTTAAAATCTGTTGTTGTATCAATGGATCCAATCCAGATGTTGGTTCATCTAAGATTACTAAATCTGGATTATGAATAATGGACTGAATAATTCCAACTTTTTTCTTATTCCCAAGAGATAAAGCTTTAATCTTCTTATCTAAATCAAGCTGAAGTTCGGTAGCTAATCTTTGGTATTCTCCATTCACGTTTATTCCATATAGTTGCTCGGCGTATTTAAAAGTTTGCATTGCTGTTAAGTTTTCGTAAAGCCCTCCTTCTGCAGCAAGGTAACCAATACGATGAATAACTTTTTGGATATCTTCTCTAGACTTGATATTTTCACCAAACAATTTTCTAGTTCCATTATCCGGCTCAATTAAAGACATGATCATCTCCATTGTAGTTGATTTTCCAGCACCATTTGGACCTACAAAGCCAACTATTTCACCTGGCTTTATAGATATATTTACATCTAGTGCACCTTTTCCATTTCCATAATCTTTGGTTAAATTTTTTATCTCCAGAAAATTTTCGTTCATATCTGTTGATATTACAGCAAATCAAATGAAAGTTCAAAATTGAAATCAAATGTAAGGCTTAATGATTTTCATAACATATTTCCACAGCTCATTTTGAAGATGTTCATCATGAGAATCTCTTGAAGAATCAGATAAAGACATTCCACAGAAATATCTACCTGTTACCTTCTCAACATCAGGTGAAACTGCCAAATAAACTGTTGTGTCAACACCAACATCTGTTTGCATTGTGATAGGCTTCATTAATCTTTCTATAAACCTATCAAACCAAGAGATTTCTAACGGTTCGTCAATACGATCAGACTTTAGAGTACCTGGATGCAGAGCATTCACTGTTATACCCGTTTCATAAAATTCTTTAGCAAGACGATAACTTAAAGATACTAAAGCTCTTTTAGACTGATTGTATATAATATTTCCTTCATAACTCTTTTCTCCATTTAAGTTGCCTATATCAACAGTACCATACTTTTCTCCTATAGATCCTAAATTTATTATCCGGGAAGGTTTACTTTTTTCTAACAGATTTTTAAAAAGAAGAGAGAGCATTATCGGTGCTATAACATTTACCATAAAAACTTTATCTATACCTATTGTGTTTTCAATTCTCTCATCTCTAAAGATACCTGCGTTGTTTATTAACACATCTAGATTTTGAAATTTATTTTCAAACTCTCTAACAAAATCTTTTATAGAAAGTGGATCATCTAGATTTACAGTCATTATGGGAATATCAGCTTTAGGAACTTTCTTCATTATCAAGCTTCTTGCCTCAGCACCCTTTTCTTGAGAATATGTAGCCATTACAACCGTATGCCCAAGTGCAGCTA
>JAGQLF010000031.1 GCA_020429545.1 Candidatus Dojkabacteria bacterium
ATTTTGTAACACATATAATTTACAAAAGCAGTTTAGGTTTCACGGATTATTTTTTTGTGGAAAACTCAACCTTATATTCTCCTTAAAATGTTACCTAAAGAAGCCTGATAAAAAACCAAATCATACATTAATAAATTTTGTTTTACCATATCAATAACTCCTGGTATGCCTGATTGAAATTCTTCTTTCGTTATTAAATCTAATACGTCTAATGGGGGGATTTTAGAAGAACTGGACTTGCAAGCTAGCCAATAGCTGTTACCCCAAATCAACCCTATCATTGGTATATTGCCATATATTAGGCTAGTTAGATCTGCAACTGAATAGAAAGAATAAATAGATTTAGTTTGAATAATCCTCTTTGGATGAGTATGAAATGAAGCAATAAATCCATAAGTTAGATCTCTTCCGACTAATGAATCAGTCATATACTCTTTACTTTTATATTTTCTATTATCAACTTTTAGATCAAAAAACATCTTACTATTAGACACATATTGAGGTGACGCACTAAAGCTATGTTTAGGCTTTACCCTTTCATAATTTCCTGCAGTAGGTTCCGAAAGAAGTAGTTCTCCATCAAAAAATAGAATTGATTGTTCATACTCCCAACCACTTGGCAATTCTTTCTTACTATTTTTAGGATCTGTATATCTTGATAAATTTTTTATTGATTTTGTTATTTTTGACGGTATGCTGATTCTATCTGGCCAGTCGGAGCAGCTTATTGTGGTGTTGCTTTTAATTTTTTTAAGAATAATTTCAGAAAGCTGTGCTAGTTGCATATAATTGATACAATATATAGTGTATAGTAACAAATTTTAGTTAAAATATCTTAATGAATAGGTTAAGGGATAAGTCAACACTAACGTTATTAATAATAGCTTCATTGTTTATTGTATGCATATTTTCATCTTTAGTAATTTATTTTGCTAAAGCTGATCTATTAGTTTTTTCTTATTCTGTTTCAGGAGTAGTGAGTGATCAGTCATCTGTATCTATACCAGATGCAGAAATAACTTTGAATAATGAGGTGTTATCTAAGTCAAATGTAGATGGATCTTATACTATCTCTAATCTTGATGAGGGTAGATATGAGTTCATTGTGAAGAGAGATGGATATGTCGACAGAACCGTCACAATAGATATAAAAAGATCATTTTTCAAATACAATTTTAAACGAAACATTACACTCTCAAATGCAGCTAATGCCGGCTTGACTGGTAAGTTTATTACAAATGATCCAAGCTATAAGTTTGTTGATGACCGGATTACAATAAATGACGACCAATCATATAATATAAATGATGATGGCACTTTCCAATTAGAAAAAATTCCTTCTGGTGAAATTACCTTTAAATTCAAATCAAAAAATTTCAAAGATATAAATGAGAAAATTACTCTAAGCCCAGATACAAATACGCTAGCCGATATTGAACTAACTCCTGCTGGTGATATCGAAGAAACGTTAAATAGTTATGTAATAGAATCAATTGTATCCGATATTAATGTTACTGGAGAAAGTATTGAACAAAATAATGTTTTAGTAGATGAAAATAAACTATTCATAAATGATTTAGATGTAAACAAAACATATAAAATTAGAATTAGTGCTTCTGGGTACGAAACAAGAGAATACGAACTGAATATATCTCAAGGTACAAATAAACTGCCCAACTTTAAACTAGTTGAAGAGGGACAAGCTTTATTTAGAGCAAAATTTGATAAAAATTTTCAGTTTTATCAGGCAGATTTTGATGGAGCTGATTTATCTCAATTGATAAACACCGATACTGAATCAAAAAGCTTTTATTATAATTCTAATGAAAATGCAGTTTATATAGCATCAGAACAAGACAGATTAAATGGAATTTTAGGAGCAAGAATACCATTAATTTATCTATTTGATTTGAATACAAATAGCTTCCAGAAGATAACCACTTTGACAGAAGGTTTAGGAGCTATTTTCCCTCAATATAAGGCTCAAAAGATTGTCAATATAACATCTGATGATAGAAGGAGCTCAAAAAGAATAGTTGAAATTCGTGATTTTGTTGGAAATATAACCAAACCTGTAGAAACCACTGTAGGAATTGATTATATAAACGTCAAACTATCATCAGATTCAAAATACTTAGCGACATTAACCCAAAGCTCAGATGATTCTACATCATTAAACTTTATAAACTTAGATTTGAATAAAAAAAACGTGATTTCTTCTGCTGATAATTTAGAACTTTATGAAATTTCTGAAAGTGGTAAACGTGTTTTATTTTCAGCAAACAGGTCAAGTCAAAACTTTACTGATTTGTTAATTTATGACAGAGATACAAATGAGATTAGAACTTTATTAGTTGATGAAAGAGGATCCGATTATCAGTTCTACATGGGGTCAGATGATTTGATAATTTACTGGGATACAATACAAGGGCAGACAGATGTATTCATGTTTAATATTGAAAATAATAAAAATACCAAGCTTACAAATCTATCTGCATTAGATTCTATAAAAAAAATTTATCAACAAAGCGACTACTTATTTTACATAACTAATCGCGGGCTGTATATTATGGATATTAATAATCCTAAATCAAATAAATTAGTTTTGAACGGAGAATTTATTTATTAAGTTAAGTATATGACTAGAGTAGCAATTAATGGTTTTGGCAGAATAGGACGCTTAGTTTATAGAGCGTTATTGGAGAAGAATTTTTTAAACGGACAAGTTGAAGTTGTTGTTGTAAATGATCTAGTTCCAGCCGATAATCTTGCTTACTTGCTAAAATACGATTCTAATCATGGAATGTTGCACGAGAATATTTCTGCACCAGATGCAAATACAATAATGATTGGAGAAAGAGTATTAAAGACAATTTCTATGAAGTCTCATCCCTCTGAACTTCCATGGAAAGATTGGAATATTGATATTGTAATTGAATCTACAGGTTTATTTACAAAGAATGCAGATGCAAGTGGACATATTAGTGCAGGAGCTAGAAAAGTAATTATTTCAGCACCAAGTGATGATGAAACACCTACCCACTTAGTTGGTATTAATGCAGAGAGTACTGGGGAAACCCAGATTATATCTAACGCTAGTTGTACAACCAATTGTGTTGCGCCAGTTGTTAGAGTTTTGCAACAGTCTGGAATTGGTATAGAAGAAGGATTTATGACTACGCTACACGCATATACATCAACTCAAGGGCTACAAGATGAGCCAAGTGCAAAAGATTGGAGAAGAGGAAGAGCCGCTGCAGAAAATATTGTTCCAAGCTCAACTGGAGCAACAAAGGCAATTGGAAAGGTTTATCCAGAACTTAACGATAAGCTAACAGGAATGGCGTTTAGAGTTCCAGTAAAAACTGGATCTTGTATTGATTTTACATTTAGATCTATAAGAGACACTAGTGTGGAAGAAATAAATGCAAAAATGAAAGAAGCAAGTGAAAGCTATCTACAAGGAGTACTTAGATATACCACTGATCCTATTGTATCTACAGATATTATTCACGATTCACACTCTGCAATTTTTGATGCAACATCAACTCTGGGAATTGGCTCAAGATTTTTTAAACTTGTGGCATGGTACGACAACGAATGGGGATACTCAAATAGAATTGTTGAGATGTTGTCTGTTGTAGGTTAAATCTTAACCTTACCCTTTTTCTTGGCCTTAGACTTAAAGCGTTTAGCGTTTAGCTGTATTATAGTATGCTAATATTGTGCTAGCTACTCTTTTAATTTTTCCCTTTCATAAAATAATGAGAGACTTCACTGAAATTTTGGCTTGGGAAAAAGCTCATAGGCTAACTCTTAATATTTACAAAATAACTGAGTCATTCCCAGCACAGGACAAATATAACTTAGTTCAGCAATTAAGGAGATGTAGTTCATCTATTCCAGCGAATATTGCAGAGGGCGCATGTAGACATACTGATAAAGACTTTGCACATTTTTTACAAATTGCTATGGGATCGGCAAGTGAAACCAAGTATTTTATATTACTATCAAGAGACCTTGGCTATATTCAAAAGAAAAATCATGATGCACTAGCAAATAGTGCCGATGAAATAATGAAAATGTTATCGAGATTTATTATTAAGCTAAGAGCTAATCGCTAAAAGCTAACGGCTAGATCTCTCCCAAACACCTCCAATCATAAACACTGCTAAAGCTAGTAAAATGCTAAACATAAAAATCACATCTAATTTACTATCGATTCCAATATACTGGTATAGAAACCATGTGACCCAGTGCCTAAATTGGCATATCAATGAACCAGTACTTGGTAAACTACCTAAAAACTGAAATATTATCTTTCCAAGAACAATATTTATATAGAGTAATGGCATTGAGAATCCAAAAAAAGAATTTAGAGAGACAATAGCTGAGTATCTCTTTACTTTAGGGTCAAGCTGTAAACAAGCTGTCTTTATAAAGAAAGAAGCAATTATCCATAAACAGATAAATATTATTCCTATTCCATAAATACTCAAGAGTATGCTTGTAATTTGAGAGTCTAAGCTTAATGGCGACATTACTAAAAGCGCAGCAACAAAAAAACTAAGTGCTACAAAGTCTTTTACCAGTAAATATTTATTATCTAAAACACTTATGTAATGACCAATCAGTTTTTTATATGATTGATTAGTGTTACTTGAGCTTACCTTTTTATCTGCCATGGAATTAAATTAAACTATATCTTAAATTATCAAATTTTGAATACGGTATCAAATGCACTGAGTTATAATTTTAATGATAAAATCGATTATGGATATAAAAACAATAAAAAAGCAATTTCCAATTTTTAATAATCAAAATATTGTATATCTGGATAGTGCTGCAACAACTCAAAAACCCTCAAGTGTGATTGACTCAATCTCAGAATACTATGAACATTTTAATTCAAATGTACATAGAGGACTTTATCCTTTAGCAACCAAGTCCACAGAAGTTTATGAAAATTCAAGGGAAAAAATAGCTGAGTTTATTAATGCAGATCCCGATGAAATAATATTTGTTAGTGGTGCAACAGAAGCACTTAATGGACTTAGCCGAAGTCTAATACTTTCAGGATTATTAACCAAGAACTCCCAAATAACACTTACGCAACTTGATCACCATTCAAATATTCTTCCATGGCAAAAACTTACAAACAAGGATATAGACTATATTACTGTAAATAATGATTATGTATTCGACTTGGAACAAATTAAATCTATTAAAACTGATCTTTTGGCCTTCCCGCTTGTAAGTAATGTAACAGGAACAATATTTCCAACCGATTCATTGAATGAATTTAAAGGCATCACTGTAGCAGATGCAACACAAGCAGTAGGTCATATTAAAGTGGATGTAAAAAAAATGAATATAGATTTTTTGGTGCTATCTGGTCATAAAATGTATGGACCCATGGGAATAGGCGTTTTATATGGTAAGAAAAAATTATTAGAAAAGTTACCTCCCTTTAATGTTGGTGGTGGCATGATTAAGCAAGTAGAAGAACAAGATTATGTTCCCTCATCAGGAATTGAAAAATTTGAAGCTGGAACACCAAATGTTGCTGATGCATATGCACTTTCTAAGGCAATTGATTTTATTCAACAAGTTGGAATAGATAAAATAATAGAACACGAAAACTATTTAAAGGGAATATTTCTAAAGGAACTGGAGTCAATGGATAATATTTCTATTTTTCACTCACGGCAAAACTCTACTGGAGTAATATCTTTTTCACATAATTCAGTACATGCTCATGATATTGCTCAATATTTAGGCGATAATGGAGTTTGTGTTAGAGCTGGTCACCACTGTACGCAAATACTACACAAATATAGATTAAATATACCTGCTTCAGTCAGAGTAAGTTTTGGAATTTACAATAATAGAGATGACGTAGAGAAATGTTTAAATTTAATCAAAGCGTCCATTAAGCTTTACAGTTAACAACTCTTGCCATATTTGTAAGCAAAATTAGCAAAATCTACCAGCGTTATTTTATTGTCATTATTAACATCTAACTTACCGCAGCCGGAGTATGATGCATTGGTATCAGCACAAGTTTTTGAATATTTTTTTGCAAAACTACTAAAATCAGTAATATCCACTTGGTTATTACCATTTGAATCTAATGGTCCACAAATTGTGCTACTCTCGCTACTTGAAGAATCCCCAGATGATGATCCACCTGATGATCCTCCACCCGATGATTCAGTTTGACATGTTGCGCTACATCCATCAGATGATATTGTATTACCATCATCACATGTTTCTCCCGATTCAACTACACCATTACCACAAACTGGAGCTGCTGCAATATACTCAAACGCCCCTATATCATAATCTGTTCCCTGTGGTCTTTGTGATCCTAGAGAGTCATTTGATATTGTGTAACTGTCATTTGCTGAATTATACGCAGGTGAAGATGTTCCTATTCTAAAAGTATTGGTTAGCACGGGGTTGATACTTAAGTTTCCACTTGTTGTACAGCCAGTACAGGAACCTAGTGTATTCCCTGTTGTGTTATAGATAATATTGTTAACTGTTGTATATTGTCCAGAATTATAATCAATTAATGAACCATTAATAATATTATTTATAATACTCAAATTATCCACTGTATCTGTTCCTCCTAGCTCAAGCTCATTACAATCAGTTTGAGCTTGTGTAGCACAAGTTGAAGCTCCAGTCATTGTATTAAACCAAAATTTTGCATCATTATCTTCAATTACTGCTCTAGAACCATCAAATATGTTATTTGTTATCTTTACGTTATTTGAAAGTGTCCTAAACCTATTTGATCCATGTTCAAAATAATTTCCTTCAATTTGCACATCACCAGTATGTTGGCTTCCATGAATAATTAAACCTTCGATCTTACAACCTGTAAATGACTCACTACATGCCTGTGAACTTTGACCTGTTGAGTCTATATAATTATTCTTGATTAATAATCCTGCACCGGAGTATCCTTCGCCTTTAATATCTAAACAATCTTCAAATGGATTGCTTGAGAAAGTGTTATTAGTAATCTCAACATATCCTGCACCTTCAAGTTGGATTAAATCTTCGGACCCACCATCAGAAACTACTGCGCAGACATCAGAAAACATATTCGAAACTTTTGAAAAAGTATTATTTTTCACAATAATGTTGTCTGGTACATATGTGCAGCTTGTAGGTTCATTCGATGTATCATTACAAAGTATTTTCATTACATGATTATTGTAACCTCCATCAAGAACTGAATTTTCAAAAGTAATGTTTGTCATGTTACTTTGAATTCGTATAGCTTCGGTAACTCCACCATAGATTGCTACGTTTTTAAATGTTACGTTATCTATAGCAGTTGCTCCGTTATTTGCAAGATAAATGACGTACCCTTCAGTGTCACTTTCAATAGTAACTCCTTCGACTAACACATTTCCTCTTCTGCCATCGCATGCTGCAGTGCCATTACATATTTCAATTCTTCCATCAATGGTTACACTTTCATCATTATAGTTAGCCACAGTAATAACATCTGTTGAACTTCCAGATGAAATTCTTAAAGTTCCACCAACATTATATGTTCCTTGTTTTAACAAAATCATATCCCCAGGATCAGCATTAGTAATAACACTGTTCCATGTTCCACTTGGAGTACAAGAGGTAGTATTACATTCATAACAAGTCCCTGAACCAGTGTATGTTGCACATGTTCTTATTGTCGCTGCCCCAGGACCAATTACTCCCTGTACACCAAAAAATGTTGAATCTTCGCTGGCCAGAACAGCTGGTTGCTCACTTGGACCTGAAGTTTTACTAAAATACAGAGTGAGTACAATTATGAATACAATTAGTGAATAAATAAATCTTTTAGAATGTTTAAACATAACCATGCTAAATTCAGTTAAAAAAAACTTTCATAAACATTCTATCAATTTCTGAATAATGAAACGAAACTTTCTAGAATTTACTCAAGTGCCAGTAGCCTGTCTTTAGACCCTCGTTACAATTTGTATTTTGACATATAATTACATAGTTTGCTCCATATGAATCTACACCCTTATAAGCATATCCATCATGAGCAGCAAAAATTACAGTATCACTTGGGCTACCAGCTAAGTCAATTGCCGCATGAAAGTCGCAGTAACTTTGTCCATTCCAAGAAAAGCATCTATTTCCGAATCCACTTGTATAATAAACTGTTCCTCCTATCGGCCAGTCCAGCGCGTTACCCCATCCGCATCCACCAATTGGCCCTCCTGGTTTGAGATAACCACATGGATCTTGCCATTGTCCATTTGATGCGACCATGAAATGTAAATGTGGACCTGTACATAATCCTGTGCAACCTTGGTTTCCAATTGGTCTTCCTGCAGTTACCCACTCACCTTGTGTAACGGGATTGTAGCTATTGAAAATCTGTTGCCTGATTGCTTCTGCCTGTCCAATTTTTTCTGCCTCTTCTTTACTAAAAACTGCAATAGCTTGCTGTGTATTATTAATTTCTCTTTGTTCAGCGTTTATTCTTTCATAATAAGCTGCTTTTTTTCTATCGATCTCATCTCTTTTTAACTCTAAATCGTTTTGTTTAACTTCTATAGCTTCTTTCTCTTTGTTAACTTCTTTAAGTTTTTGAGCTAACTCCTGTCTTTTTAATTCAAGCTCATCTTTTAAATCAGCTAGATTTAATAAGATCTTATTAGTATCTTCCTGAATCAGATCAATATATACTGTATCTTTAAAATAAGCATTAATATCCTCAGTGGCAAAAATATTAGTTTCGCTTACAGATCCATCTGAAGTTAATCTGAATTTAATATAATTATCTTCGATTCTGGCCTTAGATTCTTTTTCCATATCCGTAACATTCTCAATAATCTCTGCAATTTCGTCTTCTGTCTCCTTTATCTTTTTATCCAGTAATGCGATATTTATTTCCAGCTCTCTAATCTCTAAGGCAAGTGTATCAATTTCTTTTTGAAAAACTAAAACTTCTCCATGAATCTGTGAAATCTGATCGCTATACCCTTCTATCTTGTATTGATGGCTATTTATTATGCTTTGAAGTTGCTGCTTTTCATTATTAATAGCTTTAATCTCAGCTTCAAGTTGTTTTAGCTGATCTTCTAATTCATCGCCTAGAACCTTACCTGGAGAAGCAAAACTAAATCCAGAAACCAACATGAATATGGTTAATAAAACTAGTAAAAGTTTTTTTTTCTGGATATGAAATTTGGTCATTAATATATTTTACCTGCCATGTATAAAAATACCAAGTCGAGACCAATAATTATTGGTCTCGATGAACAAAGTTTAATCTAAGATTATTTTTCTTTTATGAAGTCTTCGTGATTACCCAATAACATTACAACATCCTGAATCATTAAATTCATTATGAAATCATCTTTTCTTCTTTTTCTAATCTGAAACTCTGAAGGTTTCAATACCGTATAGTGAATTTCTCTTCCAAAATCACTTTCAAATTCTTTAACTATTGACGATAAAAGATGCATATCAACAACTCCAATTATGGCCATATCTATTACCTGACTGCCATAGTATGCCATCTTTGTATAAGACGGTGTTAATATTGCATAATCAATTGTTCCTAACTTTCTTGAATTATTGATAATTTCTGAACCAATTCCATACGATTTATGAAACATTGATATTAATTCATCAATGAAAGGATGCTCAATGTTTAAAAAGAAATACTTTCTATTTCCACCCGTTTCAGTTTTTAATAAAGCCATTTCTTCGAGCCTCAAAAGTTCTCTTCTAACTGCATTTATTTCTTCCTTGAATTCACGAACGGCTCCTCTTAAATGAATTTTACTACCTGGATTTAGTAGAAAATATTTTAATGATTTTATTCTGACTTTAGAAACAAAAAGCATTTCTAAAGAGGTATCATACTTGCTCATAAATCTTAATAATATATTATATTTATTCAGAAAATAATATTTTTCTGTGTAAAAGACCTGATTTATAACCCAGATGCATCTTTTACTTTAGAGCAAATGTCCTTTAATAATTTTTGATCTCCTTTAATTATTTCCTAGACGGTATCTTTTCTTTGTCATAAATT
>JAGQLF010000032.1 GCA_020429545.1 Candidatus Dojkabacteria bacterium
TCTTTTTTTGATATCGAATTTATCAAATCAATATATATTGCTGGATGAATTAATTCAAAAGGTCTCCAATCATATTTACCGTCTTTATTACTTAAAAGTTTATAATTAATAGAATTTATATTCTCAGGACGACTTTTTTTATCTGAATTATAGTAATAGCTTATTTCTTGAGTAATCAAAGTATCTAATTGATCTAATATCACTTTAAAATTAAAGTACTCAGGAAGACCTATGTTACTGTAGTTTGATGATTCTTTAAAATATCCCTTTATATCCTGAGAATCTAATTCTAGTATTGAAATTGAACTCACTGGATTCTCTTCTATTAGAGTTCGTACAATCTTAATATTTTTTTTACTTACCTCTTTTTTTAGTAGTATTTTCCTTATATCTGATATTTTTTCTTTTAAGGTATCTATCTCTATAAAAAACTTATTAACTTTTTTATAGACTACAAAAGAAGCAATTATAACGAGGAAGAAGAATAAGATAATTGAATAAAACATTTTACAAAATTATAATATAGATTTGGTGAATTATATCATCAGTCTCTTCAACCACTCTCCAGTATAACTTCCTTCAGTGTTTGCAACGTCATCAGGTGTACCCATTGCAACAATTGTTCCTCCTTTTTCACCTCCTTCTGGCCCAAGGTCTATAATCCAATCTGCAGTTTTTATTACATCTAAATTATGCTCAATAACAACCACTGAGTTTCCTTTAGCAACTAACCCATGAAGCACAATTAAAAGTTTTCTTACATCTTCAAAGTGAAGGCCTGTTGTTGGCTCGTCTAAAATAAACATTGTTTTGCCGGTTGAACGCTTTGCAAGTTCTGATGCTAATTTTACTCTTTGAGACTCACCACCAGAAAGTGTTGTTGCTGCTTGGCCAAGTCTAATATAACCTAGCCCAACATCTAGTAATGTTTTTAGTTTTGTAGCAATTGAGCTAATATTTTCAAAGAATATTGCTCCTTCTTCAACTGTCATATTCAGCACATCAGAAATGTTTTTACCTTTATAGTCGATTTGCAATGTTTCTCTGTTGTATCTATGTCCGTGGCACTCATCGCAAGTTACATAAACATCTGGCAAGAACTGCATTGAAATTTGAATAACTCCTGCTCCTTGGCACTTTTCGCATCTACCTCCTTTTACATTAAAACTAAATCTACCAGCTTTGTATCCTCTTGCTCTTGCTTCTTTTGTCCCAGCAAAAAGTTCTCTAATTTGTGTAAATACTCCAGTGTATGTTGCTGGGTTTGATCTTGGTGTTTTACCAATTGGAGATTGATCTATATCAATTACTTTATCTATGTGCTCTAAGCCTTGTACACTACCATATGCACCTGGAACAGTTTTACTTCCATAGATATGTTTAGAAAGTACAGGATACAAAATATCGTTAATAGTTGAAGACTTACCTGAACCTGAAACACCAGTTACACAAACCATTTTTCCTAGAGGAATTTCTAAATCAAATCCTTTTAGATTATTGTGAGTTAAATTTGTTAGTTTTAAAGAATTCTTATTATTTTTAGGTTTAATCTCACCTAACGAATCTAACTTTTCTATTTCTTCATATATTTCTTCTTTATCAATAGTCTTTTTACCAGACAAATATTGACCTGTAATAGACTCTGAAACTGCTTTGATATTGTCAGTTGAACCCACAGCAACAACTGCTCCACCATGCTCCCCAGCCCCTGGCCCAATATCTACAACATAGTCCGCTTGGTTAATAGTGTCTTCATCGTGCTCAACAACTACTACTGTGTTCCCTATATCTCTTAAATTTTCTAAAGTCTTAATTAATTTTTCGTTATCTTTTTGGTGCAAACCAATTGAAGGCTCATCAAGAACATACAAAACTCCTGTTAGTCCTGTTCCTATCTGAGAAGCTAGTCTAATTCGCTGAGCTTCACCACCTGATAGTGTTCTTGCAGTTCTACTTAATGTTAAGTAGTCTAAACCAACAGATATTAAGAAATTTAACCGCATAGAAATCTCTTTAAATATCTGTGTACCAATTTCTCGCTCTTGAGCAGTTGGCATATCATCTTCTGAACTAATTTCTTTGAATTCAAATATCTTTTGTAGAATACTCTCTTCTTTTCTATCTAATTTTTTAGACTCATCTGCTAAAGAAGAAATCCAATCAAAAGCATCATTAATGCTCATATTTGTTACGTCAACAATGTTTGACCCTGCAATTGTTACAGATAAAGATTCTTTTTTAAGTCTATAACCTAAACAAGTTGGACACTCTTTTTCTATCATGTACTGTTCAATTTCTTTTCTAATATAATCTGAATCGGTTTCTTCGTATCTTCGCATTAGATTTGGAATTACACCTTCAAACTTTGAATTCCATCTATTTGTTTCACCATTTGAATTTGTATAGTTAACTGCATACTTTTTGCTACCTGTTCCAAACATGACAATATTAAAGTGTTCTTCAGATAATTCTCCAATTGGTTTTCTTAAATCTATTCCTTTATCTTCTGCAACTGCTTGAATTAAATTCATTGTATAAGAACTCTCGTTCTCAATTACTCTTGTCCATGGATAAATTCCACCTTCCATTATTGTTAGTCTTGGATTATAGATTAATGATTGATCTATTTCTTTTATTGAACCAAGACCAATACAAGTTTTACATGCTCCATGCGGTGAGTTGAAAGAAAATGAATGAGGTTCGATTTCTGGAAAAGATTCCCCAGTTTCTGGATCTACTAACTTTTCAGAGTAAAAAATATCTCCATTTGCAGTTAGTTTTATATCACCTAGTTTTGCTCTTTGTGATTCATCTACAATATTTACTAAAAGTTCTCCATCACCATTATTTATTGCAAGCTCAACCGAGTCAGTAAGTCTTTTTACAAATGCCTCATCATCTTTTGAATCATTTTTAATTACTAATCTATCTATAACTAAATCAATATTATGTTTAACAAATCTATCTAGTTTTATATCTTCTTCAAGGTTATACATATGTCCATCTACTCTAATTCTCACAAATCCTTGAGATAAAAATCTTGTAAATAGCTCTTCGTAAGTTCCTTTTCTATTTTTTATAACTGGAGATAAGATCATTAGCTTTACTTCTTCGCCAATAATGTCTGAATAGTCTAAAATTCTATCTACAATTTGTTGTACTGTTTGTTTTTGTAACCTTCTACCTGTTACTGGACTTCTTGGATGTCCAAGCCTGGCAAATAGCAGTCTCAAATAATCATAAATCTCTGTTACTGTTCCCACGGTTGATCTTGGATTATGTCCTGTAGATTTTTGATCAATTGAAATTGCTGGTTGAAGTCCTTCTATTAAATCAACATCAGGTTTTTCCATTAAACCCAAAAACTGACGTGCATAAGCAGACAAAGATTCTACATATCTTCTTTGCCCTTCAGCATATATTGTGTCGAATGCCAATGAAGATTTACCTGAACCTGAAAGTCCTGTAATCACAGTTAATTTATCCTTTGGAATATCAACATTAATATTTTTTAAATTGTTTGTTCTAGCTCCTCGAACTTTAATAAATTCGTCTGCCATAGGGGAGTTGGTAAACCCGTAATTATAACATAAATTAGTTGCTCACTACGTGCTCTGTGTAGAGATCTATTATATTTCTCCCCTCGAGGGGAGTGGACTGAAGTGAGCAAAGCGACACTTCAGTCCGAGGGGTGTTACCGTTACACCTCCCGTCTCATCCCAATAATTGGGATTCGCCACCCTCCTCAAGGAGGGAATAACGTCCTTAAGCTAGCAGCTAGAGGCTAGTTTGTGTTACATTATGTAAGAATATTTTATACATATGAACATTTTAAAAAAGATAGAAGAGCTTCCTATTCAGCATTTTAGACTTCTTTGTATTTCAATTATCATTTTTATTTCATTTATAGACTTTGGACTTGGTATAACTTTTGGGATGAACACAATTATTATAATTGTTTGCGTAATGGCGTTAGTTCTACATAGAGGAAGACAGCTTTTTTCGGATTGGTTACCAGCACTTTTAATCTTTTATGTTTATGAAGTAAGTAGAGCTCATGCTTACGAAATATCAACAGCACTTAACAGACCTTTAATTATTGAAGAATTATTTAAACTAGAAGAAAACATTTTTGGATTTTTACCAAATGTAAGGTTACAAGAAATAATTAATCCAGTTATAACAAACCCAACACTTTTTGATTACATTATGTTTGTATTTTACGGCGGATTCTTTTGGATGTGGGCAGTTATGGGCTATTACTTTTGGCTTAAAGGAAGAGGACTTTATAAAAAATATATGTATGGATTAATTGGCTTTTCACTATTTGCTGTTTTGATATTTATTCTATTTCCAACTGCACCTCCTTGGTATGCAAGTGATTTAGGATTAATTCCAAATATAGATAGAATTATTTGGGAGTTTCAATACTTTGGTTCTGTCGCATTTGACAATGTACAAGATATTGGAAGAAATGATTTTGCAGCGTTGCCATCTTTACATACAGGTTGGACTTTTTACATGGCACTGTTCTTTACAAAGATTAATAAGTGGAAAGGTGTTTGGATGTTTATTGTGCCAGCAGGCGTTGCATTTGCAACTTGGTATGGAGCTGAACATTACGTGATTGATTCAATTGTTGGGGCAATATTTGCAATTGCAGCATTCATAATCGTAAATTATTTTTTTAATGATAATTTCAAGTTAAAAAGAAAAATATGGAAATAAAAAAAGCATTAATCACAGCAGCTGGATTTGGCTCTAGATTTTTACCAATCACAAAAACTATTCCAAAAGAAATGCTACCAATTATAGATAAGCCTATTATCCATTACATTGTGCAAGAGTGTGCAGCAGCAGGAATTGAAGAGATTATAATTGTAGCAGCACCAGACGAAGTCAAAATTTTTGAAGATTATTTTTACGGTCATGCAGAAAACATTAGAATGCTTATGCAATTACAAGGAAAAATGGATAGATGGAAAAAAGTTGAAACAGTTTTTCAACTACCTAAAGTAAGTGTAATTCCAGAAAATAGAACTATTTCATATGGTAATGGTAGGCCTGTCTTAACTGCAAAAGAAATGCTTAAAGATGAAGAAGCTTTTGTTGTTTGCTTTGGAGATGATTTAGTTCTTTCGGAAATTTCGGGTGTAAAACAAATTGTTGATTATTATAAATCTCAAGAAAACATTGATGGACTTTTAGGTGTTCAAAAAATGAGTGATGAGCAAATTGTAAAAGTAGGCGCTGTTAAACTCAGAGAAGGTACAAGTAACATTGTGGAGAGTGTTATAGAAAAACCTAAATTAGAAGAAACACCTTCACATTTAGGTTCTTACGGAAGATTTATTATGTCTAATAAAATTTTTGAATATCTAACACCTGAAGCAACTGGAAAAGATGGTGAGGTTTGGCTACAAGATGCAAACGATTTGATAGCAAAAAACCATAATCTACATTGCTTTGCTATAAATGGTGAGTGGTTAACAACTGGTGATCCTGATAACTATATAATTGCACAGAATAAGTTTTACGAGAGAAATAAGCGGATCACTAACTAATAGTTACTTTATCCTTGTAAAAAGCTACATAGTTAGAAAAGTCTATTGTTTCTTTATTGTTATTTTTGGCAACAAGCTCGTTAGAACCTTCTTTGGGCTCTTTGTAAAACCATGCAGCATTTTCTTCAGTTTTATCCCCAACCGTTACTGAGTAGTAACTGGCTTCTCCCTTCCATGGGCAAATAGTATGTAAATCTGTTTCTTTAAAAAACTCACTTTTAATTGAATTTGGTGGAAAGTATTTGTTTCCTTCTATCATTAAAATGTCGGAATCAGGAGCTTCTGCAATTACTTGGTTATTAAATATTACTTTTGCCATAAGTAGTTACTAGTTAAGAGTTATAAGCTAATAATTGCAGAGATAATAAACTATGTCAAAATTAAAGAAAGAAAGGGTGAAGGTTAGCAGGCATTTCCAAATTCTTTAACTTTAGGACGGTTCTAAATATAGTGTATTTATTTCTTGGTAATACTAAATTAATATCAGGTGTTTCGAGTCTATTCATGGTTGATACTAACTTTTCTAACACATCGGATTGCGTTTTCAAAAATACATGGGATGCAAAATATAATTGTGTTTGAGGAAAGTTTGTAATATGTGAGTCTTTGATACAAGCCACTAAATCTTCATTAGAATCTGGAAACCTATAAATGGAAATTATCCCTTTTATACCTCCCTCATAATGTACTAGTTTCATTCCCGCTGTAATTTTACTAGCTCCGTATATATTTAAGAAATCCATAAGGTCATCAACCTGTGGAAATACTCCACTTAGCTCAAAAGCTCTAAGTTTCTGATGTAAAAGTGTACTTTTTACCTGAGGAGTCTTATAAAAACTACATAACATTTTCCCCGCTCCTTCACCTAATTCTATCTGACTTATAGGTAATCTAATAGTTTGCTCTGATGGGGCTGATGTATCTACTTGACTAACAAGATTTAATAACTCATCTCTAGAATATTTTTTTGTAATATCAGGTTCTATCTTGCCAGATGGTATAGTATCACTCACTGTTATAATTACTAAACAAAACTGAGTATACATGAAAAGAAACAAACTTCAAAAATTTAATGAGCTTAAGACTTTTGATAACGTTTTAGAATATACCGATCAAGATTTCAAGAAAAATATTAAAGATCTTTTAAGTTCAACTGATTACATTTGCCTTGAGCTTGGTTGTGGAAATGGAGATTTTTCAATTGAGCTAGCAAAAAACAGTCCCTCGAAATTATTTATTGGAATTGATATACAAGGAGAAAGACTTTGGCATGGTGCAAAAAATGCAACTTTTAACAAAGTCCCAAATGTATACTTTATTAGAATGTTTATTGATTCAATCGATGAATTTGTTCCTAAGCACTCAATAGATGAAATCTGGATTACTTTTCCTGATCCTTATCCCAAAAAATCAAAAGCTCAAAAAAGATTGACTTCGAACCGATTTTTAGAAAAGTATAAAAAAATTATGAAAGATAAAGGGAATATAAACTTTAAGACTGATGACAATGAATTGTTTAAATTTACACTCGATGAATTAAAGAATAATGGCTGGAAAATACTAAGTTCAATTGAAGATGTACATACAGCGCAACATAATATTTCTGAATTAAACATTTGTACTAAATTTGAAAACAAATGGATAAATCTCGGCAAGAAAATATTTTTTTTGAGGTTCACATCATAATGTAATTTCTTTATACTGAGTTTATGACTCAGGTATTATACATCTCATTAGGTGCAGTTATAAATTTTGTTATTGGCTTTGTACTGGCTGATTTAGTTGATGAGAAATACAAAACTACATTAAAAAGTCTATTTCAAAAAGATATTTACAGACAAGTTTTGTTTGGATTAATCCTATCAATTCTTTCTATCCCTTTGATTCAGTATTATTTATTGAACAATCCTTCTTTGGTATATATTCAAGGATTCTTAATATCTAATTTAATGCTTATAATATTTCTGTTTGCTGCATATTATGATATTCGTTACTTTAGGGTGCTAGATAAGCTAACTCAATTTGTTATATTTTATTTAATTGGATTGAACTCTAGTGTTATATACTACCTTACTAACGAACCCAATGTAGTACTTTTCAATAATTATCAATACAATCCACTAAGCAATTTAATAGCTGGTGCCCTTGCTTGGTTAATATTTTACACAATTGTAACTATTACAAAAGAGCGAGGTATGGGATCAGGTGATATTAGAATTGCGACTATAATTGGTCTTTCTTTAGGTGTAGGAAAGTTTATTCTTAGTTTTTATATCTCTATTTTTTCTGCACTACTAGTGGCGGGGTTTCTTTACTTAATCAACAGAAAAGATGTGTCGTTTAAAACAAAAATACCTTTTGTTCCGTTTTTGGTTATTGGTGGCTTGTTGGCACTTTACCTTCCAGTTGACTTCTTTGATATTATAAGTCAGATTTATTTACCTATTTAACTAAAACGAAACTGTAAATGGAGTAGTTGATATATCTATTATATATTCTCTATAGAAATTAGTTTCTTCATTATTTGCAGTAACTATAATCTGCCTATTATTACCTCCGAGATTTGAAATGTCACCTGTGCATTGATCTTCGGTATCCAGGCTGATTGTAAAAGCACCAGTATAATTATTGTCATTTCTTATCTTTAAAATGCCCTCTTCCAAACAGGTTAGTGATTTTAAATAACTAATTGAATAGTCTTCTAAGTCTTTGTTAACACGGCTTGCATCAACTGTAACTAATAGTAAGGAGATTGCTCCGAATGATAATATTGCAATTAATGCAATAACTGTTGTTAACGCTACACTTGCTTTTTTGTTTTTATTGATAGACTGCATATGTTGAACTTAATGATTCTGACACATTGTTATTCTTAGCATAAGACAATGTAATGTTAATTTGAATTCCTAAAATATCTCCATCATCGGAGCGTATATCTGTAAATATAAATTGACTAATTACCATATCTGCTGGAGTTAAGTATATCTGTGAAGTTGAATCTTGTTTAACTAATCTAAAATTCTCAACTCTATATGTTACATTTCCAGACGACTCATTTAGTATAAGATCTCCACTTTCTGTATTAAATTCAGATATATTGTCTATTGAGTCAGACATCGAAACTGAATTTAAAAATTCTTGATTTAATATAACTAATGACTTTTGTATTTCAGTTCGGACCAGTGCTAGTTTCTGATACTCTCTCATGCTCAATCCAAATTGAACAATCATTAAAAAAGCCATCCCAAAAAGTGCAAGATAAAGAGATGTTTCTATGAGTGTCATTCCTTTTTTCATTATTTTGAATACAACAAGTTAAAATCCTCAAGTATTGGAGTTACAGAACCATCAGAATCTAAAATTACCCTATACTGAAAGTATCTTCCATCTTGAATAGAATCGGGGACAATTTCACCTGATCCAACAGTAAAATAAGTAGCTCCAGTATCGTCGGGTCCAACCCAAGTGCCATCAGAAACATCTTGTTGATCACCCGTTCTTACTTGAACTCTAAGATTAGTGTTTGCCGGCATAGAACTATTCCATTCAATTAGATAGTACTTTGGATTATCAACAGTTGTATCAAAAACCTGTGATGTAAAAGTTCCTTGTGTTGCGAAAGAACTACCTCCACCAGCTCCTAAGCCTCCTT
>JAGQLF010000033.1 GCA_020429545.1 Candidatus Dojkabacteria bacterium
GACAAAAAGTAGAAATTGTTGTGAATACAGCAAAAGATTATAATATTAATCCATATATTTTAGTGGCTCTTTGGGGAACAGAGAGTTGGTTTGGACAATTTAACCCAGTATGCAACGTTTATTAAACTTTATAAAAAATAATTACTTTCTTTACTTTGTAATGATGCTTTTATTTGCAATCATTATATTAGTAGTTGTTTATAATCTTACTGTTGTACAACCAGAAAAGCAAAGACAACAACAGCTTCAAGAAAATCCTCCAGAAACATTTATTAATAATGAAGCAGATCCAGTCTTAGATGGAGAATCATACGATAATGATTTTGAAACATTATTTAATCAGTTACCAATACAAAGATCTCAGTACATTATGGAGCAAGATGGAGACAATATTCTTATTACTGTGAAAGAAGATGGAAATGAGTCAATTTTTGTTGGTCTTGCTCTCTCTTATATTGAAAGCTTTGGAATCGACCCTAATGATGAAAGAATAATAATTAGATTAATATAGATGTTAGAAATATATTACAGACTTAATTTCAATCTAACTCTAAATCTAAATCTTAAATATAGAGTTGTTATTTATAGTTATTAGTAGAAATTCAATTTATTAATTTTCTCAATTTTTAATACCCATAAACAGCCATGGAAGTATCAATCAGGGTAGTAGGTTAAAGTGTTTTGAGAGTATGTAATTACTAACAGATCTTTTTTCCTTGACAATTGATTAAGAAGTCAAGATAATTCATATATATATAAACGTACCAAATGAGTGATCAATCAGAAAAAACAATTCAACCAACACCAGTTGTAGCACAACCAGAAGTGCAAAATAAGACTAGTAATGTTCATAAAATACTTGTAGTAGATGATGAACCAGATGCAAGAGATTTGTTTTTAGATATGTTGTCTGCAGAAGGAAATTATGAGGTTTCAACAGCTGTTGATGGTGTTGACGCACTTGCAAAAGCAGAAGCTACAAAATTTGATATGATTCTTCTAGATATTGTTATGCCAAATAAAGATGGTGTTCAAACTTTAACTGAACTTATGCAAGATAAAGCAAAATACGGTTCTCCCAAAGTAATAATGCTTACAAATTTGGGTGGTGATCTTGCAGTTGAAGAAGCAATGAATATTGGTGCCGTAGACTACAAAGTAAAGATTGATACAGAACCAGATGATCTTTTGCAAACTGTTGCTAAACATTTAGGTGCATAAAAAACAAAAACCTACACAAAAATAAGTTATTTCTCCACAAGATTAATACTAGCAGATATTTAGTTATTGCGTAATTTATTGTAATTAATAGTAATTGATGGCAAGTATTTTTGAACTTGAAGTTTACACTATTGCAGAAGAACTTTCCGATGCTGGTTGGAAAATTTATGAAAATCTACCAAAAGTCCAGCAGTATCATATAGGAAATCAAGTCTTAAGATCTCTGGATTCAATTGGTGCTAATATTGCTGAAGGATTCGGTAGGTTTCATTATTTAGATAGTCTAAGGTTTTACTACAATGCTCGTGGTTCTCTTTGGGAGTCTAAATTTTGGTTAACAACACTTCAAAAAAGAAACTTGATTACTAATGATCTATATAAGAAAGTTGCTAATGATTTAGAAATAGAAGGAATTAAACTAAATAATTTTATAAACTCTATAAAAAGAAACAGTAAAAATAACAATAAATAACTTAATAACCTAATTACAACTAGCTAAAGTTCATTTAGTTTGATTAACTGCTAGGCTCTTCTCTGCTATAATTACGTTGATTAATCAGTACAGTAAATGAGTATACGAACAAGATTTGCACCAAGCCCAACAGGATATTTTCATATAGCAGGACTTCAAAAAGTTCTTTATAGCTATGCACTTGCAAAAAAAAATAATGGGCAATATATAGTTAGAATTGAAGATACTGACAGAAATAGATATGTAGAAGGTACAGAAGACGTAATTTTTGAAAGTCATAAGTTAATGGGCATAGATATTGATGAGTCAATTCATGATGGTGGAGATTATGGACCTTATAGACAATCTGATCGCTTAGATATTTATAAAAAATATGCTCAAGAATTAGTAGAAAAAGATTTTGCATACTATGCATTCGAAACAAAAGAAGAACTAGATGAAATGCGAAAATCTCAAATGGATGAAGGACATAGACCAAGATATAACGGTTTATATAGAGAATACGATAAAGAGGAAGCAAAGAAGAGAGTTGAAGCTGGAGAAGAATACGTTGTTAGACTTAAAGTTCCTGCTCATAGAGAAATTGTTGTTGAAGATATGATTATGGGACAAATGAAATTTAGCACAGATGACCTAGACGATTACATCCTTGTTAAGTCTGACGGATATCCAACTTATCACCTAGCAGTTGTGATTGATGATCATCTAATGAAAATTTCACATATTTTTAGAGGTGTGGAATGGATTGCAACTTCACCAATAATGAAACTTACATATGAATTTTTTGGATGGGAAATGCCACAAATTGGACATGTTCCAAATATTTTGAATCCAAATGGTCAAGGGAAGCTTTCTAAAAGAAATGGAAGTGTAGCTTTATCAGAATTTTTTGAAGAAGGATATTTAAAAGAAGCAATAATTAATTTTATTATTCTACTTGGTTGGTCACCTTCAATTGAGAGAGTTCATGGTGAAAAAGAAAGGGAAATATTTAGCATCGAAGAATTTGTAGATTTATTTGAAACAAAAGACTTAAATAAAAGTAACCCTAAGTTTAATAGAGAAAAACTTTTATGGTTTAACAAAGAATACATAAAGAATTTTGATACAAAAGATCTTGCAGATAGATTAAAAGAATGGAACAGTAGATATTTAAAAAATGCAGATATAGAATCTGATGATTCTATCGAAGTAAAATTAGAATTAGTAAAAGAACGTTCACAAACATTAAAAGAGTTAGCAGAAAGTCTTGAGTTCTTCTATAACGCTCCTAACAAGATTGAATGGAATATTAAGCAATTAAAAAATGTTCAAAAGAATTTAGAAGATATGAAAGCAGAGATAAAAAAACTAATTGAATCATTTGATGATGATTCAAAAGACTGGACACATGAAAAATGGGAAGAAGGAATGCGAGCAATTGGAGACAGATTTGAAGCAAAACATGGAGATGTGTTTATGGTTTTGAGAGTGGCAATAACAGGTGAACCATTCTCTCCTCCATTGTTTGAGAGTCTTCAAATTTTAGGAAAAGAAGAAGTTTTAAAAAGACTATCTTAAACTCCCTGAAATGTTAATCCAACTAAATATGCCACTGAGGCTGCAATGCCTCCTATTATTAAAATTTCAGAAACAGATCTTACTAAGCCCATACCTACAACTTTCCATTTTAAAAGTCCAAGCATTATAAGGGCAATAATTACGCCTATTATTGAATATGAAAAAGCAATATCCGTATTATCTTCTAAAAGAATAAAAGGAATTAATGGAATTGCACCAAAGACAATAAAAGAAACAAAAGTTGCAAAAGCTGTGTAAATTGGATTAACATTACTTGTATCGGTCATCTCAAATTCATTATTCATCATCCAATTTAGCCAGTAGTAGGGATTTTTTTTATAAATGCTAGTTAGAGTATTTGCATCTTCGTCACTAAAACCTTTATCTTTTAAAATTGTAATTGTCTCTGCCTCTTCGTTTTTTGTTGCCATTTCAATCTGAATCTTTTCCTTTCTTTTTACCTTTTTGTAAACATCTCGCTCTGCTCTAATTGCTAAATAATTACCAAGCGCCATAGAAAGTGCATCTGCAAATAGATTGGCAAAGCCAAACAGTAAAACAGTTAAAAAAGTGAGTGAAAGTGTATCATTATTAGACATGCTAGCACCACTAAAACCAGCAACTACAGCAAAAGTTGTTACAATGCCATCATTTCCCCCATAAACAATTTCTCTAAGATATTCATTAAAAGCATTTAGCTTATTTTCTTTTTTTATGTTTGAAATATTATCCATTAATTTTAGATTCAATTGCTGACTTGAAAGCATTCATATCTTTCTTCGTTTGATTTTTAAAGCTATTTCTAAATAGAAAACCAATAATTTTCATCATAAGGTTTGTGAATTGGAATTCATTGTATGAGGCCCATCTTGTAGTGTTGTCATCTATTTCGAATAATTCATTATCCATGAGATTTATAACTCCGTTCGTAGTATATTTAACTTTAAAAATATTTGGAGATTTCTTTTCAATAATATCTTCAATAATTTTCATTGGTTTACCACTATGAGAATCATTATATACCCACTTCCCTTCGCTATTTTTTTCATAACTATCTAAACTTTCTTGCCATTCGACCATAAATTCAGGATTGGTTAGTTGGTCAAAAACTGTTTGTATATCTTTGTTAATAATTACCTCTTTAGTATATTTCAAATGATGAGTTTAATAGCTATGTTCGATTGTATCATAATATTTTCGTCAAAGTGATGGGACTATAGTATAATTACTGGACAATTGAAAAGGAGTGGTACCCCTGGCTACGCTGAAGCTACGCCAGGCAAGCAAGTGGCTGCTCAAGAAATTGCATCAGAGCGAAGCGATGATTGCAAGATCTTAGCCCCGATGAAGTCGGGGAAGGGGATTGCCCTGAGCATAAACTTTAGGTATATCTATTTACAATTAAAGGAGAGGTACCCAAGTGGCTGAAGGGGCGGGTTTGCTAAACCCGTAGTACGGTTTATTCCGTAGCGAGAGTTCGAATCTCTTCCTCTCCGTATGAAGAAAGTAGATAGTTGAAGGCTATTCGGTGCAAAGCACTGAGTAAATTCCGCGAAGCGGAATGCGCTTACATATCTTCCTATCCGTATTAGACTTTTGAAATCCCAAAGGGATTTTGAATAAGGGATCACCGTATTAGGCAACAAAATTGTTTTATAACCTTTTCTAAATGTGAAAACGTTATGTGAGCATTGCCATACTGCATTAAGGTTCGTTTATTTATAACTAACCCACACTTTATAAATAAAAAGTATAAGAGTATAAACTAATAATCCTAGTGAAGCATAAGCTACATAATCAGATAGTTCAGAATTTCTGTAGTATAAACCATATGATGCCCACACAATAACTAGTGTATAACCTGCAAGTCCTGCTAATCTTCGACCCAATAGCATAATGATAGTAACTACAATTGCAGCTACAGCTAGCACAAGTAGTGTCCAGTATTCTCCTACGTCTCCACCAGTAAATCCAAAGCCGTGTAGTGAATCAGATATATTTGCAATTGTTGCAATACAGATCCATGCAAGATAGTTCATAACTGGAAAACTAATAATCAGGTCATCAATAGGGCTATTAAATAGGTTTTGATTTTTAATCTGAGAATTAATAAATAGATAAATCAACGTGGCAAGCATTAGCAAAATCACAAGAATGGTTAGTACAAAACTAGGTTTTATTAAAGACTCGTTTACTGTCTCTAGGCTTGCAGCAACTAACCATAGAGTAAATAGCAAATTAATGACTGCAATTGGCCAGCCAACTACTTCATGAATTTTCCTTGTTCGTTGTGCAGGTAAAATTTGATATATTGAATATAAAATCATGCCTGTAATAATTAAACCCCAAACACCAAACGTAAATCTTGCAGGTAAAAAGTAAATTGGATTTTCTTCTAGATAATAACCTGCATCAAAATTAGTAAAGTTCATTGAAATAGGTGAGCTTATTAACTGAAAAAGGGCAGTTAGTAAGACTATTATGTGTCTAGTCTTAAGATTATTCATATAAGTGAGCTAATATTTATTCCATATTATATTCAAAATTAGCATGACAATGCCAGAAAAAAATTATTCTGACTTCTTATTTGTTGCTAAATAAATTGCTGCAGCCATTAATACTAAATTCTTTGCAACAAATTCACCATGAATAGTAACAACTGTTTCAGTACTAAAGGTTAAATCAGGATTAATTACCGCTGTTACAAATGTACCAATTAAGTGAAGAATTATTAGATAAGAAGCTATCTTTCTTGTTTTAGCCAGTACAAGACCCAATCCTACTATTACTTCAAATAATCCCAGTCCTAAGAAAAGAATATCATTTTTAAATAGTGGAACTGATGCTTCAACAACTTCTCTAACAGGGCTCATATCTAGAACTTTAAGTCCTCCAAAAAAAATGAATATAAATGCTAATGAGTAAGCAATAAGCACATCTAAATTGTCTCTAAAAAATGTTTCTAATTTCGTGATAACATTCATATAGTTATGATAAGAATTATAAGAAATTATACAAGAAATTTATGAAAAGTGATGCTAAGGCTCCAGAGGAATATATAGATTCTCTCCCAAAAGAAAGACGTGAAGCAATTAAAGAAGTTAGGAAGGTAATTCTAAAGAATCTTCCAAAGGGATACGAAGAAAAAATGAATTGGGGTATGATTACTTACCAAATTCCGTTAGAAACTTATCCTATAACGTATAATAAACAACCTCTAATGTATGCAGCTCTGGCTTCTCAAAAAAACTATATGGCAGTGTATTTATCAAATATCTATTCAGATCCCAAAGAAAAAGAATGGTTTGAGAATGAATACAAAAAATCTGGAAAGAAAATGAATAAGGGTAAATCTTGTGTACGGTTTACTAAACTTCAAGATCTTCCATTAGATCTTATTGGAAAATCAATTGCAAAAACTTCAGTTGATGATTATATAAAAATGTACGAAGAATCTAGGAAAAAATAGATTTACTTTTGTTAAACTTAAAAATAATCATTAATTTCCTAAAATGGAAAAACAGTGTCAATCTTGTGGAATGCCTTTAAAAGAAAATCAAGGTTCTGAGGCAGATGGATCTTTAAGTAATATGTATTGTAATCTTTGCTATAAGGATGGTGCTTTTATCAGTCCAGATATGAGTGTGCAAGAAATGAAACAAATTTGTGATGAAGCCTTAAAAGAAAAAGGCTGGATTAAACCGTTGAGATGGGTAGCTTTAATGCAAATTCCAACACTCAAAAGATGGAAGAAATAGATTACTGATTTAAGTATGTGGGGCGGGATTTGCCCCCAATGTATGATTCGTAATTGAAGTCACGTGATCTTAACTACTCTACCCAAAATACAAATCCTTTTAGATAATCTAATTCAGGGTGGAAAGGATTTAAGATATGATCTTCGGCTTGTCTGTGATTTTGAATTAGTTTTAATGTTTTATTTGCATCTGCTGCAGCTTTCTTAACTTGCTTTAGAAACGATTCAGTATCAACATGATAAGAACATGAGCAAGTAAGCAGAATACTTCCAGATTTCATTCTTTTTAATGTTTCTGTGTTTAATCTTCTATAACCACTACATGCTGCTCCATAGTCAGATTTTTTCTTAGCAAATGCAGGTGGATCTAAAATAACTATGTCGTAATCTAATTCTTTTTGATCTTCTAGAAATTCAAAAACGTCTTGAGCTACAAAACTATGTTGTTTAGCATCAATTCCATTAGCTTCAAAGTTTTTTACAGCTCCATTAATTACTTCTTCAGAAATATCTACAGAGGTCACTTCTTTAGCTCCATTTAGTGCAGCATATACAGAAAAACCTCCAGTATAACTAAAACAATTAAGTAATTTCTTACCTCTGATTAAACTTGTAATGTATGCACGCATATTTCTTTGATCAAGATAAAATCCTGTTTTATGACCATTTTTTACATCAACTATAAACTTAACTTCATTTTCTAAAATTTCTGTCTGTACCCCGGCACCCTTATGCTTAGTCCAAAGTACTTTTTCAATTTTATCTAGACCTTCATGATTTCTTGAGCTCATTACAGATTTTTCAAAAATCAAATCAATTTCTTCGCCTAAATTTTCAATTAAAATGTCAATAATCATATCTTTCATTTGTTCTATCCCTAATGTGCTTATTTGAATAACTAACTTATCGTTATATCTATCTATTAATAAGCCAGGAATTAAATCTCCTTCTCCGTTAATTAATCTATATGCATTTGTTATTTTTGCGTCGAATAATTTTTTTCTGAGTGAGATAGCATTTAGAATATTTTTTTCAATTGACACTAGTGGATCTTCCTCAGAAAAATTAATCATCCTACCAGAAATAGTAGTTAACTCATTGAAGTATGCATGTCCAAGCACTTT
>JAGQLF010000034.1 GCA_020429545.1 Candidatus Dojkabacteria bacterium
AAATCTCAATTTTTTGTTTCATGCCTTGTAGTGTAACCCAACTCCAGCTCTACCCTTTGATTAAAGAGGGAGTTGTCGTGACGGAGTTGTTGTTATTCATTCTAAGACCAAAGAATGATATGATTCTTTATATGAGCTACTTTGTAACAGATACAAAAACAGTTGATTTTAATGATGCTGAGATAACCAGCGCATACAGTGAAGGTTATGTGCTCACAAGACTTGGAAAAGGTGAAATGAATCAAACAAGATCACTGCGGATAAATTTAAGCAGTTTTGAATTTACTTCAGAGAATAGAAGAATATTGAGAAAAACCGAAAAGTTAAATTTTGAAGTTATAGGACTGCCTTATACTGATTATACTTGGGAGATTCATAAGCTAGGTAAAGAATACTATGAAAGAAAATTTGGCGAAGGTGTTATGTCGGCTTCAAAGATAAAAGATATGTTCAACAGTGTAGAAGAAGAAAATATGACACATACCATAGCCTATAAGTACGATAATAAAAATATAGGATATTGCTTGATTTATAAGAACACAGAAATTATGCACTATGCATATCCTTTCTATAACTTAGATTTAGGTATTTCTAACCTTGGAATGGGAATGATGATTAGAGCAATTCAATATGCAAAGAATGAAGGATTACAATATATCTATTTAGGATCAGTTGTAGATCCTGAATCAAAATATAAACTTCAATTTAATAATTTAGAATGGTTTGATACTGATAAGAAGAATTGGACTAATGATATTAACGAGCTTAAGTTATTGTTAAGTTAGTTATTTTATTAGGATTTTAGAGCTTAGAGTATATATACAATACTAAGAATATTAGTGCCAAAAGCACCAAGATAACTACAATATTGAATAAGAATAAGTTAGAGAGTATCAATGTATTAACTAATACTGCTACAAAATTGATAATTAAATTCTGAAGTGCACTCGAAAAAATTAATAGTAAAACAAATACAACAAATCCACCAACAATCCATGAACATCCTTGCAAGTTTAAACTTTCAAGCTTGTTAGATTTTGATGAAAAACTTTTAAAAGATGTTCGTTTCATAATTTTTATTATTTACAAATCATTCTACCTCATTATTAATAACACTTTCTAGGTGCTTAATCATTTCTTCAAAAAATCTTCCTTCAATTCCATGAATCTTTGCTCCTTCTGCTAATGTATCAAAATCGGCAATAACACAGTTTACACAATATAAGCCATATTCGTAAGTTAAAACTGGCGCAATTTCTGGATAGTCGAACAGTAAGTCATTTATATTTTTGTGAATGTCTATGGTGAGTCTCTGGCTCATAGAACATTATATCTAAAAATACCTCTTATTAAAGTGAACTTGTAATTTTCTACAGAGGGTTTAATATTTTTGATTTTCAAAGTATAATTACAACGATCAATCACGTGCCGAGGTGGTGGAACTGGTAGACACGCTGGTCTTAGGAACCAGTGCTCGCAAGGGCTTGCAGGTTCGATTCCTGTTCTCGGTATATTTATTCAAACTCCTCCACTCTAAAAATAGATTCAAATTTTGCTTTCATTTTTATGTATTCTCTAGACTTCCAAATAAAACCTACAAGACAACCAACCAGAAGAGATATACCAAAACCAACAAACAAAGCATAATAAGTGATTGGTTCTTCACTATTAGTTAATAATTTTGTAATAAACAAGACTATAAAACTAATATTAAAGAATATAAAGAAACCAATTATAAAAAAGATCCATGTAATTTTTAATAGACTTTCTTCTAGACCTTTAACTTTTTGAATCCAATGCTTATTTATATTTCTTTTAGCCTCTGATTTTATCGCATCTGTAATTTTTCCTAGTTTGCTATCGTTCATATAGATTAGTTTAAATGTATAAACCATATTACCAAAGTTGGATTAGAAATTCGAAATATAGTTTTACATCCTATTTCTTGCAGGGTTAACAAAATTTATCTCGTACTTTTGTAGGCACAAAAGTACTGCCAAAAGCCTTGGGGTGATAGAATGCCCTTCTCATGCTTAAAATTTATCGTCAAGTTAATCGGTTCTCTATCACCCCAAACCCCACGTGTCAGTCATTTTTCTTACATAAGTTTTTTTATTTAAATGCTAATCGCTAATTGCAAACAGCTTTTTTTGTTGACATGCCAACCCTTACAAATCATAATGATTAAGAATTATCCAGCTAATGAATAGAATAAAAGTAAATACATATATAGATGATTTAGTAACAGTAAAATCTTCAGATATTCCACTAATAGGAAGCGAAGCTTTTAATTTCTCTAGACTCTATAATCAGGAAATTAAAGTACCAGAAGCTATTGCATTAACTACATTAGCTTTTGATGATTATTTAGTAACAACAAATGCAACTGAGCAAATCTTAAATCTACTATCTAATGTGCAACCTTTTGTTAGGCAAACTGCTAAAGATGCATCAGAACAGATTGTAAATATTATTATGACTAATGAAATTCCAAAAGGAATAAAAAATAGTCTACAAACAATATTTCAAACATTAGTTGGGAGCGGAAATAAATCTTATATTCAGCTTGAAGCATCACATGTAATTGATGAAAAATTTTTGCCTGTTGAAGTTAAAGATTTAGCTTACTATGACATTAATGATTTTGAAGATTTTATAAGTAAAATAAGGTTGATCTGGTCAAGTTTATTTTTAACAGAATCGATAGAGTTTCGTACTAACAAGTACTATAGAGGACCAATAACGATAGCAATCTTAGCTAGACAAATGAAGAAATTTGAAATAAGCGGAAAGGCGTATTCGATTCCACCAATCACAAGAGAGCCAGATATGATTGAGGTTACTTCAAACTTTGGTATTTTAGATAGGACTATAGATCTTGAGCAGTCTGCGGACTCTTATAAGATAGATTTACACAATAAAAAAATAGTAGAGAAAACTATTATGCCACAAGAATTTATGCTTCTAAGAAACGGAACACAGAATGGATATTCTGAAAGGAAAACTAAAGTTGAAATATCCAAAGAATGGAAAAGAAGACAAAAGTTGGAAGATAAGTATATTTTGGAACTAGTTGATTTACTTTCAAATCTTGAGGATGGTTATAGTGCACCTCTAGAAATAGAATGGGGAATTGAAGCTGGCGATCTATTTGTGACAGATGTTGAGATGATACCGGTAGCTAATAAATTTGAAGAAGCTCAGCACAGAGAACTATTAAAGAGTTTTGGTACTGATAAATCAGAATTAATACAGGTTGATAAGGAACATTCTATTAAGAGTATAGAAGATGAAATTGAAAATGTTAGTAAAAGTGAAGATCCACAGATAGAAAACAAATTAAATGAATTAATTGAGATTGATTCAAATAAACAAAAAGACATTAGCTGGCCTAATTGGGCTAATAAATACAGCCTCGTAGCCAATACATTACTAGATATTTCAACTATAGATGCTAATAACATACATGCAATGTCTTTATTTAATGGTACCTACTTTGACTCCACAGAGCTGATTTTTGGTAAGAAAGTACTTCCAGAAATGATTTTTGAAAATAAGGGGAAACTCAAAACTTGGTTAGACGCAATGGTACAATCTGTATCAGTTGCAGCAACAAATGGTGGTAAAAAAGATTTTATATACCAATTTTCAAATCCATTAGCATCAGAGCTAACTCACATTTCAGTTCCGGATAAATTTAAACAGTATTATGGAGATGAAAGGTTTATTCAGTATCCAGAGGCTCTTGTAAGTGAAGTTCTTATTTTGCAAATGCTTGAAGATCACTACACCACTCCTCCAATACACGTATGTTTGCCTTATGTTCGGAATGTTGAGAATTTAAAGGACTTGAAAAAAATATTAAATTCTGGTGGATTAACTAGATCAGGAACAAGGCAATTTTTTGCAGAAGTATCTGTACCGTCATTTGCATATGAGATTGACGAAATAGGAAAGGATTTGATAGACGGTCTCATTATTAATTATGATGTCCTACTCAGAATTTCTGTTTATAGATCAAAACCACGAGAGATGGACCATAAAACTCTTTCAAAGTTGATCAAAAAAATTATAAATGATGCAAAATCCTTAGAATTAAAAACATATGTTAAATTTACCACTAGGTCAACGCTTGCTCTTGAATTGATTTCTGATTTTAATCCAGATGGATTTATTTTTTCATTTATGCCTTCAGAAGAACAAATACAGATAATACAGAGGAAGGAAAATCTTGGATAACCTCAATTGCGTTGCCATACTGCATTATCCATGGTTTTGTGGTACAATATTTAAATTTACTTCTTATTTTGAGTTATATGGATGGATTTGCATACTTCCTAGTTTTTCTTTGTATACTAGGTTTAATCACATTTTTCTCAACATTTTTTATTGTTGAGCAGCAGAAAGTTGCAGTAATTGAAACATTTGGTAGATTTTCAAGAGTTGCAAGGCCAGGTCTTAATTTTAAAATTCCATTTGTTGAACGAATTGCAGGCAGGTTATCTTTAAGAGTTCAACAGCTTGATGTAAAAGCTGAAACAAAAACTCAAGATAATGTTTTTGTGCATATAACGGTTTCTGTTCAATATTTTGTAAATCCAGAAAATGTTTATGATGCATTCTATAAACTTGATGATCCTGCACTTCAAATCAACTCATATGTATTTGATGTAATTAGGGCAAGGGTGCCTAGAATTAATATTGATAGATTGTTCGAAGAAAAAGAAGAGATTGCAAATGCAATTAAAGAAGAGCTAAACGAAACTATGACTCAGTTTGGTTTTCAAATTTTAAATTCACTAGTTACAGATATTGATCCAGATGCAAAAGTTAAAGTAGCAATGAACGAAATTAATGCAGCTGAGAGAATGAAGGTTGCAGCCAGAGAAAAAGCCGAAGCTAATAAAATTATGAAGGTTAAAGAAGCTGAAGCTGACGCAGAATCTAAAGCACTTCAAGGAAAAGGAATTGCAGATCAAAGATTGGCAATTGTTCAAGGGTTAAGAGAGTCTGTTGAAGATTTTCAAGAAGGAGTTCAAGGAACAACAGCTCATGATGTGATGAATCTTGTTTTAATGACACAATATTTTGATACATTAAAAGATGTTGGGCAGTATTCAAATACTATATTAATTCCACACTCACCAGGTGGAATGCAAGATATTGAAACTCAATTAAGAAATGCAATGATTCAAGCACACGAAGTTGAAAGAAGTGCCTCAAGAAACGAACCTGGAAAGAAAATAGCATAAACCTCTTCACAACCTCCCCTTTGATTAAAGGGGGAGGTGTCCTAATTTCTCGGTCCAAATGGGTTTTACTTCTGAATAATTGTTATATTATCAGTCATTAATTCTCCATCTCTATAGAATTCAATTCCAACTGTATCACCAATTTTTTGTGTTTGAATCAATCTAAATAGACTGTCTTCACTTAAACTTACACCAGCAAATTTAGTTATTATGTCATTTTCTTGAAGAACTTCTACGGCAGATCCTTTTAAGTCAACAGATAAAACTCTGGCACCAATCACTACCTGGTCACCAAGTCTATATGAGTTTACTGAATATCCAATTCCTACATAAGCTATTTTAAAATCGCCGTACTCCTTTAGTTCATCGAGTCTACTTCTTAGATATTCAATTGGAATTGCAAAAGATAGATTATTAGTATTTCTAATTGTTGCAAAATTAATTCCAATTACTTCACCCATACTATTTATTAAGGGTCCGCCAGAGTTTCCGGGATTGATTGCAGCATCTGTTTGAATTGTGTCTTCAAATCTACTTACATCAGTTCTTAAAAATGATGAATTATCAATTTCTACAGTTCTATTAACAGCACTCACAATTCCAGAGGTTACTGTACTATATAACTCTCCTAGAGGATTACCAATAGCTACAACTGACTCTCCAGGAGTGACAGCCGATGAATCTCCAAGTGGTAGCGGAGATAAATCATTTTTATCAATTTTTATAATTGCTATATCATTAATTCTATCTCTATATATTTCTTGAACTGTATATGCAGTATCATCATCAGGAAATTTTACATAGTATGAAGCATCTTCATTCGATACAACATGTTGGTTAGTTGCAATATAACCGTCATTTGTTACAACAAAACCAGTACCAATAATTCCAGTTGTGTCTTCATTTTGATCTAATGTTCCAATACCAACAACTGATTTATTAGATTCTAAAAATATTTCAGCAACATTAGTTCCATCTTCAAAAGAAGTAGGAATAGCTCTTATTGTTTCAGCTTTAGAATTTTGGGTTGAGCAAGAAGACGAGTCAACAAGACCAGAAAAGATTGTTGAATCTAAGTTACATTTATTCGCTACTAAAAGTTGAATATTTAAAAAACCTGAAAAGACAAGCAAAAGAGAAAGAATAGATAAAATTGTTAGGTATGTGATTTTCTTTTTCATATTTAAAAGTATAAAACTTATTAATGAAAGTATAGAATAAGTGTATGAATATTTTGTGAAATTTTTAAGAATTCCTTCCCCAGGCTAGTGTGCTCCCCTACCCTGCCTACGGCAGAACTTAGGGGAGGATATTATTCTTTATAGTATTCAATATATATATCAAAAGTAGTAATGAGAAAAATCATAATAACCGGACCATATACAACCCCAAATACCCCAAACAAATGAAGACCACCAACAATTCCAAGAAGAGTTAACGCAGGTGGAAGATTTGCCTCTTTTGGTACAAGTATTGGTCTTAGAATTTGATCAACTGATGCAACTACTAGTAGGTTGCCTAAAAGCACAACTAAGGCTCCAACTACATTTCCAGTTAAAAATAAAATAATAACAATTGGCCAGTTAACAACCGCCCCACCATTTGGAATTACAGATAAGAAAATACAAAGTATTGTCCAAAAGAAGATGTATGGAACACCAGCAATCCAAAGTAGTAGTCCAGAAATTAATCCTTGAGTTACAGCAATAACAAATGTTCCCTTAATCATGGCGTTTGCCATTGCATTAATTCTTGTTAAATAAAGCTTGTCTATCTTATCGTTCATTGGACTCAATTTTAGAATATAATCCTTAAGTCTTTTTTGAGAAGGAATAAGAGTCGAAAGAATGATAATAAATACTATAAAATTTGTAATGAATGTTGGAGTTGTTTGAACTATGTTTACAGCAGTTGACCCGGCCCAGTTTGCTACTTCCTTTGCAAGATCACCAATAATTTGTTGAACATCTTCAATAGTTAGCAAATTGGCTTCATTTACAAAGGGAAGTTTTTCTAGCTGATAATTTATATCATCAATAGATTTTTCTAGTTCGTGAGTAAACTTATCTGTATTCAGTCCTGAATCTTCACCATCTGAATTTATTATTTTAGAAATTTCTTCAGAGTTACCAGCAAATTCTGCAACATCTCCAATGAATACATTAAGTTGGTTTATTGTAATAACGGTTATTGCAATAATTGGAATAATAAAAGATAGGAATATAGATAGCATGGTTAAAGGTACAGCTAAAAAGTTCTTCTCTCTACTAAATTTATAAATCTTCTTATAGATTGGATAAAACAATCCCGCAACTAAAATAGCAAGAACTATTAATGACAATAGTGGTTTTATTAAAACATATGCAATTAATAAAATTCCTGCGAACATTAAATAAAAAAATATTCGATTTTCCACAGATTGTCTGACTGGTAATCTAAAGTTCATAAATATAGTATAAAGCTTCAGCTCATAAGCTACAAGCAGTAATATTCCCTCCTTGAGGAGGGTGTCATAAAGTATAGCGAAGCGTTACTTTATGACGGGAGGTGTTACTATTACATCCTCCGGTGTGAAATATCGTAAGCGATATTCATACCACCTCCCTCTAGGGAGGAATTATGCTACTATGGTTCTATGGATAATTTAAATTTCTTCAAAGGATATGACGTAAGAGGCTTAGTAAATAGTGAATTAAATAATGAAGTTTTATTTAAACTAGGGATTGCATTCTCAATATATTTAAAACAAAAGAATATTAATGAGTGTATTGTTGGAAGAGATGGTCGTGAATCAAGTGAGTCATATCAAACAAGCTTTATAAAAGGTCTAACTCAAAATGGAATTAATGTTATAGATATTGGTTTAGTAATTACTCCTC
>JAGQLF010000035.1 GCA_020429545.1 Candidatus Dojkabacteria bacterium
CTGCACCAATAAAGCTTTTTAAACGCTCCCGCATAGCACTAGCTCCTGATTCAGTAAACGTTAAGCAAAGAATGTTTTCTGGTAGTGAGTCTGTTTTATTTAGAATATTTGCAATTCGAAGTGCAAGTATTTGTGTTTTACCAGTTCCAGGACCAGCCAAAACCATCACAGGGCCGTAGATTGTATCTACAGCTTTCTTTTGTTCTGAATTTAGATTTTTATATTGTTGTTCGAATGTTGTCATAAGTTATTTGCTATGAGCAATGAGGTGTGAGGTTATGAACATACCACATACCGCATTGCCCAAAGCCTTATATTTTATGTTAAGATTATTCTAGCATGATTAAGCCGTCCGGCGATCCACGAGAGAGTTCCGATTTATCGGAACGAACGTGGTGGTCCCCTAGAACTGTCCGGACAACTTTAGGGGACTGCCACGCTCATTTGATTCGCTCGCAGATCGTCGTATCATTTAATATATGGAAAATATAATAAACGAAGTAAAAGAAAAAATACAAAATAGCAAAACAGAAGAAGAACTAACTAATCTTTGGCGTGAATATTTAGGTAAAAAAGGTAAAGTTAGAGATTTAATGGATAAAATCAAAGAAATTTCTAACGAAGAAAAGAAAAATTATGGTCAATCTGTTAATAAATTAAGAACTGAGCTAGATGATTTAATCAATTCTGCTAAAAATGCGCTTCAAAGTGGAGCAAATAGCGAGTATTTAAATAAATCTTTAGTAAAGTTGAGTAGCAAAAAACAAAAAGTTGGACACTTACATCCACTAACAGAAACAATCAACGAAATTAACAATATTTTCAAAAGAATGGGTTATAGTGTTTACGATGGCCCTGAACTTGAAACAGATGAATACCTATTTCAAAGATGTAATTTACCTCTACATCACCCAGCAAGAGATTTACAAGACTCAATCTTTGTTGATGAACCAAATATACTGCTTAGAACTCAAACTTCTTCAGTTGAAGCACATGCATTGCAAGATTTAGAACCACCATTTAAGATTGTGGTACCCGGTAGAGTTTATAGAAACGAAAAAGTAAATAAAAGTAATCACTTTTTATTTCATCAATATCAACTAACTTGTGTTCAAGAAAAAGTAAGTTTATCTGAACTTTTTGCAACAGTTACACATATGTTTAAAGAATTTTATGGTGATGATGTAAAAATTAGATTTAGAACAAAATACTATCCAGAAGTTGAACCAGGTGCTGGAGTAGACATGCAGTGTCCTTTCTGCAAGGGAGAGGGTTGTGTTGTTTGCAAAAAGAGAGGTTGGCTAGAAATGGCTGGAAGTGGAATTATTCATCCAAACATGATGAGAATGGCAGGAATAGACACAAACAAATGGCAAGGCTTTGCTTTTGGTTTTGGGCTGGATAGACTTGCAATGACTAAGCATGACATTAGAGATATACGTACACTTTTAGGTGGAGATCTTGCTTATAAAACTTACGTTAGATAATCCCAAATTATTCTCCCCTAGAGGGGAGTACACTACGTAGCTTTAGCGTAGTAGTGGGAGGGGTGTAACAATAACACCTTCCGTCCCAGCCAAAGGCTGGTCCACCTTCCTCAAGGAAGGAATATATTCGAGAAAATTGTCCCTAAATTGGCTAAAAACAGTCTTATATAGTAGGTATAATACATTATTTATGTCACCAAAAAGTGTTGACATATGTATTAAAAGTATATATACTGGTATATAGTAAATATATTGAATTTATTCAATTATTTACGATTTATAAGGGTATTTACCCATATAAAAGTTCTTTAACAACTGAAATACGCAAACAAGAAATTTTTAAGATAGATAAAGGTTTTAGGATCCTTTTGGATCTTCCATTTTGCCTATAAAGTAGGTAGAACGGAATATCCAATCGGATTTCAAGTCAAAATTTTTTGGCGAACTTTAACCTTACTTTATTCAGGAGATTTTCAATGAACACTTTCAAACTTTTGCTTGTAGCACTTGCAGCAATCTTTATCTTTACCTTTGCAACAAATTTGGCGGCACAGGAGAACGAAGCACCTGAGGATGATGTAACTTTTTTTGTTATTAACCCATCGGCTCGCGTTGAAAGTATGACTTCAACAATCTGGCAGAACAATAAGTTCAGTATTGTACTTGGCGACACCCTGTCCGACAATTGCTATGTAAATAGTTCATGGTCAGTAGATCAGAGAATCACACTGCGTACACCGGCACCGGAGTGTTCTAATCGGAAAGCGAAGGTCAGTTTCAATCTCTTTGACACATCTTTTGATGTCGTCTTAGAGGATGCTGCTGTATCAGACATACATGGAATTGATTACACATGGGTTGGTTCGTTACAGCAAAGGTATTATGCCGTTGCAATTGTAACAACTAATAACGTTTTTCATACCTGGATCGCAGCATACGATAATGCATCCGAGGTACAAATATGGCCAACGATGGTTGAATTGACTGGTGTACATGGAGTGTCAATACATGAGCAGTATATTGTCCTTCTTGAAGGAGATCGTACAATTCGTTATGATTGGGTATTGCCAGATGAAAATCATCTTGACAACAGCAACAATGTACCAGCCACCTGCCGTTCTTTCGTTATGGGAGATAAGTGGGGCCTATGTCATGATTACCTCGGTAATCTACAAGGTATTTGGCTTGAGACATTCGCCATTTTCATGGTAAAACCCAATACGTCCGTTGGGACAATGGGTGTTGCAGATAATATGGGTTACATCAATAATAATGGTGTAATAGAGTGGTTTGATCTTGCATTTTTGCACGAACAAACAGTTGGCATTGCCCAAGACAAGACCATTCAGGTGACTGAAACACTGCGCGTCGACTTAATCAATGGTGAGCAGCTTTCCTTCTTTGATGGAAATGTTCTCGTTGGCAATTTCTTTTGGGAAGACATGCTAGATTTTGATGCAAACTCTCAGTGGCTGTGCTTTGGCGCAATCGGTGGCGACGTCTGCCTCAAATACTGGTATTACGAAGGTGATATCTATTTGGATGAGCAAGACAACTATGTTAACCTGCCTATTTATAGTGAAGGCTTAACTGGTTGGATTGATATTCAACAAAGTAGCAACGGTATTGTCATTATACGTGACTCTACTGGAGTAAAAAGAGATAGCTTCATTATCTTCGACGAAAACTAATTTCATCTAGTATTTACTAGAAGAAAGGAGGTGTTTTTATTGGTCTCTTCTGAAAAACAAAAGAATTTTTTTTGTTTGTACGTCAAGTATTTTTCTTGAACTAAATATGCCCTCAAAAGCTATTTTTTAAGATTATTGACGTATTGTGCGTATTTCAGTTGTAGACCTCTCTAAAATTTTCACTATACAACATTCACCTTCAAGGTGATTTTTTATTGGCGTTTTGCGAGCGTAGCGAGGTAATCTCGTAGGATTGCCAGTTGAGCCTATAGGAAAACTAAACGGGACTGCCACGTCACGAATTTCATTCGTTCCTCGCAGATCGCCGGGCTAGTAACTCTTTAATCTCCTCATTCCTCAAATCCTTTACCTCTTCATTCCTAACAATAACCACATATTTTGCTAATTTTAAACTATCGCTAAAATCGAGACGCGATAAATCGCGTCTACCTACAAAAGATTTATCAGATGAGTTCTTAACTAATTCAATAAACGCAGCTTTTATCTTTCTCCTAATTCTATTCCTAACAACAGCACTTCTTGCTGTTTTTTTTGACACTATAACTGCTAATTTAGGGTTATCTAGACCATCTTCATACCACAATTTTATATCAAAATAGTCGTTAGATACTCTTTTCCCCTTTTTAACAATGTCAGGGATCTCTTTTTTGTTAATCTTGTATTTACTGTTTAGCATAGTGTAATTATAATACAGATGTCCGGCGTTTTGCGAGCGTAGCGAAGCAATCTCGTTAGATTGTCAGTTAAGCCTATAGGATGACTAAACGGGACTGCCACGTCGTTCATTTCATTCACTCCTCGCAGATCGCCGGTTGTTTGTGCTAAAATTAGTACAGTTTTGTGTCACTTTATGCTTGGTTTTGGATAAATCAGGAATAAATTGATACAAAATAAATGGGATTTTGGTAAATCGTTTACTAAATTCCCCCAAATACAATAATTTTTATATATTCTGAATGATTCAGATAGGATTTCATGGTGCAGCAAAGACTGTAACCGGATCAAACTATTTTATTAAAACAGACAATGGAAACTTTGTTGTTGACTGTGGTATGTTCCAAGGGCCAGATGTAGAAGGAAGAAACTTAGAGCCTTATGCGTATAACCCCGCTGAAGCAGACTTTGCACTTTTAACACATGCTCATATTGATCATAGTGGAATGCTTCCAAAATTATATAAAGGTGGATTTAGAGGAAGAATTTATGCAACTAACCACACAATTCAAATTTCAAATCTGCTATTAATGGATTCAGCAAAAATCCAAGAAAATAACTTTAAGCTTGGTGAACCGTATGGAAAATACACTAATCAAGTTGCTCTAGTTTACAATACATACGATGCGGAAGAGACAACACATTTATTTGAAAGTGTTCACTTTGAAGATGAATTTGAACCGCTTCCTGGTATTAAAGTTAAATTTATAAGAGCAGGTCACATTCTAGGTGCTGCAAGTATAGAAGTAACAATTAAAGATGGGGATGGATGGAAGAAAATTATGTTCTCAGGAGATATTGGAAGACTACAAAGTCCTTTAATCGAAACTTTTGATACAGAATATAAATCAGATCCAGATTATGTTCTTATTGAATCTTTATACGGCTCAGAAGTTCACCCAAATAGAAACGATAATGTAGAAGACATGATTAAAGTTATAAATGAGACAATCGAAAAAGGTGGAAATGTATTTATTCCTACATTTTCAGTACAACGTACACAAGAAGTTCTTCACGATCTAAAAACGGCTCAAGAAGAAGGAAAATTAGATAAAGATCAACCAGTTTGGCTAGACAGTCCACTTGCACAAAAAGTATCATATATATATCTAACAGCACTAACAGGTAAAGATGAAGCCTTATTCACATTTGATAGTCTACGTTTTGTTAAAAAAGCAAAACAATCTTATGGATTAACAAAACAAAAAGGACAAATAATCTTAGCTGGTAGCGGAATGGCTGATGGTGGTCGAATTATGCACCACTTGCAAACTGGTCTAGATAATCCTAAAAACACAATAATTTTTGTTGGTTATCAAGCAGACGGAACTCTAGGACGAGAGCTGAAAGACGGTGCAAAAGAAGTAATGGTTGAAAAAACAAAGGTAAATGTAAAAGCAAGAATAGTTGCATACGAAGGATTCTCAGCTCATGGAGACTCTGAAGATTACAAAGCTTGGATACAAAGATTTAATACAGATAAGCTTAAGAACACATTCTTAATTCATGCGGAAGAAGATAGAGCTGAAGCATTTGATAAAGAACTAGACAAGATAGGAATTACAAAGAGTCATATTCCTGACTGGAAAGAAGAAGTTAAATTAAGTTAGAATATATTATTCCTTCCTTGAGGAAGGTGGGCAATGAAGTAGAATACTTCATTGGTCGGAAGGTGTTACTGTTACACCCCTCACACTACTACGCTAAAGCTACGTAGTGTACTCCCCTCGAGGGGAGAATGAATTATGAATAAAGCAACAAAAGAAGATATAAAAAAAATATCTGAACTTGCTAAACTTGATTTAGCAGAAGCAGAACTGGAAAAGTACGAAAACGAATTTAACGATATTCTAGCTTATGTAGGTAAGGTAATGGAATGTAATGTAGATGATATTCCAGAAACACACAATTTAGAAAATTATAAAGACACTGTTATGCAAGAAGATACTTCAATAGAACTAGATATTACTCGTGAAGAATATCTTCAAAATGCAACAGAAGGCAGATCAAAAAATGGTTTTATTAAAACTAGCAGAGTTGTTGGAGAGGAATGAAACAGTAATCAGTTATCAGTACTCAGATAACAGGTGCTAATAGATCTGAAAACTGATAACAGACAACTGAATACTTATTAAAATAAGAAAATGAAAACACAATACATAAAAGATTTACAACCAAGGCAAGTTTTTGAAAACGAAACTTTTGCTATATACGAACAATCTAAAGCTGAAGATAAAAATGGAAACATTTATTACTCTTTAGTAATTGGAGATAAAACTGGAAAACTTTCAGCAAAAATCTGGAGTGATGCATTAGCCTCTGTAGATAGAAAAGCTATAAAAGAAGGGAATGTTGTTTCTGTTACTGGTAAAGTAGATGAATACAAAGGAATTCCACAGATAGTTATAATGGAACTAAGAGCGATTGATGAAACTTCACTAGAAGAGTTTGTAGAATCTAGCATGTTTGATGCAGAAGATATGTACAAAGAGCTTTTAGAAGAAATTGAAGGAATTACATACGAACCGCTTAGAAAGGTAGTTAAAGGAATTGTAGAAGATAAAGAAATAGCACCAAATTTAAAATATTGGCCAGCAGCAACTACTGTTCACCATGATTTTAGATCAGGCTTACTTCAACATATTTTAGAAATGATTACTGTAGCTAAAGGACTTGAGCGATTCTACCCAGATGTAGATTTTGATATTCTAACTGCAGGAATTGTTTTACACGACTTAGGAAAGATTTATGAGCTTGATGGTAAAAACTTAGCTGTACCATATACAAAGGTAGGTCAACTATTTGGTCATATTTATATGGGAACAAGACTTTTTGAAGAACATGCCAAAAAAGCTAAATTAGATGAAGATGTAAAAGATCATGTTATGCACTTAATTCTTTCACATCATGGAGTTTTAGAATATGGTTCTCCTGTTGTTCCTGCTACTCCTGAAGCAATATTACTAACAAATATTGATAATGTTTCAGCTAAAGCTAGAACTGCAGACAAAGCATTAAAAGAAATTGGTTCTGATGATGAATTTGGAAAGAGAAACTTCTTTCTAGAAAATACAAAAATATGGAATAGAAAAAAAGTTTCTAATAATGATGATCAAATGCAATTAGTATAGCCGTCTTCGCTGAAGCTACGACGAGCAATTTAAAATGACAAAAAATATGAGACTATTTATAGGTATATTCCCTCCAAAAGAAGTTTTAGACGACCTTAGAGACGCTCTAAGACGCTTTGAAAAACACAAGCGGAACTTGAAATCCGCTCCTATCGATCAGATGCATATTACACTAAAGTATATCGGAAGCAATGTATCGGAGAGCAGTTATGGGATAATAAGAAAAGATCTTCTAAATAATCAAAAATTTTTAGATAATCCAATTGAAGTTAATTTTCAAAAGCTCCAATTCGGATTTAGATTTGATCAAATTCCAAGAATTCTAATGGCACAAGTAGACAATACAGACTCACTACTTGATTCTGTTGATTTTTATCATGAGAGAATAAAAGAACTAAAACTTAAAGATACTATTAGATTAAAAGGAAGATTCTCTGAAGACTTTCATGTAACTCTGGCAAGACTTAAAGACACTGTAGCTCGAAGTGTAGCCAAAAATATAAAAGAATATACGGATAATTTAAAAGATGTAAAAATTAAATCTTTTAGTGTTGATGAAGCATATTTAGTTGAATCTATTATTAGACCGGGTAAACCAGTTGTTTATAAAAAGTTAGAAAGATTGGCTGTTTCTAAAGACTTAGTTAATTAAGTCTGTATATTCCCTTTGCGGGAGCAGGGCTCTGACCTGCTCCAAATTTTACATAACTTGTATTTCAATACAATGTCTTATTTAATAATTCTAGTTAGAATTATTAATGCCATCTAATAGAGTTTCAAAAGAATTAAACAATGAGATGTATTTCTTAACACTTACTGTTAGAAATTTTTACTATCTATTCGATAAACATAATAGATGGAGTATTCTTGCAGAGTGT
>JAGQLF010000036.1 GCA_020429545.1 Candidatus Dojkabacteria bacterium
ACTTTGCTTTTCTCCTCTTCCAACTCTACCTCTAATCTGGTGAAGCTGCGCTAAACCAAATCTTTCACCATTTTCAATAACCATAATTGCAGCATTTGGCACATCTACTCCAACTTCAATTACAGTCGTAGAAATTAAAATATCAAACTTCTTGTCTGCAAAATCTTTCATTAGCTTCTCCTTTTCAGCTTTTTTCATCTTTCCATGCAGATATTCAATCTTTAATTTTGGTAAATTCTTTTTTAAATCCTCATATATTTCTTTTACTGATTTTGAAGTAATAACCTCGCTATTTTCAATTAATGGGCAAACCCAAAATGCTTGGATTTCTTCTTTTGCAATTGTTTCACGAATCCATTTGTATGCATCTTTTCTTTTTTTAGATGGAACAAGAAAAGATTTAATCTGCTTTCTATTCTTAGGTTTATTCTTAATTGAGAATACATCAATGTCTGAAAAGAACACTTCTGTAATTGATCTTGGTATTGGTGTTGCAGTCATATCAATATAGTGAGGTGTATTTTTTTGTTTTGAATTATTTAAAAGAAATTCTCTTTGAGTTACGCCAAATCTATGTTGCTCATCAACAATAATTAAGCCTAAATTATCTAGCAAATACTCGTTTCTATGAATAATAGCTGTTGTTCCAACTAGAACATTACTCTTCTCTACTTCTTTATTATCTGTTGAAGCTAGTCCTACCATTATATTTTTATCAAATTCAAAAAGTTTTTTAGCATTATCAAAATGTTGCCTTGCAAGAACTGTTGTTGGAACCAAAATTGCAGCTTGCATACCCTGCTTTGCAAATAAATAGCACAAAATGAGAGCAACAATTGTTTTTCCAGAACCTACATCTCCTTGAACTAGGCAGTTTACTAGTTTTTTATCGTTAAGTTGTCTTATTAAGCTTGAAATAACACTATCTTGATCAGTAGTTAGTTCAAAAGGAATTTGAGATATGATTTTTTTTAAGTCCGACGTAATCTTTGCTTTCTCAAGTGATTTGAATTTTTTAATTTCTTTACCTTGCCTTGCTTTTACTTTTAAATGCACATCTACCATTTCTAATAATGCTAGAGAGTCATGTGCAGTGCTAAGAGTTTTCTCACTTTCAGGAAAGTGCAATTCGTTTATATATTGAATAATAGTATCTATTGATACTAATGTACTCATATCTTTAATTTCTTTTGTATCAATATCCCCTGACTTTAATAATTCAAGGGCTTGTTTTACTCTATTTCTGAACCATTTTTTGGTTAATCCTTCTGTTAGTGCATATTCTGGAGAAATTCTACCTAAATGAATGCTCTCTTGATCTTCTTTTATTTCTTCATAAACATTTGGATAGAATGTAAATCTATTACCTCTCTGTTTAATCTTTCCTTTAAATAGGTACTCTGTACCAGGTTTTAGTGCTTTTGTAAGATAAGGTTGATTAAAAAATTGGATTACAATTGAGCCGGATTTATCATGTATAGAACCATTTTGAAGCGATCTGTTACCTCCTCTTAAACGCACACTCTTTATTTCAGAAACTTTAGCACTAACTGTGAATTCTTCCACTCCATCTTTAAATTTAATTAAAGATCCATATATATCATCAATTTGAGTTGTATCTGTATAACTCCGTGGAAAATATGTTAAAAGATTTTTAACAGTTTTGATACCCAAACGATCGAGTTTCTCTGAATAGCTAGAGCTCACGTATTTTAGGGATGTTACAGAGTCAGATAGGTTCATGTATTAATTATAACTCATATTGCTTCACCTACTCCTTTTCCTCCACCTTCGCCTTGAAAAAGATACAAGCTTCTGTCAGTTCGAGTGATCCCGATAAATCGGGATTGTATCGAGAACTTACTTCTCGATACACCAAACTAAGCTTCGCTCTGTAAGGCAGTCAAATTGAAATATGACATGACGATTTGCGAGGAGTGAAACGACGAAGCAATCTCGTAGAGTGAGCGTCCGTTAAGTATTCAAAACAGCAAGAATAGTTAGTAGTGGTGCTCCAAGTAAGCTTGCAGCCATAATAATTACAACAATTACTTTAAGTACGTACTTTACTTTTTGAGATTTGAATACATTCACTTGAATATTATATCAGACTAAGGTTACAAATAAAGATTTTACTGATATAATTCTTACGTTTCAAGGTTGGAGAGTTGCCAGAGTGGTCGAATGGACTCGTCTTGAAAACGAGCGTCCCGCAAGGGACCAGGGGTTCGAATCCCTTACTCTCCGTATGAAGAAAGGTCAGCAATAGCTGGCCTTTTTTCATATGTGATGAGGATTTGGGGTTTGATCTGGCAAAGCCTGTTCGGTGCGAAGCACTGCGCAAGTCCTGAGCATGGCGAAGGACGCGCTTACATCCCTTACTCTCCGCCATTAAATAATCACCCTTTTCCACTTAATACAACTTCCTCTTTATCTCCATGTGTGGCAAAATGATATAATAAATAGCTTATTCTATATTTATGACTAAAACAGTAAAATTATCATCCAGATCTAAAAGACCTGGAAGCAGATCATCTTCATTCAAAAGAACTGCAACAAGTGCAGGAAGGAGAGTTTCAAGCTTTAAAAGTTCACTATCCACTACTAAAAAACAACAACAAATTAAAAAATATGCAAAGGTTGCACTTATATGTATAGCAATCTTTTTAATAATGATGTTAGCAGGAACAATTTACGCATTTAGCTGGCTACAAGGGCTAAATGATAGTCTTCCAACAGTTGATGAGGTTTTTCCAGAACCACCAATTTCGAGCATAATTTATGACAGAAAAGGTACTCAGCTTTATAAAGTAATTGGTGATGTAAATAGTGATCCTGTAAAAATTGAAGAGATTCCTGAGAGAGTTAAATGGCCATTCATTGCCGCTGAGGATGAATCATTCTATGAACATGATGGATTTGACACAGCTGCAATCTTGAGATGTGGAATTAATATAGCAAAATCTGGAGGGAGTGATTTTTGTGGAGGAAGTACAATTACTCAACAGTTAATTAAAATTACAGCACTTAATAGCGTTAAAAGTAAGGTAGAAAGAAAGATACAAGAACTGTTTATGGCTACAAAGGTTGAACAAGCTAACACAAAAGATGATATTTTAGGAATGTACTTAACAGTTACTTCTTATGGATCTAATATTGTAGGTATTCAATCTGCTTCAAAATTCTATTTTGATAAAGATCCAAAAGATTTAACTTTGGCTGAAGCTGCAATTCTTGCATCAATTGTGCAAAATCCCTCTTATTTATCTCCAACTCAGCCATATGATGGAGATACTGAATCTTCTCAAGAAAGAGTTAAGCAAAGGCAACTTTACGTTCTTGGACAAATAAAAGAAAATAAAGACTCAATTAATGATCGGATAGAACAAAATGAAAAACAAAAAGCAAAGGAAAATGGTGCTGAGTTTAAGCCTGAAGAAGTAGAATACTTTACAGATGAAATGATTGCTAATGCAGAAGAGCAAGTATTAGAATATAAACCACCATTTGCCACTGATATTAAAGCTGGTCATTTTGTAAACTTTGCTCTAAAAGAACTACAAGAAAAAGATTACAACAATGGAGAACCATTTACTGAAGAAGATTTACACAATGGAGGTTATAGAATCTACACTACTCTAGACTATGATTTACAGCAAGTTGCAGAAAAATATGCTGCAGTAGGTGGAAATTCATATGATTATTGGAATGTACATAATGCTGCGGTAATGACAGTTACTCCAAAAAATGGAGAGATAATAACTATGGCAGGTTCAAAAGCTTTTACAGGTGATAGTGAAGGTTGCGATGAGAATGGAGCAAATTGTTGGTATAACCCTGAAGTAAATGTTTTAGCTACTCTTCAATCACCTGGTTCTACAAATAAAGTTATGGCATATTATCTTGCGTATGTAATGGGAATAATTTACCCAGGAGATTTATTGCCAGATGTTCCAGTATCTTTTGGAGGGTATAATCCAAAAAATTGGGATGGTAAATATTTTGGCGTCGAAAATACAGCAAGATCAATGCTTAGATTATCAAGAAACTTACCAGCATTAACATTAGTTGAAGCTGTTGGGATTGATACTTATGTGAAAACTTCAAGAGAATTTGGTTACTCTACCTATGAAGATGAATCACAGTTTGGACATTCAGTTGCAATTGGAGGAACTGCTGTTTATCCTTACGAACATGTTGCAGCTTTTGGCGTATTTGCAAATCAAGGTGATTATGTTCCTGTGGAATCAATACTAAAAATTGAAGATAGTGAAGGAAACGTAATTTATGAAGCAGATGCAAAGCCAAAACAAGTAGGAAGTCCTCAAGGTGCTTATTTAATAAACCAAACATTACTGAATAACGAGAACATGTCATGGGATGGTCGAGATATTGCTGTAAAAACTGGAACTTCAGAATCAAATATAGATTCATCAATCGTAGCCTGGTCACCTGACTTTGTTACATTTGGGTGGGTTGGAAACAATAATAATGATCCAACAAATCCATATTATGGATATGCAAGTATAGTAGTAAAGCCTTGGTTAACTGACTATATGAGAGAAATAGGTGGAGCTGAATACTTTAGTGCAAAATCCTCATTTGAAAGACCTGGGTTTATAACTAGAGGCGGAGGTTCATGTAATGATAAAGGTGATTGTTTAGGATTAGAGTCAGACTGGATGATTAGTAATATCAATTACAATTCATACATCACTCAAAAACAAGCAATGGTTTGTACTGATCAGCCAGACAAGTTAGCAAGGGAAATAGATATTGCACTAGGTTTAGCGCAGCAAAAATCATTCAGACAATATAAGATGCCAGCACCAAGTTGGCAAAATTACCTAGATGCTTATCTAAGAAACAAAGGTGAGAATAATCAAGCTGTACCAACAGAATATTGTGATATTGATCGTTCTGGCTACTCTACTGCACCTGTTTTCAGATACGAGAATATTAGTTCTCCAGATGCAAATACAGTAAACGTCTCAATGAGTGTGTATTCTGCAAGTTCAGATATCGAAGAAGTAGAGATTTATCTAGATGGAATATTGATAGAAACAATAACTTCTGGTTTTCCTGACTTTTCAACATCAGTAGATATAAGCGGCAATGGATTTGTTAACGGACAAAGTTATCCAATAAGTTTAGTGGCAACTAATTCAGAAGGTGAGTCTGGTTCATTTGATGATAGGATTACAATTGGATCTGGAGGTGCTGTACAACCTCAAAATAATGGTAATAATAGCCTCTCATTTACGTTTTTAGAGGTGACAACAGGTACACTAAACTATTCAGATATTAGTCAGGGAACTGCATACAATGTTAAAGTACAATATAACGGCAGTATTCCATTACAATCAGCAACATTAGTCTTAAGCAATTTGACTACTGGTTCAATTCAAAATATACCAATGACGAGTCAAGGAGGTGGTGTGTTCCTTCATTCCGCACCAGGTTCACAAATCCCTAACGAAACAGCAATTTATAGCTACACAGTAAAGGGGGTAACAAATGGAGGTTCTACTTTTCAATCAACCGCCCCAGATACTATTCAAATAGTAGGAAATTAATTAGTAAAATTGAAAACAAAAAAAAGAGCTCTTTTTTAAGAGCTCTTTTAAATTCTTTCTTTAGTTTTTAGCTAACTGATTTTACCAATTCAGCAAAATGTTCTGGTCTATCAACAGCCATTACTGCCAAATTTTTTCTATCTATTTCAATGTTATTTTTCTTTAGTTCACCAACAAATTTACTGTAAGAAACTCCACTACCAGCTAATCCTGCTGAAATAGTCTCAATCCATTCTCTTCTTTTTTGAGACTTTCTGTGTCTTCTATGTCCGTAGCTATATGATCCAGCATGCCAAACAGCCTCTTTTGCTCTTCTGAAAAGTTTGCTGTAGGTCATTCTATAACCTTTAGCTTGTTTAAGCATCTTTTTATGCTTTCTATTTTTAACTGTACCTCTTTTAATTCTCATGATTTATTTGTGTAATAATTTTTTAACCTTATTTGATTCTACTCTTGCAAGCGGTAATTTCTTTGTATCTGAATTAGATGGTTTGCTATTAGTATTTCTAGCAAATCTCTGTTTTCTGTTACTTCTACTTACTCTTGTTACTTTGCCGCTTCCAGTTATTTTGAACCGTTTTGCAGTTGATTTATGTGTTTTCGCTTTGTTTTTCTTCATTTTCCTTTACTGTTGATTTTTTATATTTTAAAAAGATACTTAAATTTCTACCTTCTCTATTTATCTCTGAAGCAGGTTCACTAAAATCAGAGCTTAGTTCAATAACCCTATTTAACGTGTCTCGCATATCATCATATTGAGCTCTTCGTATGAATTTTACAGTGATTTTTACCTTGCCACCTTTTTTTAGATATTTCTTAACAAAACGTAATTTATTAAGTATATCGTGGTCTTCAATCTTTGGCTTAAACCACCATTCTTTAATCTCAACAGATTTTGTTTGATTTTTCTGCTTCTTCTTTTGAAGGTACTTAAATTTAGACCAGTCAACAATTTTAGCTACTGGAATTTCTTGATTTTTAGCAATAATTACTAAATCTAATCCGTTTACACGTGCTTTTTCAAGTGCTTCTTCACGACTTATAGTCCCAATATTCTCGCCAGTGCTATCTATCACCATTAGTTTTGGCGCTCTGATCCTCTCATTCCGTTCATATTTATCAAGATTATCAGATTTTTTTGAATATCCTCGTGATTTTTTTATCTTACTATTTTTTAACCTTTAAGCGACTAGATTATATATTAAATACATCGAAAAGACAACAGATAAGTCAATCAGACTCTATCTTAACTCAGAGAAATTAATATCAGATGTAGTAGTTAATAACAACAAATCACAGTTGTTTTCTATCGCTTTTCCTTGTTCTCGTTTATGAAGTTTAGTAAGTTTTCGTTACTCATTAATCCAATTTCGACATTTCTTTTTCTAATTGAAACTGCATTATTAGATTCTTCTTTTGGTCCAATAATTAAAATGAATGGGATTTTTTTCTTTTCAGCATCATAGATTTTACTCTGTAAACTTAGTGATCTATTATCTATAATTGATCGAATTGTATTGTTCAGTAAATGATTGTTTACTGAATTGGCAAAGTCAAGTTGGTCATTACTTTTTGGAATACAAACAGCTTGAGTAGGTTTAAATTTGAATGGCATGTCGTACTCAAATTCTTCTACAAGATAGGCAAAGATACTAATTACATCAAAATATACTCCAATTTCTACTGCAGCCTGATTTTGATTTTGACTGTTTCTATACATAACTCGTTCTTCATTAACATTTGGAATGAAGCACCTGCAAAGAATCCATTCTTTTCCAACTGAATCTCGTACATTAAACTCAATTTCTGCAATACCTGTTACTTTATTTGATAGAACTTTTGTATGAGATATTATTCTCTTTTGGAAAAGTGTTGAAATTGTTTTTACTACTCTATGTTCTAAATCGGTACATCTAATATTTACATTGATATCCTGTTTAGTAATGTATCCGCAAACATCAATTAGTTTCTCAATAAAGTCGGCAGAGTCAACTAACTCTTTACCATTTTGCATATATAATTTTGAAATTAATACAGGTGATGGATTGTTAATAACTTCGTTTGACACGAATATTTCTGAAATAATCATCTTAGGCAGTACTTTATAACTTAATGTTTTGCTATCTATTGCTTTATCTAATGCTTTGAATGCCGTTTTATAATCAATATTTGAAGGCAAACATAATTTAGTTGGATGATTTTCACGGAACTCTGAGAATAAATGGTTCTTAATATTCTCAATTATTATTGACCCTTTAGGAG
>JAGQLF010000037.1 GCA_020429545.1 Candidatus Dojkabacteria bacterium
CTTAACAAATTGTGAAAGCACAGTTACAGCTTTTTCAGAAGTGATATCTGTATATCTTGTAATTGTTTTTTTCTCTCCTGGTTGACCATAATAAATTATTGTTTCAGCTGTATTTTCATCTTTCTCATTTATTAAATATTCTTTTAGCTTTTCTAGAATTGTTTTTTCTTTAACGTTAGTTATATCTAGTGTTATAGATTTTGGTGGCATAATTGTTGCTGCAGGTTCTATTGAATCAATAATAATTGATCTTTCATCGTCTCTAATATTAACTGTTCCTTGAATTAAAAAAGGTCTTCCTTCGGAAATTAAACCAAGCTTATTTAGAGAATCATATGCTTTAGGAAAGACAACTGCTGAACAAGTCCCAGTTAAATCCTCAATAGTCAGTAGAGCCATAGGCTCTTGTTTAGCTTTAGTTCTTACAATTTTGATATTTGAGAACATTCCAATTAGTTTTACAGATTCTCTATTTTTTGTATTATGAACATCACCTGCATTAATCATTGATTCCATTAACGGTGCCCAAGTAAACTTTTGTAATGGATGAGTAGAAACATAAATACCCATTAAATCTCTTTCCCACTCAAGCTTTTCTCTATCTGTTGCTAGTTCAGTAGCTGGAAATGGAGTTGCTTCAACACTAACTGTTCCATCATGCTCTGCACCCATACTAAATAACCCTGCTTGTCCAATTTCTCTGGCATTTTGATCTTTAGATGCTTTCTCGAATACTTCATTTAAAATTAAAAGAAGTTGATTTCTATCTCCGAAATCCTCTAGAGCTCCTGCTTTAATTAAACATTCTGCTGATCTTTTATTTATATTTTTTACACCAACTCTTTGTACAAAATCATCAAAGTGTTTATATTCTCCATTTTCTTCTCTTTCTTTAATTATTTTTTTACAAAGTTTTACGCCTACATTTTTTATTGCTCCAAGTCCAAACCTTATTCCAGCATCTCCTTCTGGATAAAAATATACTGATGATTTATTTATATTAGGTGGCAATACTTCATATCCAAGTCTTTTAGCTTCTTGCACATCAATAACAATTCTATCTGTGCTTTCTAAATCAGCATGCATTAGAGCGGTTACAAACTCTAATGGATAATTTCCTTTTAGATATGCACACCAGTATGCAACGGCTGCATAACTTGCAGCATGAGCTTTATTAAAACCATAAGAAGCAAAAGGTTCCAACTGTTTCCAAATTTCTGAGGCAATAGATTCTGAGTACTGATCGTAATTTTCAATGAAATATTTTTTAAAATCAACTTCTTTTGCTTTAAGAATGTCTAGTTGTTTTTTCTTTAGAGCATTTCTAATTACATCTCCTTCTCCAAGAGTAAATCCACCTAAAGTCATGCAAATTTGTAAAAGCTGTTCTTGATAAACAGGAAAACCTAGTGTTGCTTTTAACATTGGCTCAAGCTCTGGAATTAAATAATCAGCATTCTTTTTTCCATTTTTAATCTTAATATAATCTGGAATGTATGCCATTGGACCAGGTCTGTATGCTGCTGCCATAAAACAAATATCGCCCATAGTTGTAGGTTGTAGCTCTATTAAGTACTTTTGCATAGGTGGAGACTCAAATTGAAACACTCCAATAGTCTCTCCATTTCTAAAAACATCAAAAGCTTTCTGATCATATTCCTCGGGCGGTTCATCTGGATTTACATTAATCTTACCTAAATCAATTTTAATTCCATGTCTTTGTTCTACATACAAAATACAATCTTTTAAGATTGTTAGTGTTCTTAGTCCTAAGAAATCGAACTTCATAAAATCCAGCTTATCTATCCATGTGCCATCCATTTGTGTAACTATAAGTTTTGGATCTTTTTGATCACGTTGATATGCCATATATTCATCAACTGGCCCTGGGGTAATTAAATAACCTGCTGCGTGCACTCCTGTGTGTCTATTTAGCCCTTCTATGTTTTTTACAATTTCCCCAAGCTGTTGTAACTTAGGATCTGCATCAACCATTGCTTTAAACTCTGGATCTTCTCCCATCATCTTTTCAAAAGTATATGGTTTACCAAACAACACAATAACTTTTTTAGATAGTGCATCTGCAATTGATAAATCTATACCCATTACTCTTGCAACATCACGTATGGCTGCTTTAGTAGCTAACTTTCCAAACGTAATAATTCCAGCTACTGCTTCTTCTCCGTATTTTTCACGAGCATAATCAATTAATTCTTCTCGCCTATCGTCTTGAATATCCATATCAATATCAGGAGGTGATGCTCTTTCTAAGTTTAGAAACCTTTCAAATACTAACCCCCATTTAAGAGGATCAACATTTGTGATTCCCAGACAATATGAAACTAAGCTTCCTGCTGCAGAACCTCTAACACCAACAACAATTTCAGCTTTTCTAGCAAACTGCATTAAATCACCTACAACCAAGAAATAGTCGTTATAACCCATTTTGGCGATAACCATTAGTTCATAGTCTAGTTGTTTATCGATTTCTTGCGGAATATGTTTTTTATAGTCTTCTACAGATGGATTATCCAATTTCATATCTTTACCGTATTTTTGGAATGCTCCTTCAAATACTTGTCTTCTTAATTCTTGTTCTGCTGTACTGTCTTTTGGTACATTCCAGTAATGAGGTTGAACCCTATCTGGCTTTAAGCTTATCTTTTCAATTTTTTCGTTAATCTTTAAAGTTTCTTCCAAAACCTCTGGAATATCTGAAAAGTCTTTCTTTAGTTCTTCTGGTGTTTTAATGTAAGTCTCAACGTAGCCATTCATAGCTGTTGGATCATCAATTGTTTTACCATCTCTTATACAGAACAAGACTTTTTGAGTGTCTTTGTCAGTGGCGTCTAGAAAATGTGCATCGGTTGTTGCTACAATAGGAATTTTAAATTGTTTTGAATAATCATAAAGTTTTTGATTAACTTTAACTTGTTGCTTTAGTGTTTCTAGCTGATCTTGCTGCTCACTTATTGGAAGTGTTTTAATCAGTTTTTGATCAATTTCATCCTCACATCTAATTCCATTCCTTTGAATCTCTAAATAAAAGTCATCTTTATACAATCCATGTAACTGCTTTAGCCACCACTCGGCTTTTTTATATTCGCCTCTAACTATATGTCTGGATAGTGGACCAGCTAAGCATGCTGAAGTACAGATTAATCCCTCTGAGTGTTTTTTTAGTAACTCTAAATCAACTCTTGGTTTATAGTACATTCCATCAAGATGAGATTTAGTGACTAGCTTTATTAAATTCTTATAACCAATATCGTTTTTTGCAATTAACAAAAGATGATAATAACGTATTCCATCTACTTCAGCTCTTAAACCCATTTCTTTAGGCGCTAAATACATTTCGCAGCCAATAATTGGTTTGATGTCAAAATCTTTAGACATTTTCCAAAACTCAGGAGCTCCATATAAAACTCCATGATCTGTTATTGCAACGGCATCCATTCCGCTTTCCTTTACTTTTGTAAAAAGTTTGTCTGTACGATTCATACCATCCAGTAGTGAATACTGCGTATGAACATGTAAGTGCACAAAGTCTGCCATAATCTATTGAAATCTTTTGAAGTAGATTTTTTCATTTTTACATAAACTTACATATAGAGACAAGGTGAAAATTAGTAGAGTTATTATTCCTCCCTCGAGGGAGGTGGTATGAAGTGAACAATAGCGAAACTTCATACCAGAGGGTGCAACACCCCTCCCCCTGAAGCATAAGCTTCAGGGTACTCCCCTCACCTGCCTGCTGCAGGTCCAGGGGAGAATAGTTGTAGCATCAACCTTCACTTTTCGGTAAACTAGAAATATGGAACGGAAATACACAGAATCAGACATACTTTTAAAAAATGCTGAAAGTTTGGGTATAGATTTAATTGCCTTTTATGATGAAGTTGGAAGGTTAATTGCAGAAAAATTAGTTTCAACTTTTGGTAAAAATAAAAGCTACGGAATTATCTGTGGAAAAGGGGGAAATGCAGCTGATGGGTTAGCTACGGCTTTTCATCTAGCATGTATGGATGTAAGCAGTGTAACTGTATTTTTAGCTACAAGAAAAAATCAATTTGATTCTACTTTTGCAGAAGATGTTTTTTATGATGTTGAAAAAAAAGCAAAAGAATCAAAAAATCTAACAATTAAGAATGATTGTTTTGCAAATGATATTCAAGACCAAGATATTATGGTAGAAGCATTAGTTGGGACAGGTTTTGAAGGAGAAGTTTTACATAAAAGATTTAAAGATATTATAAAAAGAGTTTCTCATTTTAAAGCTCCTTTGATTGCAATTGATGTATCTGTCCCTAATTATAATCCAACAAAAACATATTCACTTTTTTATCCAAAAGCAAAAAATGCTTTTGTTATTGACTTAAAACTTCCTAAAGAGCTAGACATGTATTGTGGTCCAGGAGAGAGAGAAGCTTTATGGGTGCCAAATAAAACTACACACAAATCCAAAAATGGAAATCTTTTATACTTCTCTCAAGACGATAAAAATAATGATTGTGTAATAAGTGCATCTAAAGACTACACAACAAATCTGTCGATATTCACATTTGAGCACATTAACGACAATGTAACCACTAAAAAGAGAATTACATCTGCAGAGATTGCCAGTTTTGTAGATGAAGCTGATACAATTTTTTTAGGAGATATTGATAACGAATTGATTCAATACGCAACAGTAAAACATATTATGCAGCAGTTCCATGGAAAGACTTGGGTCATTACAGGGGAATCAGTTTCTTTAATAGATTTAATGCTTTTAGAATTTGTCGAAAATATTGTATTTGTTTTAAGCCTAGAGCAGTTAGGAATTTTATTTAGAGAATCTAATCCAAAGCTTGCAACCTTTGAAGGAAAGGTTAAAAGATTTTGCATACAAAATAAAGTAAATATGGTTTTGGTCGGAAATGCTGTAACTATGTACAATGTTCATGGAGAAATGAAACGAGTCCCACTTACTGCTAAAGATCCAGCAAAAGCTACTTTTGATATGGCAAGTTATATTGCAGCATTTTCAACAAAGAATGATCTGTGGCTAAGTATGCGAGCTGTGATGGGTTAAATTGATTTATCAATAGCAGCAATAATTTTTTCTTTCACATCATGTATATCAGTAGATTTAAATAATCCACCACCTGCACCAAAGTGGCCACCAGCTTGTTTAGCACCTGCATCACAGAAAATGTCTTTTATAGAAAGATTCTGTCCAAAGTTTCTAGTTCTCCAACCGGCCACAATTTCAGAACTATTTTTATATTCCATCATAATCCCATAAGTATAACCTTCTGTGATTCTCATAAAAACTTCTTGATAGTATTTTTGTAGGCTTCCATAATTCCATTTATCTCCAAATAGTTTACTTAGCTCTTTATCTTTTTTTTCATCAATTATTAAGAAAGTAGTTTTAATATTTGGATAAAATTCAGTATTGTTAATTGCCCATGCTAAAAATTTCATGCTTGCTTCATCTACTATAATATTCATAACTTCATTATGTCTTGCACCTTGCTTTAATAGCTCTTCTGCGTAAAGGTACATTCCCTCGTAAGGTTCGTTTCTGAAATATCTAGCGTCATCAATCAGTCCATAATATAGAAGTGTAGCAATATCCTCCGTTAAATTTTCTGTAGAAGGTTTTATAAAATAATCATCAATTATTCTTCCTGTGCAGACATCATCAAGCCTCAAAGCGTTGTGTCTTAAATCTTTATGAATTGTATCTTCTAAATGATGATCAATAAGAACAAATGGTCCAAAACCAGTCTCAGACAATACATCTTCGTATTTCTCTGTTAAAAGCATATCCCATGCCGAAGAATCTACCAAGATTATTAGATCGTATTCTTTCCAATTTATCTCAGATATAGTTTTGAATTTGACTTGTTTTATTAAAGGATAATCCTTAAATTTCTCTGAAATTGAATGAAAGATAACTACCTCAGCACTTTGTTTAAAATGTTTTTCTATCCACCAACTCATTGTGATTCCAGAACTAAGGGAGTCTGGATCTACAGGTCTAGAACATACAACCAAAATGTTGACTGCATCTCTAATGCGATTGGTTATGTGTTGAGCTATGTCGTAAGTGGAGTAGTTCTTTATCATAAAATAAAGGAATTATATTTGGATTATAACCGAATTTTGTAATACTTGATTCTCAATTATTACTCTAACTTCAATTTGATTAGTTCCAGGTTCTAAATACTCAAGAATACCACCTTGGTGATTGATATTTAAATTTCGTTCAACTTTTTCAATTTCAGTGTCATTCTTCTTTATTATCCATAAGACATCTGCATAAACATTGGTAGATTCGCCCCAAATTTTATTATTGATTCTAGGCACAATATTAAAATAGTATAGATTAGTACTTTCTTCGTACACTGTATAGTTTATTTCTAACATAAAATTGCTTTTATCGGTTACAGAAATAGAAGTAGGTGTTCTATGATATTGATTAATATAAACACTTATTAAAGATGCAATGCTAAATAACAAAACTAAAGCAACACTTAATGTCTTTCCCATAAATCCGTATTTAGGCTTTTCCAGATAATTAATTCGTCTGCTTTGCTTAACCACAACAAAGGCTAATATAATTACCACAGAAATAGCCAAAACTAATCCTACGAGCATTGAGCTATTAAGAGATTCGTTCATTATGAAATTCGAAGGGAATTAACAAATGTGATAAACAAGTTTTTTTCTTCTTTATTTGATTCTAAACTATCAATATACATCTCTCCAGAAGAAACACAGAAAATATTATTTATACATCCCCACATTTGTCTAACAACTGTTTCTCCTGAATTTGTTAATTCTAAAACTTCATTGTACATATTCATATCTCCAACTTTTTCTTCCTTTATTTGACCAATTATTTTACTTAATTTCAGCTCACTTTGAATAGATATGTAGTATATATGATTAGAGTTTGTTACGACTTCAAAAAATTCACAATCCTCGGTTTGATTTGAGCATATAAAATTTGTTCCTTTTGTTGTCGCAAAGCGACTGTTTAATAAGTAGGATTGTCCCAAGTTTAAGGTACTTGTATCTCTAATTATTTTATCTTGATAATCAACTGGTAAGACTTCTACCACTGAAGTATTGGTGTTTAGATCTTGTATGACAATGTCAGTTACTGATTGAGAGTTCGAGTTTAATTTATCCCCTATTAATGAGAATATAAACAATAATAAGAGAACTAATCCAATAACCATTGAGAGAACCATACCATAAAGAGCATTTCTTGCAGATGTTTTTGCAGTCATGGCAAATTAGTTGATATATGATATTATTTAGTATAGATAATTTATTATCTTCTGTAAACGTATGAATCAAAAACTTGCGGAAAAATTAAAGGAACGTAACTTAAAGATGGCACCTGTTGATCAAGAAACTTCAGAAATTATAAAACGAATTTCTAAAATAACGAATGAACAACCGTCTCAGATTATGAAGGAGGCAGTTAGTATGCTCGCACAAGCACTAGGTAGGCAAGTTATTTTAAGAGAAAAAGATTCTAACTGGGACTTAGTGATTGAAGGTTATTCTAATTTGAAAAAATTATATAACGGTAAAGCTGACTAAAATGGCAGAGAAAGACACTAAAGGTGAGCTACCAAATACTGAGCCAGCATTTGCTCCAGAACTTCTAGATGAAGAACTTCTAGACGAAGAGTTTTCTGATGGTTATGTTGAAGGATACACAGATGGTGCTAGCGATCTAGTTATTTCATCAACAGTTGAATCTGTTTATAAGAAAAGAGAAGACACAAGAAGCCGACT
>JAGQLF010000038.1 GCA_020429545.1 Candidatus Dojkabacteria bacterium
TGAATATATTGCATATAAATACTTCATACGTCTTGGTTATAATTTTATAGAAAGTAATTATTATTCAACTAGTGGTGAGATAGATTTAATATTCTCAAAAGATGATTTAACTATATTCATAGAAGTAAAGGGCTTAACTAAAAATTACAACAATCTTTTAGAAACTGTTTCAAAAAAAAAGAAAAGGAGAATATTGAAAACTGCTTACAGTTGGTTGAATAAATATAATTTAGAAGATTCATTTTGGAGAATTGATTTTGTTGGTATAATTTATAAAGATAATAAATATATCATTACGCATGTTGAGAATATAGATATGAATTTTGTATGAAAATAGTATAACTATATTGAAGAAATACATTTAGCAATGATATACTTTAGATGCTAATTATTAATAAAAAAATAATGCAACCACAAGGATCGTTCAACCCACAAAATTTAATACAGCATATTTCATCAATAATGCCACATTATTGTGATAAATGTGGAGCTAAACACGACAACAAGGATTTGGAAATCGTTTTTAACTCAAACTCCAAAGCAGTATGTAAATTAAGCTGTCCTAATTGTGGAAATAGTTATATGATTCACGTAAATAGTCCAGCAGAAGGTATGGTTGCTGCAAAAAGAGCAGAGTATAAATCAGAAATAACAGCAAAAGAAATATCAAAATTTTCAAATACTAGAGAAATTGATTCTAACGAAGTTATTGATGTTTTTAATTCACTAAAATCAGTGAGTTCAATTGATGATTTTAACAATCTTTTTTAAAAACTAATGTAATATTTTAAGAGCTCAATTTATTGGGCTCTTTTAATTTTTAAAATAAATTTATGAGAATAGATGCTGTAGGAGTAACGACAAGAGACATGGAGAAAACAATAGAATTTTATAAACTTCTAGGGTTTGATTTTGAAGAAGGAGTAGAAAAAGAAGATCACGTTGAGCCAATTATTAAAAAAAGTGGAATAAGATTAATGATAGATAATGTGAATATTATAAAAGAGATTTTAGGAACTGATCCAAAACCAGCTAATCATTCAATCTTTGCGATTTTATATGATTCTGCAAGTGAAGTAGATAAGATAGCAAATAGTGTAAAAGAGGCTGGATACAAGCTTATAAAAGAGCCGTGGGATGCTTTCTGGGGGCAAAGATATGCAATAGTAGCAGACCCAGATGGATATAAAATTGATTTATTTGCACCGCTATAATTAATTTTTTGGGTTAATAGTATTTGCGGAGTCTTTTATAATGCTTGGAATTTCATTTATATCTGCTCCTGTAATAATGATTTGATAATTTTTATTAATAAGAAATTCGGCAATATTATCTCTATGGGTTGAATCTAGTTCGGACATAATATCGTCTAGAAGTAAAAGAACATCATTTGAGTTGTATTCTCTAGTAATTTCAGCTTGAGCAATTTTGAATAAGAAACTTCCAATTCTCTGTTGACCTCTTGATCCATGAAACTTTAGGTTCTTATCTTTATAAACAGATGTATCAAATTTAAAGTAATAATCATCTTTATGTGGTCCGTATAAAGTCTTACCCACAATGATTTCTTTTTGCTCATTTTCTGAATATTTGTTTGTAAGTGCATTTTCAATTTCATCTTCAGAATCAAACTCAACATTTGGAATATATTCTACCTTTAGATCAGTTATGTCGTGATATAGGTCTTTAGACACAATTGGTACAAAATCATTAATTTGTTTTATATAATTAATTCTTACCTTTTCTAAAATACTTCCAACAGAAATAAGTTTTTCGGTCCAATACTTTAATTCCTTTGAATCGGCAAGTCCTTCTCGCATAGCTTTAAGAAGTGCATTTCTGTTTTTTAAAACACTGTTGTATGTTTTTAAGTCTGATTCATAGTTGGGTTCTAGCATCATTATAAAAAAATCCAAATCGTCTCTTCTTATTTTAGGCTCACCATTAACAAGATCAACAGAATGTGGAGCAAATAATACTAATCCAAATGTTTCTAAGATCTTTCTTTTTCTTCCAACTTTACCATTTAGAATCGTCTTTCTTTGTAACTTGGAAGTATTAGAAATAATCGTTTCTAATATACTGTTATGCCAATCAAGCTCTATTTTAAGATGATTATCTTTATCACCAAGAAGCTCAGCATAAGAGTGTAGAGGTCTAAAAGAGGCTCTGAAGACCGAATAATATATCATTTCAATTAGGTTCGTTTTACCAAATCCATTTGGCGCTGTTAAGAGGTTAATTGAGTCTGATAAATCTAGATCAACATTTTCAAGGTTTCTGTAGTTATATGCTTTAATATGTTGTAACATTGTCTCAATATGAAAATTGCTATAGATGTTTCTCAAATCACTGCAGATAAGGCAGGAATAGAGTATTATACATTCGAACTAACAAAATCGCTAATTGGTATAGAGAATAAGAACCAAATTGTTTTAATCTCAAATAAAAAAGAATATTTAGATCAATATCCAAATAAAGGTAATGTAGCTAAGAAACTAATTAGTCAAAACAGACCAAATCTTATTTGGATGATTAGGGCGGCATTATGGATGCGATTAAATAAAGTTGATACTTTAATTTCACCTTCTTATTTAACATTTGGATTTTTATTTCCTGGAACAATACAAGTTATTCACGATTTAACTTTAATCACAAATCCTGAGTTTTTTGATGAAAAAGTTTCTAAAAAATTTAAAAGACAGATGGATTTTGCTGTTAAATACATTAGAAAATTGGTAACAATATCTAACACAACTAAAAAAGTTTTAAATAAACTATATCCAACAACTATAAATAAATCTGAATACATTGGGATTGGGATAAACGATTGGGCATTAAAAGACCGAGAAGAAAATCAATTAAATCTTCCAGATAAATATATTGTCTCTATTAGTACACTTCAGCCAAGGAAAAATTATATAAACATGATTAAAGGTTTTGAAATATTTAGTAAAAATAATCCTGAATATAAATATATAATTGTTGGTAAGAAGGGTTGGTACTATGAAGAAATCTTTAAATTAGTTAAAGAGAGATTTTTAGAAGATAAGGTAATATTTTATGGTTATGCAAATGAGACTGACCTCCCTGAATTAATAGATAGATCTAGTACACTATTGTATTGTAGCTTGGAAGAAGGGTTTGGAATGCCTGCAATAGAAGCTTATGCAAGAGGAATTCCTGTTGTGGTATCGGATATAGAAATATTTCATGAATCTATGGAAGATAAAGCAAAATTTGCAGATCCAAATTCACCCGCTGACATTTCTCAAAAACTAAGTGCTTCAGTAAATACGTTAGCTAAAGTAGATAGAAAATTCTTAGAAAAATATAGCTGGTTAAATGTTGCAAAACGTATTCAAAGTGTGTATTCTTCAATGACTCAGTAATATAAATTATTTGTTGACAAATGCTATAATCTTAGGCTATTGTCGTTTAAATATTAGAATTTTTTTATGGCTAAAAACGCTAAGAAGAAGGATGAAGATGATGATCTGGATATAAATGATTCTGAAATGTCTGATGATGATTTAGATTTAGAAGACCCAGAAATGTTACCGGATGAGGAACAACCTGAAGATGACACCGCATACACCATGGGAGATATTGTTGTAGATGATGGAAGTAGTGATGAAACAGACGAAGATGAGAGAATACTTCAATCTGCGCCAACATCATCTTCAAATAACGATGAAGAAGAGGAAGATGTTTGGGTTGATGATATTGATGTATTTGCTAATGATGATCCATATTTGGAAGGAGAAGATTATGATCCTGATAATGCAGATGGATACTATGACTAAGCTGTAACATTAAAGATTAGGTTAGGGGCGGGTCACAGACCCGCCCCTACGATTTTTTATATATCTTTGCTATAATTAAACCGTAAATTATCACGATTATTAAGCACCTATAATGAAATACACAGTTAAAGAAAAAGAGAGGACAAAAGATAAGGTTGAATATTCAGTTACGGTCGAATATGCTGAAATTGAACCGTTCAAAGAAGAATTTTTTAGTGAACTTTCAAAGACAATCAAACTAGATGGTTTTAGGCCTGGAAAAGCACCAAGAGAAAAAATAGAAGAAAAGATTGGTGCAAAATTAGTAACAGAGGCACTAGGTAGATTATTACCAGAAGTTGCATACGAAATTATGCAAAAGAATGAAGATAGACCAGTAGATGCTCCACATTATCATTTAGGTAAAGTAAGTGAAAAAGACGGAATTGAATTTGAATTTCATTTTGTGAATTATCCCGATGTAAAACTCGGTGATTTTACAAAAATTAAAGTAGAAAAAAAGGTTGAAAAAATAACAAAGAAAGATATAGAAACAGTAATAAAAAGTATTATTAGATCGAGTGTACCTCCACAAAAGATTGAAGAATTAACAAAGGTTACTTATGAAGCAAGTAATGTAAAATCTAAAAAGGAAGGTAAACCAGAGGGTAAAACTATAAAAGATTTTGAATTAAACGATGCACTTGTAAAAGAGCTGGGGTATGAAGAAGAAAAAACTTTGGACCAAGTGGAAAAATCAGTTGAAGAAAGATTAAAGACAGTTAAAGAAGAGCAAGCAGAAAATGAATACCATTCAAAAGTTATTGAAGAGGCTATTAAACTTAGCAAGTTCGAAATTCCAGACATGTTTGTTGAAAATGAAGTAAAAGTTTATGAGAGCCAATTTAATGATAGATTAACTGAGTTGAAACTAGATAGAGATACATATCTTACAACGCAAGGTACTGATATTGAAAAGAAAAAAGAAGAATGGAAAAAGCAAGCAATTGAGAAAATATCTGTTGATCTTGTGCTAATAAATCTTGCAAATGAGCATAAAAGTGTTGCAACTGATGCTGATATAGATGCAGAAATAGATGCAATTACAGACCCAGCAGTTAAGGCTCAATACACAAATCAAAATGCAAGAGAGTATGTAAGAAGTGTAATAACAAAACAGAGAGGAATGCTTAAGCTTTTAGAAATAGTAGAAGGTAAAAAAGCTAAGAAATAATGTCAAATTAAAAAATATAAAGGAGCAAAATCATTTTGCTCCTTTTCTTTTTTTTCTGTATTCCATTTTTCTTTTCATATAATCCTTATCATTTATACCTGCAGGATATTTAAGTTTTACTTTCTCAAGTTTACTAGCTGTGATATCTACAAGATCTACATTAAGCTGATCGCAAAGCGCAAACAAATAGATAACCACATCTGCAATCTCATCAGATATTTCTTCTAAATTTTTATCTTTTACACTAACTTCTGTGCCTTTCAGTCTTAATGTTTCATCCCACTGAAAATGTTCTAGTATTTCAGCAGCCTCAATAATAACTGACTTTGCTAAATCTACTGGTGGATTTTTATCCCAGCCTCGTGCTTTACGGTAAATATCTAATTCTTTTTTAAGTAATTTATAGTTCATATGTTTTTATCGCTTATATATAATAACATGTTGCTATAATGGTCTATGAGTCTTAAGAAAAAAATCCTAATAATAAGTGGTTTAATCTTTTCTGTAATACTAATTATAGTAGTGATTTTTCGAATTCAAATTTTTACACAGCTTAATAACCTTGCTGCACTAACATATTATAAATATCCAAGTTATTTTACAGAAACTATCTGGAGAATTACTGATAATAATCCTATAATTGCATCGAACGAGAAACCAAGAGTTTATACAAAAATATATAATCAGGATAAAGTAACAGAATTCAAACAATTAGAAAACGAATTAGAAGAATTACCTTCAGGAATCGCGTTTACCCATTTGGGGCAAAACGGTATTGATGCAGAAATAAAGAATGAATTAGTTTATATAAAAGATAATAATCTAAGAAGTAAAATAATTAGTTTAGAAGAAAATGAAGTTCAACCTAAAGTAGATGAAGTCCTATACGTTGGTACTGGGGAATTCACAGAAATTGAAGAAGTATTTTCAGAGCTTACGAAATCTGCAATTAAAGAAGGCTATTCTTATCTAGGCACAGAGCTTATTGAAAATAAATCAGTAAAAACCAGCAGTAATTCAGTTATATTGGGGAAAGCAAAGATTAAAATTGACAGTTGTAATCAATATGGGGTTATTCCAATCATTTTTGATATTAATCAGAAAGAGTACTCAATAGATGAATTTTTGATTGAAAAGATTCACAAAATCTCTTGTGAGGAGGCAGTTGCTCCTAATTTAACTGAAATTGCAGTTTGTGATGACTGTCTACTTTTCCCTGTAGATAAAGTACATGGGCTAGAGCAAATATTTAGTCCAGCAACTAAATCTAGTGTTTGGGATGGCGTGGAGTTTTCTGTAGATGAAAGAGCATTTGTTAATTTTGAAAATTTGTTACTAGATGCAAAGAAAGCTGGTCACAATATAAACTTAACTTCTACATATAGATCTTACGATACCCAAGTAGATACATTTAAATATTGGGTGGACTGGAATCAAAACTTATTTGGATATTCAAGAATAAAAGCGATTGATGAGGCAAATAAAGTTTCAGCAAAACCTGGATTCTCTGAACATCAACTTGGGACAGCTGTTGATTTAAACGCACTTGAATGTAAAGAATTTGAAGGATACTGTGCAGAAAATGATGCGCTCTGGTCTTGGCTATACGAAAATGCAAAGAATTATGGTTTTGTTCTTTCTTATCCGTATCAAAAGGAGGACCAGACCGGTTATACATTTGAGCCCTGGCACTATAGATGGATTGGAATTCAAAATGCAAGAATCTATCAGGAGCAAGATAAAACATTAAATGACTGGTTGTTGGAATATTATTACAGAGATTAATACATTGCATAGATACATTTTATAACGTCCGATGATCCACGAATCCCGACTTGTCGGGATGTGGTGGTCCCCTAAAACTGTCAGAGAAGCTACAAAATAATCCCTGTGTAATAATTATTAACATAGCATATGTATTTTACATATATTCTATCTAATAAATGGGATACTGTTTTGTATGTTGGATCAACAAACAATTTGGCTGTTCGTTTAACTCAACACTATACAAATACAAACAGTAAGTCGTTCAGTGCCAGATATAACCTATGTAAATTAGTATATTTTGAAACTTATGATCAAGCATGGTTTGCAGTGGAAAGAGAAAAACAAATCAAAAAATGGTCTAGAAGAAGAAAAGATGATTTAATTAATACAATAAATCCTAAAAGATTTGATTTATCGGGAGAGTCAGTGGATATTGCACGGGGTTAGGGGACTGCCACGTCACTCGTTTCACTCACTCCTCGCAGATCGTCATAGATGGAAATCTTGATTTAATAGTCAATCTTCATAGATTCTTTAACCATTTTCATAGTCTCTTTTGTAATTGCTTGTGCCTTTTTTGTACCTTCCATTACAATTTCTTCAACCTTGTCCATAGGATATTCTTTTCTTTTTTCTCTAATTGGATCTAAAAATTTGTTAATTGCAACAGCTAATTTATCTTTTACTTCTACATCTCCAACTTTTCCTGCTTCATATCTTTCTTTTAAATCAGCAATTTCTTCTTTATTATTATTAAACATATCATGATAAATAAATACAGGATT
>JAGQLF010000039.1 GCA_020429545.1 Candidatus Dojkabacteria bacterium
TATCAAAAAGTTTATTAATCCTACCTAACATCTTCAAACAAAATTAAAAATTACGACATGCTTATTCTATCACGATTGTAAAGAATTTCGCGTGATTTTTACTGACCAAATATGAGTTTTTTGATAATTTTTTGTTCTTTCATGTATCATAAAATACAGTCTATTTTTATAACAATGTTTAGCTTATTTTCAAAGAAGAAAAGTAGAAAGAGTCAACGATTGTCTTTTTTTAAAAGATTCAAAAGGAAGAAAGTCTCTAATAAATCAAGCTACAGAACAAGAAGCAGATCAGAGAAGAAGAAAAGATCTAATATTCTTAAGAGCTTTTTGCACTTAAATGACACACCCGACCTTGGAGTATTAGGAATAGTTTTTTTCTTCTGTATCGGAGGGTTGATTATGATTTTTAGCGCAAGTGCTTATTATGCGTATTCAGATTCAGCAATTGGAGACTCCTTTTTTTACTTTAAAAGACAACTAATTTGGCTGATTCTTGGTGCAATCTTAGGATATGTTTTTTTTCTAATGCCACTATCTTATTTAAAAAAAATTACACCAATAATATTTGGTGTAGGAATTATTCTTTTACTGTATATTCTTCCAGAGGCTTTGCTTGGTAAAACTCTGCCTGATGGAACAACTAGTGGGCTACAAATGCCTCTAGTTGAAGCACTAAATGGTGCACCTAGATGGATTAATTTACAGTTTTTCTATTTACAACCCTCTGAGTTAGTCAAGTTTGGGTTTATTTTATACATTGTCTCTTGGCTTTGTAGATTAGATTTAGAAAAAAAGTTTAAAGATAGAGATGCTTATTTTTCTAAAGTGATTATTCCATTTTTACTGCTTCTAGGAGGCGTGAGTTCGCTAATTTTATTGCAAAGAGATTTTGATACAACTGTGATATTAGTCTTGGCAATTATGACAATATATTTTGTTTCAGGTTCTTCAAAGCACCATACATTAGGCAGCATTTGGATACTTGCTACTTCTATGTTCGTTGGTTCAATAGCTTTGTTTATGGAAGGTTATAGAAGAGCTAGAGTGGAAACATTCTTTCATGTATTCAGATACGGACCAAATAGTTCGGCAGCAGTTACACAAGAAGCTGGATTTCAGGTTTTTAATGGCTTGGTAGGACTTGCATCTGGTGGATTTGCAGGAAATGGCTATGGCGAGTCAATAATTAAACAAGGGTATCTTCAGCAGGCTGCCTATACAGATTCAATCTTTTCCGTTATTGGTGAAGAATTTGGATTTATTGGCACACTTTTAGTTACAGTTGGTTTCTTATATTTAGGTTCAAGAGGTCTAAATATTGCAAGAAATGCTAAAACCAATTTTGGTGCATTAACTGCAGTTGGAATGACTTCATTGATAGTAATTCAAGGATTTTTAAATATTGCAGCAGTTGCAGTTATTATTCCATTTGGTGGAATGCCTTTACCTTTCTTTACTTATGGTGGAAGCAGCACAATGATTACCCTAATGGCAATTGGCGTATTGTTAAACATTAGTAAGAAACAGAATCAGAAGTAGCTGTTAGCTGTTAGCTGTTAGCTGTTAGCTGTTAGCTGTTAGCTGTTAGCTGTTAGCTTAATTATAGTTTATGTCATTATTTTAATTGCTACTTTCTTTATTTGTTTCCCAACATTTACTCGATGAAGGATTTTAAAAATATTCTTGTATGATAAAAGGCTCATTCACTAACTTTAAAGATTTATAAATTAACTGATACTTTTCCTAAAGAAGAGAGGTTTAGTCTTGTTCAGCAACTACGTCGATGTAGTTCTTCTATCTCAGCTAATATTGTAGAAGGTGCTTGTAGGAATACTGATGCTGACTTTGCTCATTTTTTGCAAATTTCATTAGGTTCAGCTAGTGAAACAAAATATTTTTTGCTTTTATCTAAAGATCTTGGATATATACAAGAACATATATATTTGAAGTTATCAACATTAACAGATGAAACAATGAAGATGCTTTCTTCCTTAATTAGTTTTCTGAAAGCTAACCGCTAAGTGCTAAATGCTATTCTGGTACTTTAAAGTTATAGTCAAGATTTTGAAGTTGAATGTATCTTGCAACAGAATTAACCGCACTTGTAACGCTTCCTCCAACTATCCTCCATGAAATTGTAAGCACAGCAACTAAAGCCACTATACAGACAATGAAAACTACAATTAATAATATGAACGTATTTCGATTTTGTTTGTCCATAAGCTAGTAGTTAGTACTGAGTACTTAGTAATTAGTAATTCGTAATTGATTAATTATAACTCTTACCGCTTAATTTTCATCTTCTTTCCCTTCTCCTTTCTTTTTCGTTACATAGTATTCAAGATATCTACCAAAAACTAATCTTGTTTGTGCCTCTAGACCTGGAATTGCAGTTAATATAAATCCCGCAACTGGTTGAACAACCCATTCTAAGACTCTGGTAATATTCTTCCACCAAGGCATATCTTTTGGAGTTGGTCTTAAATAGAAATCGAAGATAATCGTGACAATTAAGAAAAATATTGTTACTTGCACAAATTGCCCTGTTACTATTGGAAATAGTGCACCTGCAGTATCTTTATTAAAGTCTGGATTTAGAAAGCCAGGTAGAACACCTCCTAGTAGTACTAAAAATGCAATTGACAGTCCCATTATATGGTCGAAAAGCATATGTAGTGTTATATATTTTGACCTAATTGAACTTCTAAAAAAATTCTTCAAAAAATTTTTGATAACCCAGCCATCGTCAGAAATTCCCCATGCCCATCTCCTTGATTGTAAATAGTTATTTTTAATTGTAGACCAATGTCCTTCGCCTTCTGCGGCATCAGACAAAGTTTTTAGAAAAAGTGGAACTGCAGATACTTTATCATTAAATTTAAAAATTGCTTTAAAAAATAAATGATAGTCTTCAGGTGTAACCCAAGGATCCCAAAAGCCTATCTGCTCAAGAACCCAGAATGATGTTGTATATGTGGAAAACGGCACTAGCTTATTAGCTTATCATCTCTTACAAGATTTGCGGTATTAAAAATTGTATGCGATGAATTTTTGACCCTAGCATAAAAAGGTAATCGCCAAATATTATTATAGAAGATAAGCGCTGAAGTATAGTACTTATACTCACCAAATTTTGTTGTTATATATTTGTAGGTTAAATATGCAAAATATTGAGGATCTAGTTTTGAGTCTGCATCACAACTTGTAACAGTAGTTTTCTTTAAATCCCACCCCATTTCTTTAACTAATTTATATACTGTTCTTCCAGCCCAGTTCATATTTGCCGACTTTCCCACTATCTCATCTGCACTTAACACGTGATTTGTGATCCATATATTATTGAATACATCTTTGTATTCTTCTCTTAGCTTTTCAGAAACAGGAACTCCATTGGGATCTGCAGCTTCGGCAGCTAAAACTACATTAATCTGCTTGGTGTTGAAAGTCTGATTTTTTAAATGATCAAGAGTATCTCGTAAGATTGATTCTGGCTCCTTAACGTGAGGTACAATAATTATATGCTGCATATCATCAGGGTTAATTATATCTTTACCTTGAAACTCTTTTAGTACATCAATCTCTTGGTGTAGAAAATTTAGTGTTTTTCTTTTTAATCTATAGAATAAGAATTTTTGTAAGAATGTTGGTAAATGTGCATTTTCGGCCATGACCTCATCCGCTCGTCTTAAATTTGAATATATCTGTTTTTTTTGTTCGTTATAATCGTTCCAATTGAATGTCTTAACTTCCTTCAAATCCTGTTCAAGTACCAAAAGTTCTGAATCAATATTTCTTAATCCATTTGCAAGCTTTACCCAATTAATTTGGTTGGCTGTTCTTATTCTATTTAACGCTATCATAAACTGAATAGCAGTTGCTGCAGATTTATAAACAAAATATACATATATAGCTGCAAGATAAATAACAGTAATATTTACATTGATAAAACTCATTACAAAAGGGAAGAGTATAAGAAAATATCCTAATAATGGTGATATCTTTTCAAGAAAATAGTCAAGAGTTGATTTATTTGGTCCACCTTCCACAATTTATTTGATAACATATATAAAAGTTTATGAAATTCTATCATTTAATGTTTTTGAAAGCATGATTAAATCTAATAATTCATATAGAGGTTACCTGCTAATAATTCTTGTTATATTGTTTTTCGTCACGGCTTTAAGCGTTTTTATATTGCTAATACAGGGTAAAAAAATTACCCCTTCAGGACAAATAATTGAGACTGGTGTTGTAAGATTATTGAGTGATGTAGGGGATATCAAAGTCTATTTGAATGGAAAAGAAGTTTCTAGAAGTAACAATCTGGTACAAAATGTACCCATTGGGAAAAATACTATATTAGTAAGAAAAGCTGGTTTTAGCGATTGGGAAAAAGTCATAAAAGTTGATAGCTCAAAAGTGTTAGAGCTTACAGCACGGTTATATCCGGAAGAGTTTAATATTGACCAGATCACATCACTAAATATAAATTCATTTGGATATTCCAGTGATTTGTCAAATATGTATTTTACTGTAACAGGAGAGTCTGAAGAAGAGAATGGTATTTGGCGAATAAATCTATCAAATGGTATTTTTGATTTTGGTAGTGGGGAAATTAAACCTCAAAAAATCTTTGCATTTAACATTGAACTTACTAATTCACTCAAAGAAGAACATCTATTAAGCGTTTCTCCTGACGGAAGTTCCGTATTGATTGAAACCAGTCTTAATAAAAAGTATATTTGGTCTGCACAAAAACCAAATGAGTTAATAGACCTGGAAGTGGATCTTGGATTTAAAGCAACAAAAATAGCTTGGTTTACAAGCAACAGTATAATTGTATTCAATAATGACGTCTTGTTTGAAAGGAGGTTGAACTCAGAGGAAAATAGGTTGATTACTTACCAACCTCAATCTAATATAACTTACTGCAATGGCTCTGGCTTTAGCTACTGGATAGGCAAAGAAACAGGTACTATTTATCGATATCAGAATGGTGATTCAGTACAAATTCCTTTATTTGAAGATGCAAAAGATCTTGGTTCAATAACAAGCTTAGAATGTTTAAACAATATTAATGAGGTTGTTGTTGAAGATAGTCAAGGATATTATTTTATTGATTTTGCTACTAATTTTATTGACAGAATTGCAAGAGATGTTGAAATTACAAATATATCGGCTGATGGAAACACAATAATTTATAAAGATGTTGCTACTTGGTATTCTTATAACATAAAAGATATAAGCGGAACCGATACTTTTGATACACAAACATATTTACTAGAATCAGTACCATATAATAATACGGCGTATATAGTAGATGGCGGTAATACTTTAGCTATTTTTGATAGAAATGTTGAGAACAAAAACCTTTTGTTACTCTCTGATATTGATGGCGAGAATGTTAACAATGTATTAAAAAATGTAACCTTAGGAAATGGAAAAGCGGCAATGATGCAGTCAGATAGAAAAAAGTTATTTGTTGTAATAAAAGAATCTAACACAGATGGAACAACTAGTTCTATGTTATATGTAGTAGATTTAACTAAATAAGTCTTTGCTGTTGACTGGTAAAAATATTCCAGTATTTTTTTACATCTTCTTCGACTTGCTTTGAATCATCACTACTAACAATTCCAATGTTTACCTTTGACCAATCGTAAATGTTTTTCGCAACTTCAATAACTTCATTAAATTTTAGTTTTTTTACAAATTCTAGATATTCATCTAAAGTTAGACCTCTCCCATGAATTTCTATTTCATCTTCACGGCTAATTATCCAATTTATCATATTATCTGGACTATCTAACTGCATTAGTTGTGTATCAATAATTTTTCTTTGTTTTGCCAGAAAAACTGTGTCTGTCAAATCTTGCTTTAAAATTTTTTCAATACCTGTATAAATTTCTTTTAAAACAGTTTCTAAATATTTTTTATCAAAAGAAGTTTGGATTATATTCATTGCTCTAGTATCAAGATTATAGGTGTAAGTGCCTACTCCATATACAATTCCTAGCTCTTCTCTTAGTCTTTTCCAAAGTATTGATTGAAAAAACTCAGAACTTGCAACTATGCTTTTTACGAATGACTCTTTTATTCTGCTTTCTTGAGTACTTGAATAGTATTCGAAAGTTGGAAAATCTAATGTCAAATAATACTGACTAATATCTTTTTTGGATTTGGCATTAATTTTAAATCCGGAATATTCAGGAAATTCATTTTTGAATTTTCTTTCAGTTTTTGGCCCGAAAGTTTTATGAACAACTGAATTTTCAAAATGATTATGTAAGTATTCCTTTGTTTTCTCTATATCAATGTTTCCAACAACATATATCTCCATATTTTCTGGAACATAATGTTTTTCATAAAATTTAATTAGATCTTCTTTTCTATAGTTTAAAAGTAAGTCTCTAGTACCTATGACTTCATAAGAAAATGATGTTTCTTTATTTATGAACCGATTCTCTTTTATGTTCCTGTAAATTAAAAAATCAGTTTCATCTTCACCTCTTTTGAGTTCATCTAAAATAATTGCTCTCTCTTTTTCTATATCTTCTTTTTTTAGTAGCGGATGCAAAACTATTTGAGAAAAGAAGAATATTGCTTGATCTATGTATTGAAATGGAAAAGTACCATAATACTGTGTATGATCGCTAGAGGTGTAGGCATTGGTCGAGCCTGAGTATAAATTTGTATAATCATCAATTGCATCCCAAGTAGGTAGCTTTTCTGTTCCATCATGAACAACATGTTCAATAAAATGAGAAAGTCCATTTGTTGTTTTGTCTTCGTCCAGAGAACCTACATTAACAATCACTTTAATTTTTACAGAATGGATTTCTTCTCTAGGGTAGAGTACACACTTTATTCCGTTTGAAAGAGTAAATTTTGTATAATTTGGTTCTGCCATTAAGCAGATTATACCTGAGGAGTTGGATTTGAGGAAGGTGTAGTTTTTGGGAAAGAAATCTCTACTGCTTTTGCACCATCCAAGTTCATCAACCGAAAATCTCCTCCTATTACCTTTAAATTTGCTGCAATTAACTTTAGACCTCCACTTGCTAAATCTCCAATATAGTTATCTTTATCTGTATTGTTATAGATTGCTCTTAAACTTTCAAAACTTGGAGGTACTTTTTTGTCTTCTGTTCTCTCAATGTAATCATCTCGATATTCTTCATCACCATCATCTATAGAACCATCTTTTTCGTCCTTTTTATCGTACAAAAACCATTTTACTTTATCTTCTCCATCTTCAGCAGTATAAACGGGAGTATCATCAATAATTCTAAAAACTCTTCTATCTTCATGTTCAGCAAAGTTAAATAAAATTGGGCTATTTGCTATTCTTTCTTTTTCAGAGAATTGTTTGTCTTTCAAAGAATCTTTTGACTTTGCACTCATTGCATTTAGTAGAATTGTCCGTATGTCTACAAATTCATAAAGAGAAT
>JAGQLF010000003.1 GCA_020429545.1 Candidatus Dojkabacteria bacterium
AGTAGTTCATTAAAGACTTTAGCAGCTTTATCTCTAACAGTTTTATTTCTGTCACTCATTAGCTCTAGTATTTGAGAAAAACTTTTCATTGATTTGCCTCCCTTTTCGTCTGTAACTTCTCTTTCTTCGGCTGCAAGCATTGCCGATAGCATTTGAATCCAATTCTCTGATGAAACTTTTGATTTCATTAACATAATTTTCTCTTCAGCTTCTGAAAGTGTGTGTTTACCTGTTCTAAATAATCTTTCCAAATAATGTTTATATTCCTTCAAATCTTGGCTTTCTAAGAAGGTTCGTTGCATTTTGGTGCTGATTTTAGACAACCTGATTGTAAAAAAATTTACCTGATTTCCAGTTGCAACCGCTAACTTATGAATTTGATTGTACTTAGCTTTAACTTCTGTATTACCCTCATCCAGTGTTAATAAGAGCATATGGTAGAAAAATTCTTTTGTATGTTCTCCATATAACTCGCTCCACTTAGCTAGATCATCTAAGGCTTCTTTTGTTTTAGATGGATTTTCAAGCCAGCTTGTTTCGTTTTCCCATTTTGAAACTAATTCATCTGTAGCTTTTTTGACCTCTTCACGAATCCTTTTAAAATCTTTAGGATCAGCAATTAATTGTAGATTCCAATTCTGTTTCATAAAAATTCTTTTATAGTACTAGCTATTTTAACACTATCATGTCGAATAAGACTTCTTTTTAAAATATCTCCCTTTATTGTTTTAATTTTTTCTGTTGCTAGTAAATCAGTCAATATTATACGGCCATCATTTAATAGATCATTTACAACTGGATAGGCATTTTCTAGTTTATACTTCTTTAATATTTCTCGTGATAACGGTTTAGAATTTACAAGTATATAATCCATTTTTGTTGAATATTTTTCAACTTCGTTTAGATGATCACTCAATTTAAAATCAAAGGTTTGCCCAAATTTTGTTACTAGGTTGCTTATATAAATCTTTTTGGCTGAAGATTTTTTGATTGCATCACGAACACCATCAATTATAAAGTTAGCAATTATACTCGTATATAAATCACCAGGACCAATAATAATCAAATCTGCTTGTTTTATAGAGTCTATTACTTTAGCGTGCGTTTCAGACTTAGGTTTTGTACTTAGTTTACTTATCTTTAATCTACCATCATGAGGATATTGAGGCTCATCTATATTAGATTCCCCTATAACTACTTCGCCATTTTCATATTCAGCTACAAGCTGGCAGTCATCTAATGTAACGGGATAGACTTTTCCTTTTATATTTAGAATCTTTTCAATATATTTGATTGCTATAAGCTCATTACCTACAATTTCTCTCAATGCTGTCATAAATAAATTACCAAAGTTATGCCCCTCAAGACCATTTCCACCTTTATCAAATCTGTAAGTAAACAATTTTTGAAGAATCCTTTGTTCTTCTGAGTTCTCAGCTAGAGCTACTAAGCATTGCCTAATATCTCCTACTGGTAGATATCCAAATTCATCTCTAAGTCTTCCTGTTGAACCACCAGAGTCAGTTGATGCAACAATTGCAGTAATTTCAATATTCTCTAGCTCTTTTAATCCTGAAAGAATTGTATAAGAACCTGTTCCACCGCCAATTACGACTACTTTTTTATTCATTTTATATTTTTAACTCTGTTACTATATCATCAGTATAAAATATAATTAACTGCCTTAACCATGTTTTGTTTTAACTTCAGTTTTTCTATATGAATAGTAATTAATTTACTCGTACTTTTTGAGGCCAAAAAGTACTGCAAAAAACCTTGGGGTAAAAAGTTCGCTTCTCGAGCATATTCATACTTCTGTCGTTTAATAGCTCAGTTTTTACCCCAAACCCCAACGCGCTAGTAAATTTTAAACTAGAAATTAAAATATATAAGCTTTAAACTAAAGCTATATGAGTAAAACAATTCCAAAAGCACCAAAGTTAACATTGGCATTCATTGGACCTGGAATTGTTTTAATTGCTATGGGACTAGGTTCTGGGGAATTTATTCTTTGGCCATATTTGGTTGCTCAGTTTGGCTTTGGAGTAATTTGGGGAGCACTAGTAGGTATTACAGCTCAATATTTTGTAAGTAACGAATCTGGAAGATACACACTAACTTCTGGAGGCAGTGTTTATTCAGGATTTGCTAAGTTAAATAGATTCATTCCTGCTTGGTTTATTATTTCTACTTTTGCGTCTTTTGCATGGCCTGGAATTATAGGAGCAGGTGGAACAATCTTTGCTCATCTCTTTGGTATAAATCATGCAAGAATTACAACAATTGTTATGCTTATTTTAATAGGATTATTATTAACATTTAGTGGAAAAGTATATTCCAATTTAAAAAATATGCAGAAATTTTTTATTGTAGTTTCTGTTCCTATACTCTTTATCATTGCTATTGCTCTAGTTGATCTTGATTCCATCTTAGTTATTACAAAGGGACTAGTTGGTATAGGTGAAGGTTATTTTCTCTTTCCAGATGATATTCCTCTAATGGCTTTTTTGGGTGCAGTGGCGTATTCAGGTGCAGCTGGTAATTTAATTCTCTCTCATTCATTCTATTTGCAAGATGAAGGTAGGGGAATGGCAAAGTATTTAGACACACAAATGGACAGTAAAAATCTTTCTCAGAAGGACAGGAAAGTAGTTCCAGAGGGTCAAAAACCTGAAGAAACGGAAAGTAATATTGGGAACTTTAAAAAATGGTTTAGAATTTCTGCATTAGAGCAGTTGTTCAGTTTTTGGTTTCTTGGACTGGTAACTATCTTACTATTGACTTTAATTGCATATAAATTAACATATCCTTATATTGGTGAAGAAGGACTAGGTTTTATTTATTTACAAGAGAGTGCACTAAACACCATGTTCGGACCGGTAGTAGGATTATTTTTTTTAATAACAGGAATTACATTTCTTTTTACAACACAGCTTGGTGTTTTTGAAACAACATCAAGAATAATGACAGAGAACTTACAACTTGCATCAAAGAAGATTTTGCACAAATACAATAGAGATTCTATCTACTTTTTCGTTTTGTGGGTACAAATATTTGCAGCAATTGCTATTACGATGTTTGGGTTGGATCAACCAATTCAACTCCTCATTATTCAAACATTCTTTAGTGCACTATCAATGTTTGTTTTATCAGGATTAATATTCTGGCTTAATAACTCAAAATTAATTCCAGAATCTATGAGGCCAGGTTTCTTTAGACAGCTTATGGTAATTGCTTCAACGATATTCTTTGGAGCATTTGTAGTGTTTACTTTATTAGATACATTTGGAATAAAGCTTTAAGTATTCCATTCCCACAAGAAAAAATCTATTCCTGCTTGTTCAGCAGCTTGTTTATCTGATCTTGGATTATTACCAACGAATAAAAAAGTATCTCTATCAGGAACTTTCTTATTATTTAGTTTCAGGTTTTCAACAAGTTTGAAAAATCCATCTGGATAAGGCTTCATTAGCTCGACATCATCTTTAGAAATGATATCTTCGAAGAACTTCTCCATCTTTTCTTCATTTAGAATTTTTCTTATTCCTCTGTCTGTATTTGAAGACCAAATATAAAATGCGTATTTATCCTTATTTTGTTTAATAAAATCAAACAAATTTTGATTAATTTCATAACCTTCAATATGATTTAGTTCAAAATCTTCAGACATTTCTCGTTCAACTTCCCAGACTTTTTTTCCATGTTCTATTACTAGCTCATTGATTGCATCCACATCTAAATATCTTTTCGTATGCGAATCAAAATGGTCCAAGCCAATATTAGCTAATGCTTTATGACGCATTTCACTGAATAGTCCCCATGGAAGATTCATCCAAACGAGTGTTTCATCAAAATCAAAAATTATATGCTTTTTAGTATTTTCTGCTAAATATAGTTTTAGGTTCATACTTCATTGTACTACAGTACATTGCAAATTTTGCTATTCAATGTGAGAATCTGACTATGAATCAAAAGACATTTCTATCAATACTTCCAGGTATATTTCTTTTATGTAGTTGTGTATTCTTAGTAAGTCTCTACTATTTTTATACAAGAGATAAGCAAAGTGACTTTTTTAATGCTTCTGAAGAAGTATGTAACTATAAAGACGAAGAACTTGGTTTAGATTTAAACTATTCATGTGATTGGAATGTTTACAATGATGGAATTTCATATATAGACAAAGAATATAATGACACGCTAATAAAAGATACACTTCACTTTTTTAAAGGTGATGATGAAGTCTTAGTACAGGTTTTTAATGCAAATCCAACTGGAAGCTATTTTATTCTAAATCAGGATTACACTTTTGAAGAGATAAACGATAAAATGATTATATATAAGAAAGAAAATTACGATTTATACCGATATGCAGAAAAATATAGTTGTGATGAATTGGAAAAGGGACGATATGTTTTTGAATCAGATAATTTAATTTGCGGAAAAACGATGATAATTAAAGATAGTTTGTCACTTTTAATAAGATCAAACATTAAGTCTGATAAGATTATTTCTTTTGTTCATAATTTATAAATAAATCATGTATTTCAATTATTAGATAATATTTCTGTGTCAGATGATAGTGTATCTCCCTCGATTAATTTTAATATAGATAGTGAAACTGATACATTAGGTTCTGATCAATCTCGAGTTCAAACTGATGACTCGAAAAAGGATTCTCTTTGTGAGATGTGCAGTTTAGCACCTAAGCAAGACCCATTCAAAGTTAGATTTACAGATAAAGAGGGCCTAAGGAGAGGGTTTTATAATGCTATTGAGAAAGGACTAATAGATCCTGAGCATGTTGAACATTTTAGAATTATTATGGGCAATCCATGTGTAATTTTGGGTCAGTTTGTTTTTGAAAGAATAGCAGGAATGACTCAGCAAACAATTACTGAAGTAGCAATGAGAACGAAATTTACCCAGGAAGAGGTTGCACAGCTCATAATTGAAGGTTTTGGTAAAGGTGAGAATGGAGATAATGTAACTTATGGTGAGTATTGTAAATTTACTGATGAAGAAAGAATAGAATTATTCTATGCAGTATTTAATTATCATATGCCAAGTATTATTCAATTTATACGTGAACAATAGATGGTGTTCTCCTTTTAAGCTCGTTTTTTCTTTTCGATTGAGGTAAAATGTTCAGTTTAGTGAAAATTAATGATACCAGCTATTAAAGCGGTTGATCTTGTAAAAAGATATAAAAAAGCAAATTTTAATGCTGTAGATAAAATTAACTTAGAAGTTAATCCAGGTGAAGTCTATGGATTTCTAGGTCCAAATGGAGCTGGTAAATCAACAGCTATTAATATGTTTGTCACTTCTTTATTTCCTACACAAGGGAATGTAGAGATTTTAGGTGTAGATACACAGGAAGATCCAACTGAAATTAGAAGAATGATTGGTGTGGTGTATCAAAAACCAAGTTTAGATGAAAAACTAACAGCAGAAGAAAACTTAAGATCTCATGCAGTACTGTATGAGCTTACAGGCTGGTCACCTTCATATAAAACTACTAGCACTGAATACAAGGAGAGAGTTGAGAAGGTCATTGAAATCGTTGGATTAAAAGACCGAATGCATGATGTTGTAAAAACTTTTAGTGGAGGAATGAAAAGAAGGTTAGACATAGCAAAAGCATTATTACATACTCCTAAAGTTTTATTTTTAGATGAACCGACAACAGGAATTGATCCACATAATCGAAGAGAAATTTGGGGTTACTTAACAGATCTTCAAAAAGAAGATAGATTTACAATTTTTTTAACGACTCAGTACTTAGAAGAAGCTGAAATTTGTGATCGAATCAGTATTATTAATAAAGGAAAGATTTTAGTTACAGATACACCAGATAATTTAAAGCGGCTTGTAGGCGATGAGCTTTTGTATATAAGCCCAGTGAATGGACAGGAATCAGAACTAAAATCAGAATTAGAATCATTAAATATTGAATATCAAACAGATAATGTAGGTAGCTTTGTAATTGATTTAGGAAAAGGTAAAGCACAAAAAGTTATTAGTCAAATTAAAACAGAATTAGATGAAATTAGTATAAAAAGACCAACGCTAGATGATGTATTTATTAAATTAACTGGAGACAAAATAAAGTAATATGAACATACGTGCAGAAATAAATAAGACACTAATGCTTGCATATAGAGATGTGTTAAAGCTTTTAAGAGATAGACCAAGATTGTTTATTAGTTTGGTTTTTCCAGTGATGTTTATGGTTGTTTTTGGAATTACATTAGATTCCAGTTTATCTGGACTTGCAGGATCTTCTTTTGATGCACTTCCTAATGGATTTTTTCTAAATTATGTATTTTCTGGAATACTTGCTCAATCGATCTTTCAAACAAGTTTTGCAGGTATTGTTTCTTTAGTTTCTGATAGGGAGGAAGATTTTTCTATGAGTATATTTGTCGCACCAATATCAAGACTATCAATTGTTTTAGGAAAGATTATTGGAGAAAGTTTAGTTGCATTTATACAGGTTTTTGGAATTATAATATTTGGATACATTTTAGGCATAACTATTTCTTTAGAGCGGGTTTTTCTAGTTCTACCATTTGGAATTTTATTTGCAGTCACTGGTGGGTGTTTGGGACTTTTAGTAGCAAGCAGAATTGAAGGAAAAGAAAATGCTCAAAGAACATTTCCACTTTTAATATTACCATTAACCTTTTTGAGCGGTGCATTTACACCTGTAAATGATCTTCCATTGATTTTGAATATTATCAAATCGTTAAATCCTATGTACTATGCTGTAGATTTAAGTAGAAGTATAATCTTTGCAAACGAAGCAGGAATAGTGAGAGATTTTACAATAAATAATAGTTTTGGATATAATCTATTAGTGCTTATTGTACTTGGATTATCATTCTTACTGATAGGGACTTTTCTTTTTACAAGAAAAGAGGGAAACAGGTAAGAAGCTGAGAAAACTATGTCTTCTATAATTAATATAAAAAATTTTTCAAAGTCATTTGGAAATAAAACTGTAATTAAAGATTTGTCTTTCGAAGTAAAAGAAGGTGAAGTCTTTGCATTTTTAGGTGCCAATGGCTCAGGTAAAACAACAACTATTAGGGCGCTTCTTAATATATATACATCTGATAATGGTGAACTAAAAATATTTGGAGAGGATTACACTCCAGACTTATCAAATAAAATTGGATATTTGCCAGAAGAGCGAGGTTTGTATTTGAACATGACTGTGATAGACACATTAGTGTATTTTGCTCAGTTAAAAGGCATTAAAAAAGAAGATGCACTTGAAAGATCAAAGGATTTTTTAAAACTAGTTGGTCTAGAATCAAAAGAAAAGAGTGTTATAAAAAGTTTGTCTTCAGGACAACAGCAGAAAATACAACTAGGTGTCAGTATAATTCATGATCCCAAATTATTAATTTTGGATGAACCAACAAAAGGACTTGACCCAGTAAATCGGAATCTATTAATGAATATAATAAAAGAAAAAAATAGATTAGGTAAAACTATTATATTTAGTACTCATATTATGGAAGAAGCAGAAAAAGTAGCGGATAGAGTTTTAATACTAAGCCAAGGTAGAGCTGCAGAATATGGAAAGCTAGGTGAAATAAAAGAAAAGTATAATGAGGGGAAAATCTTGGTAAGATCTGAACAAAAGATAGATTCTAATGATGTTTATTTAGTTAAGGAGACTTCATCAGGATATATTTTAAAACCAAAAAAGAAAGTAAAACCCGAGACTATTTTAAAACAATTAGTTAAAGATAATATCAAGGTGTCTTCATTTACACCCTTGCTACCTAAACTGGATGATATATTTATAAAGATAACAAAATGATTTGGATAATTGCAAAAAGAGAGTATTTTTCTGTAGTTAAAAAGAAAAGCTTTTGGCTTTCTACATTACTATTCCCAATAATGATTGGAGTAATATCATTTATTTCTGGATATTCTTCAAGCCAGGCAGAGAAATTATTTGAGCTAAAAGAGTTGGATAATAATCAACAAATTCTTGTTCAAGACAATTCTGGCATACTTAATCCCGAAATACTTCCTCAAGGGTTTATTTTAGTTGATGACAAAGAAAACAGCATAGAAAAAATAAGAAATGGTGAAAGTACTGCATTTATTTATTTTCCTAAAGATTTACCAGAATCACCAACAGAAATATATTCTGAGTATATAAGTCCTTTGAGGTCTGATAGTTATAACATGTTTGCAGAAAATCTAATTAAAAATTCAATCATCTCTACACTTTCAGAAAAACAAGTTCAAACTTTAAGTAGCCAGATGCAGTTCCAAGTAACAAACTTTCAAGATGGTGAGATGGTAGATAAATCTCTTGAAACGTTCATAATACCAGGTATTGGTGTAGCAATATTTTTTGTGTTGGTCACATTTGGTGCTAGTTATATGATTTCAAGTGTATCTGAAGAAAAAGAGAGTAGAATGATAGAGATAATTTTATCCTCCCTAAGGCCTAGAACATTAATTTTGGGTAAATTACTTGGCTTACTTGGCGTAGTTATTACACAAGTAATTTTATTGATAATTATGGCTATTCTATCTTTACAGATTTTTAATGTTGTTTTACCAATAAATATATCCCAAATACAAATAGATTTATCCACAATTATTTTGACTACAATTTATATTTTCTTAGCATTTATAGTTATAGCTAATTCGATGGTTGGAGTAGGTGCCGCATTACCAACATTGAAAGAGGCTCAAGGATTTTCTTCAATTTTTATAATGCTTAGTATTTTTCCAATTTATCTTGTAACATTTATTCTTGCTGATCCAGATGGAACATTGGCAGTCGTTCTAAGTCATATGCCGCTATCAGGGGCGTTTACAATATTATTTAGGAATGTTGTGGGAAATATAAAAACTATAGAGATTTTTACAACACTAGGGTCTTTAATACTACAGGTTCTGGTATCTTACTATTTTGCTATAAAAGCTTTTGAGCTCGGTGCCCTTAAATTCAACGATTCAATTAGTTTTAAGTCTTTATTTCAAAGATAAAGAAAAACATTCCAGTTTAGCGGAATGTTTTTCTTGGTTTTACTTTTCTGTACTATTATGAGTCAGATTATGGAATATTGCAAGTTAGGCGGAGAATCTAGAATTCTTTCCACTTGCTGGTCTATCCAGCACCACATTTTTGATAAAATTAGAATAAAGCTCGTTATTGTCTGTGTTAAATTGTAGTAGAGAAGCCAAATCTTGAAGTCCTGTATAACTCCAATAACTATTTGGATTGTCTAGTTGTGTATTATCACCTAATACTGTTTGTCCAGATGCAATTATATCAACTCTATCTCCAGTACCTATTTTTTCTAAAAGCATTCTATATTCTTCAAAAACTTCTACAGTACGGTCCCCCATTTTATCTATATGTATATTTATATCTATTGAAGCAATTCCACTTTTTAAAGAAATATCTCTCGTTTCACCATCGAAAAAAAATGAAAAGTTTCTATTATTTGGCATAACAAAGTCGTCAAAGCTTACTGAATAGCTAACTTCAGCTCCTTGATTAATATATGAATTAACCAAATCATCAACACTAAAGTTTAATTCCATATCTAGGGGTATTTCTGCTGGTTGATATATAAGCTGACCATTAACAGTGTTCAATCTATTTAAGATTATATTATTACCTTCAAGTCGGATGTCCATGAGTACAATTCCATCTTTAGGATTTGTTAATGTAATCCCCTCGCTGGTAGGGATTTGAAATAATAAATAATTCTCTATACCAACTAGTTGATCAAGGTATGGATTTCTATCTAAGCTATTTGCTATGACCATATCGTGAAATCCTTGAGCAAAGTCAGAAATTCTAGGTTCAATACCTTCCTCTGTTGTTATATATATAATTGGTTTCTCAAATAACTCTTCTACCAATGATCTACAGTAGTATGTCTCTACTATAGGTAATGTTTTAATCTCTTGATATTCCATATTGGATGATATCACTAGTATATAAAAAAAGCTAGCATATACTAACGTCTTTGATCACCACTACTTGCTGTTCGGGGTCCATCTCGATCTACGCTTGTACTACTTGTAGGTTCCAGCGCAATTGTTGGTAAGTCGTTAAATTGAGATGAGTTTATAAACATTATAGAACTATTGACTGTCTTTCCAGTATTTTGTCCATTAACTTCAAAGATTCCAGAAGCCTGTATATTTAGTACCATTTCTCCACCAGATATTCTCCAAATTAAAACTATTGGACCAGATTTATACGTTCCACTCTCACCCATATTAATTGGTGTTGCACGACCACTTTCTGGTGCGAGTCTGTATTGTAATAGTGCAAGCACACCTTCAGGTAAATCTGTATCTCCTATAGCACCTCTATTGTCATTTTCAGTAAGAGTAGGCTTAGCACCAGTAACTGGGTATAGAACAACTCTTTCAGGTTCACCTTCTGTAATACCTGTGATTCCTTTTTGAAAGTATGCACTTTCTAGAACTAAGTCTCTATTCCATGACATTTGTGCAAATATTAGTCTAAGTGTATCCATTGATATTTGACTCTCGGGGTGTACTTGGATTAACCCTTCTTCAATATTCGATTCTAACCTTGTCAGAACCTTATCTAAAAGTACAGCGGAACCTTCATTAGCTTGGGGCTCATCGTAATTACTAATTTTACCTAAAACATCATCACCAGATTTAGGTAAAAGCGAATCATTTCTGTCTCCGACTGCAGTAACTATACCTGTAAGTATAGTTAATAACACAAGACCGTAGGTACCTTTAGTTTTTACTTGATCAAAAGTTGGTAATTCTAGTTCTCTTACTTTGTTTAATCCCTTTAGCCCTTGACTTATTGCTCTAGAAAACAGAGCTTTATCAAAGTCTTGAGGCAAATCATTACATTCAATAGGAGAATTTACAAATGAATCTATTAAAGATTCATCTAAGGCATCTTTAAATGGAGCAATCATTAGACTTGAATCCATATTATTTGTCACTTTTATGTGACATAACTACATTATTATACACTAGATTATCTTATTTGTCACTATTTTAAATAGAGAAAATGTGGATATTGAACTCTGTAAATTAAACCAGTTTTTCAGAATTCTTTGTTGCTATTATAAAATAGCAGCAACTTATTTTCATATCACTAGTGTTAATTTATTACACGTTAATATATCTACTCACAATTCCGTTAATATTTAAAAATGTCATTATTGTTGGGAAGAGTGTTTAAATAGATTGGACTCTCTATTCTTTGTAGATATAATTTAACAAAGATTTATAAACTTGTAAGAGACATATACTTCGAACTTGAAATCTTCTTGTTTTGGAATTAAAATCTCCATGCTATGAGAGGATTATCACCAGACATTTATAATAATCAAACCGGTTTTGGCTCAGTTCGGAGTATTTTGCAAGAAATAAGTGACCCTACACAAAGGTTTTTATACCATGCATTTTTATCTAGATACTTTAAGCCCAAGCATGAAGTTAACGATTCGCATAGAAAAACTACCCAAATAAATAGATTAGAGAGTGTTAGAGAACTTGGGCAGATATTTAGACCAGGTAGCACTGTAAAAAGTGTATTAGAATTGTACGATGAGGTATTAGCTGATGAAAGTAATTATCCTTTGATCGAGAGTTTAATCGTTGAAATGTAATTTATGTACTTTTGTGACTAACTTGCCTGTCGGCAGGCAAGAAGTACTAAGTGTCTTTCTCAAGGTCTATTCAATCCACTCAGTTATTTCGGCGTTTTTCACCCCAAACTGCTATTCTAAATATTAGTTGATAAGAATACGGCGGGATTAAAAATCCCGCCGCTTAACCTAATTATCTAAATATTCCAATTCCTACTCATCTTTCTTATTTTCTTCTCACTCAACTACTTCACCTTCCTCTGCATTTGGTTTATCTCCAGATTCACTATCTGAATCAGTGGTTGCTCCACCAGCATCTTCATAAACCTTTGCACCAACTTCTTGCATCTTTTCCATTAACTCATTCGAAAGAGTTTTTAGCTTTTCTATGTCAGCATCATCACCTTTTGCAAGCTCATCTTTAATTTCCTTATTCTTATCTTCAAGTGTAGTTTTTTGATCTTCTGAAATTTTATCTGCATGGTCTTTCAAAAGTTTTTCGGATTGAAATACATAACTATCAGCGTCATTTTTAACTTTTAATTTTTCCATTTCTTCTTTATCTTTTGAAGCATTTTCTTCGGCTTCTTTTACTAGTTTATCAATCTCTTCTTGCTCTAATTGAGTAGATGCAGTAATTGTAATATCTTGTTCTTTTCCAGTTCCTTTATCTTTTGCCTTTACATTTAGAATTCCATTTGCGTCAATTTTGAATGTTACTTCAAATTGAGGCACTCCTCTTGCAGCAGGTGCAATTCCATCTAATCTGAATGTTCCAAGCACTTTGTTATCTTTAGCTAGTGGTCTCTCACCTTGAAGAACTTTTACATCAATTGCTGGTTGATTATCTACACCTGTTGTAAATCTATCTTCAGATTTTTCTGTAGGTATTGTTGTATTTCTTGGAATTAACACATGCATTTGACCTGCGTTAACTTCTAATCCAAGTGATAGAGGAGTTACATCTAGGAGAGTAATATCATCCACTTCTTTATCTCCAGCTAAAACTGCTCCTTGAAGGGCCGCACCAACTGCAACAACCTCGTCTGGATTTACAGAAATATTTGGTTCTTTTCCAAAAAATTCTTTTACTTTATTCTTAACCATTGGCATTCTTGTCATTCCACCAACCATTACTACTTCGTTGATTTCAGATTTTTCTACTCCTGCATCTTTTAGTGCTTGTCTAACAGAATCAAAAGTTTTATCTACTAAATCGGATACTATTTTTTCCATATCTGATTTTTTTAGAGTCATTCTAAAGTGTTTTGGTCCTTTAGCATCTGCAGTAATGTATGGAAGGTTAACTTCTGTTTGCTCACTGCTTGATAGAGCAATCTTTGCCTTTTCAGCGGCTTCTTTTAATCTTTGCAGAGCAGCTGGATCTTCTTTCAAATCTATTCCTTGTTCTTTTTTGAATTCGTCCACAAAATGATCAATTAATCTTTGGTCGAAATCATCTCCTCCTAGGTGAGTATCTCCTGATGTTGATTTAACTTCATAAATTCCATCACCAATTTCTAGAATTGAGACATCAAATGTTCCACCTCCTAAATCGTAAACAGCTATTGTTTGATCTCCAGATTTTTCTAAACCGTATGCAATTGCAGCAGCAGTTGGTTCGTTAATAATTCTTTTTACATCTAAACCTGCAATCTTTCCTGCATTTTTAGTTGCTTGTCTTTGTGAATCATCAAAATATGCTGGAACTGTAATTACAGCACCATCAACAGATTCACCTAAGAATGCTTCTGCATCTGCTTTAATTTTTGCTAATACTTTTGCAGAAACTTCTTCTGGAGTTACCCATTTGTCTCCAAACTGAATTTCAATTCCTCCTTTTGAACTTTTTCTTGTTTTAAATGGAACTAATTCTAGATCTTTTTTTACAGATGAATCATCGTACTTTAGACCTATAAATCTCTTTACTGAATAAAAAGTTTGCTCTGGATTTGTAACCATTTGGTTTTTTGCTGTAATTCCTGCAATTTCAGATTTGCTGTCTACGTCAATTGCAACAACTGATGGCGTTGTTCGGTTGCCTTCTTTGTTTGTAATAACCTCTGGTTTACCAGCTTGCACAAAAGCAAAAGCTGAGTTTGTTGTTCCTAGATCGATTCCAATAATCTTTCCCATAGGATGTTTTTAAGTAATATGTAAGTTAAAGTTCGTTGTCAGCTTTATTCTGACAAAGTTATATTGCTAATTTAATTGCTTTGAGCCATGCGCAATGCGTTTTTAAATCATATATCGCATTCCTCAGACCACAAAGCGATTTTGCTCAATTTTATTAATAGTCTAATTTCCTAATGTAATATTACAATGTTTAGCAGGAATGAGTCAAGAGTGCTAAGTGATCAATTTATGCCTCAAAAATATCACTAAAAGGAGTTTGTACACGTTTTCTTTCACCTTTTCTACCATAAATTGTTTGTAAATACTGTTCACGATAGGCTGGATTAGCCAACCATAAGCTATTTCCTCCTGGAGTAATATCGGTGACTGCTATGTTTCTTAGTTCATCAGCTTCAAATTTCTTAAATCTCATGTAGGCTTCTTGAAATTGTTTCCCTATAATTGTAGCTTTTTCGCCATCACCTCCTGTTTGAATGTACTTTTGTAGTTGCTTTCTAACTAAATCGAATATGGGAGGGTTTTTTCCTTCAAATAATATTTCTAGAGATGTTACTTTATTAAAAACTGGACGACCATGTCTATCTTTAGGCAAAGTTTCGTCAGATAAGATTAGTTTTAAAGTTTCAATATACAGGTCAGGTATTTGAGGCAGTACGTTGATATTTATACTTTGCACTTGATCAGAGATTGATTCAAGAGGAAAGGGATCAAGAAATTCGTTTGAAGATGAAGCAATAGCTGAAACAAAACAATTCCATTTTAGAGCTCTCTTTAATTCTGGGGATAATTCAGCATCTCCTGTGCTTGCTAGTATATAGTTTGTAAATGCTTTAGACATACCAATTCTAACGGGCTTCTGATTAAAATATTTATGTGCTAAGAATCGTTGAATACTTTCATCATCCCATTCTTGAGATATAAGAGATTCTACTATAGGCATGTATTCTTCAGAATTTTCAAGCGAACTTTCAATTGGTTGATAAATTTGAAGGCTCCCTACTATTCGATTAAGGTGTTGTCTAATTCTGAAGGCTTCATCTCCAGATTGCATTAATGCGTCTTTTTTATTTGGTCTTTTGTATCTTTTGTGTATTTCATTTGCAGGTATTCCTTCAAAAGTTATTCTAAAGTAGCGTTCTTGCGTAGCTTCTAGAAGATTTTTTGGAGAATATTCCTCATCAAGTAAATTGAGTGTAGATCTTTCAGTTATTACATGCACTAAACCATTCCTAAATAGATCCTTCAATACTTCTAAATCATCTTGACTAACTACTTGTTCAAGGAGCTCTAAACTATGATTAATTCTATTAACCACAAACACAGGATAATGGGGATATTCTCTGGTGTGGGTATATCTAGGCTTAGAGTCAGGTAGGTGAGTAATATACGGTTGGTAATTTAGCTTTGGAGGCTCAATTCCATTTAGCTGCGCATAATAAAGATGGTTATCGCTGAAAATAATTTCAGTTGAGTCACTGTCACCAATATCAAAGCTTTTATTAGCGTCCATCTTTTTAATAAATTTACTTTCCTACAATAACCTTGGCAGGTTTTAAAATTCCATCTTTATCTGCATATTTATAAGCAGAAGTAATCACTGCAATTACTTTGCCTGCATTTTTCTCATCCTCCACAGCTTGAATTGCCTCCATTGTACTGCTATCAAAATCATCACCAACTTTAATTTCAATTGCCTCAATACCTGCATTTCTAACAGTTGCTTTTAATTTTTCCTGAGCTGTTGTTATTGAAGATTTTGCTCTTTCTAAATCTAGGTCAGAATCATCTATAGCTAATTGCAGATCGTCATTAATTTCTAAAATTTCTTGAATTAAACCCATATTTGCCATTGCGCCAAACATTGACTTTTCGCCTTCAATTCGCTTCTTAAAATTTTCAAAATCTGCCATTACTCTTAGTCTTCTTTCTTTTTCTTCAGTTAATTCTTGTTGTAATTGTTCTAATTCATTATTTTCTTCTTTTTTAATTTCTTCTGATTGTTTTTTATCTTTTGACATTTTTATTTTTTAACTAGAAGTATTTTAACACGAGAACGGTAATGAGTAGTGAGTTATTAGTACTGAGTAACTAGAAATTAGATGAGTAGAAAGTAGAGCTGAGTATTTCTAGAAAATAGTTGTCAGAAATACATGTTTTTAATAATCTGATAAAAGAACAATTCCACAAATGATAGATCAAGAAACAGAAATCAATTTAGATAGTACAGAATTATTGTGTGCAGAACTATTTACTACTGATTATGAAACAGAGTTTTCCAAACTAGCTGATAGACTTCCAATAGAATATGCTTTAACTGTAAATGACTGGATAGAAAATCCTGTTTTCAGTTTATCTAACCCTGTAGCACATGCTGCAACTTATGCTGCTCTTGATCATGCAATAGAATCGGATAATCCTATTCAGTTAGAGAACGTAATGAAAACATTATTTGCAATGGATGAGCCAAGTGATGAACTTTTAGATAATTTTAAAAAAGGGCATAGAGAAGTTTATCAAAAATTAGGGAAGCAGATAGCTGCAGAAATTACATCAGGAGAAAGATCTGAATTATTTTTGCATAGCTGCATGTATGGTGGAAAATCATCCTTAGCTACATATATTATTATGGAGCTTGAGGCAAAATATGGGTATACAAAAACAGTTTTAATTACAGGAGAACTTGGAGATACAAAAACTAGGCCTAGGTTACTTAGAGAAAAGGATGAAGAGAATTCAGAGTATGATTGGGAAGCACATAGAATTTTTTCAGGTGCGGATCCAAACCACCCAAACAATATTGATCAAATAAAGAGAATTATCCAAGACGAGAAAGGTAAGAGTAATAAACATATATTATATTTTGATGAAGCAACTTTTTCTTCGGTTGAAGTTTTAGAAGAGGTTAAAGAAATTTGTAGAGAAAATAATATTTTCTTTCTAGGTGCAGGATTGAACGCTGGGTTTTTAGCAAATAAATTACCAGTTATGTCTCACATAGAAGAGGAAATGAAAGAAGAAGATTTATACGAATGTCATGCATATACTGTTTTTCAAGATTTAACTTTAGGACCTATTGGTACACATACTGCAAGAGCAATAAAATATAAGGGTAAAATTTATCCAGATGGATTAGCTCTACCTTTGTTAGTAACTAAAGAAAAACCTTATATTATTTATGGAGCGGCAACTGCAGAACACCATGCGACAACAAGTATGACAACTGAAAAAGATAAACAGATTCTAATGTTACAACATAGGTTGGCTGGAATAACTGTAGAGGAGATCCACAATATACAAAAGCAGGTAAGCAGTGGAGAAACCTTATCTTGGTATCATAAATTGGTTTTAGAAGTAGTAGACTCACAGACCAAATTACAAAAGTTTCTTGAACTTGATGCTCAAGAAGCTGCTTAATTTTTGATTCTTACCACCACTACGCTATAATCCCGCAGTTATATACATTAATTGCTTAATCAACCTGACTCCTGTAACTCTTTCAAGCGTAATTTTGAATTCAATTATTCTTTCGAATCGGTTTCAACATCCTTAAAAACCCTACTTCCAACAGTATTCATTTGCCCTTGATATTTACTTTTCTTACCTGGAGCACCATATGGAACTTCTGCCCTAAATCCCATCCTTCCAAACACAAATTGGCAAATTCGTCTTCCTGCTTCTAGCTTAATTGGTAGTGAATTTGCGTTGTAAAGCTCTAGCGTAATCTTTCCTTTAAATCCAGGATCAACCCAACCAGCATTTTGAATAAACAATCCCATTCTTCCAATTGAGCTTCTGCCCTCTACAAAAGCTATTAAATTCTCGGGAAGCTCAATATATTCCATTGTTGTCCCAAGCAAAAATGAATGGGGAGGAATTGTTATAGATTTTGTTTTTATCTCTCTATATTTTATTTCTTCCCCTAAACTAATACTTTCCATATGTGCATCATCCACAACTAGAAAATGATCGCCAAGTCTACAATCAATAGAAGCTGGTTGAATAGATTCATCTGTAAGAGGTCTACAAACTAAATCTCCAGATAAAAGTAATTTTTTTATTTCACCATCAGATAAGATCATAAATTATTTGGTTTTAGGTAAGGTTCTAATAAATTTTCAACTGACCTCAGAATATTGATTAGCTTGTTAATGTTCTCTACTGTTGTTTCTTTTTTCTTTATATATATTGGATCAAACCTTTTTACATTTACAATCACACATCCTTGATCTTTTTGATATTCATATCCAATCAGTGTTCTTTGTCCAAGATTATCCTCACCTAATGAAAGAGCAACTTGTGCTGGAATGTTATCTGGCATTGCTTTTTCAAAAAAAAGTATATTTTCTGGTTCATCTTGAAAAGCTGGAAGCCTAAATCCATTTTCTTCAAGATTATCAGCAATTGTATCAATTACCTCTGGTACTACTTTATGAACACCAGAAATTTTTATTCTAGCTGTTGGCGTGATTGCTAAAATAGTCGATGTTGCTTCTTGATCAATTGCTAATTTCATTTTTTCTACAGCATCATACATTTTAGGATCGATTTCTTGTAATTCCATTTCAAGAACAGTATGTTCGGATATTTGAAACTCTTGAGTACCATTAAATTCTAAAGTATCAAGAACAATCGTTTTATATATATCTTCTGCACTAGAATATTTTGGTTCTGGATCTGAATCAGACATAGAAGTTTTTTAATCTTAAAAATTCTACCATGCAACTTTGTACACACAAAAAACAAAATTTGTGCATTGAAAATTTTCCTTAAACAGGAGATAGTTTAGAAGTTAAATCAAAATTTATGCACGATGAAACTTACTTAGAACAACTTAAGTTTGTTCTAGATAACGGAATAAAAAGAGGAAATAGAACAGGTGTTGATACAATCGGAGTGTTTGGATTACAAGCAAGGTATGATCTAAGAAATGGATTTCCGGCAATTACGACAAAAAAACTTTTTTTTAAATCGCTAAAAGCAGAATTACTTTGGTTTTTAGAAGGAAGTAACAACTATAAAAGACTAAATGAACTTGGATCAAAAATTTGGGACGCTAATGCAGAAGCAGACTATTGGAAACCTAAGGCTAAGTTCGATGGAGATGTTGGAAGAGTATATGGAGTGCAGTGGAGAAGCTGGAGAGCACCTGATGGATCTGAAATAGATCAAATAAAAAATGCAATTGAACGAATTAAAACAAAACCCACTGATAGAAGAATTATTGTTAGTGCATGGAATCCTGGAGAGATTGATGAAATGGCACTACCTCCTTGTCACATTATGTTTCAATTTTATGTTGAAGAAAATAAATATTTATCTTTACAAATGTATCAGCGGAGTGCAGACATGTTTTTAGGAGTTCCTTTTAATATTGCTTCTTATTCACTTTTACTTGCAATGATTGCTCAAGTAACTGGCTTAGAGCCAAAAGAATTTATACACGTTATTGGAGATGCACATATATATGAGAATCATATTGATCAAGTTCAAGAACAATTATCAAGAAAACCATATAATCCACCGGAATTATGGTTAAATCCAGAAATAATGGATATAGATAAATTTAGTATGAAAGATATTAAGCTCAAAGAATACGACTATCATCCATCTATAAAAGCTGATATGGCGGTATAGAAGAGTAGAAAGTAGTGAAACTATAGTGCTCCCTCCTTGAGGAGGGTGGATTTCTGCGAAGCTGAAAGACGGGAGGTGTAATATTATAATAATTTATAGTAAGAGTTTTAGAGCAGTATTCTGACATTCATATTATTTTATAAAACAAATATGATAAACATAATTTGCGCTTACACAGAAAAGAACAGAGTAATTGGAAATAACCAGGAACTACCATGGTCAATACCTGAAGATTTAAAAAGATTTAGAAAAATTACTTCTGGACATCCAGTTATTATGGGTAGAAAAAGTTATGAAGCTGTTGGCAAAGCCCTACCAGACAGAACAAATTTTGTTCTAACTAAACAACCTGATTATAAGTTAGAAGACGCTGAAGTTGTTGGTTCGCTAGAGGAAGCTATTGTTGAGGCAATTGAGATTGATGATGAAATTTTTATTATTGGTGGAGGTGCTGTATTTGAGCAAGCATTAAAAGGCAATTTAGTTAATAAAATGTATTTAACTATTGTTAAGGGTGAGTACGATGGAGATGCTTTCTTTCCAGAATTTGATGAATCTAATTGGAAAGTGGAAGATGAAACTGATTGGATGAAAAGTGAGAAGAGTGGGGTTGAGTTTAAGTATAAGACTTTGATGAGAAAATAACCCTTTGGCGTTTTGCGAGGAGCAAAGCGACGAAGCAATCTCGTTTAACTGTCAGTTAATGGTTCGACAGGCTCACCATGACATTATTAGGATTATCTAGCGGGACTACCACCTGCCCGCAATGCTAGGCATAGCTTTGCAGGCGGGCGTCGTTCGCTTAGCTCACTCCTCGCAGATTGCCACTTATTTAAACTATAATAACCTCATCCATTAAAATATCATGTTCTTCAACCGGTAGATCTTTCAGAATCTGTTCTTTAAAGCACAATCCAATTTTTCTTTTTACTTTATGCTTAGCAAAAAATCTATCGTACCATCCACCACCTCTACCTAATCTTTTACCGTCCTTTGTAAAAGCTAATCCTGGAACAATAGCAATCATATTTTCATAATTTGGAGCAGGGTTTACTTGATTGAGTGGTTTTACATCCAACGCTTCTTTATCTGGAGCAAAAACTTGAATATTATTTTTGATACAGTAGTCAATGATTTCTTTTGTCGGAACTTCATTTTTTAGAGATTTATAGATAAAGATTTGAGTATTGAGTACTTTGTACTTAGTAATGAGAGCATTTATTGCATTAGTTGAATTATAATCAGATTCAGGTTTTATATTTCTGTACTTAGCTCTTAAGCTAGACTTTATAGATTTTTTCAAATTTGGGTAAAACGCATATTACATATAATGTTACTTTATTAGGTGAATGATTAAAAGGTACAATGCTAAGATCAGGATTAGTAAAATCTTCACGTATAAAGTTCAGAATCTGAATAATTATTTGATTGGTTATATTAGAAATCTTTTCTTGACTAAATAGGCCATTACTGTAATTAACTGTTACAGGTAGAAACATAAAATCTGCAAGATTTGCTATGCTGTCGCATAATTCATTAAAGTGTGAAGGTACAGACTTTATTTGTGGTATATAGTCTCCATGAATAGGGTAACCTACTTTCACTTGAAGTGGACATTCAAGTCTATTTAAGATTGATATAAACTTTCCTAGAAAGCCATTGGGTAAATTATGCAAGTCAATTTTTGGAGAGTTATTTATTGAGGCAAGACCTGAGTCAATATCGATTTCCACTCCTCTATGAGTCAGCTCGTTTGGGAGATCTTCTTCAAGCCAATCAGCTAAGCTTCCTAAACAAATATGTAGTTGGTCTTCAGCAGAAAAATTATCATTTTGTAAATCTCCATTATTTTCGTTAATCATGTATTATTCTGATTTCTATAAATAAAAAAATGTAAGATATATTTACTAGAATCGCTGTAGAAGTTGATATTAGGATAACCATTAGATTCGACAGTTTGCTTTACCTTCTCCATTACCAATAGAGAGCTAACACCAATATTTAGAATTAGAGGAGATAACTCAATAGACCCGATAATCGTATCAATGTATCTGTCAGGAGGATTAACTCTGCCTGGCAAAATTCCTCCAAAATCAAAATAATTATTTGCTATCCCATTTAAGTCAATAGATCTCATTGTCTTTGCGGCAGAAAAGGCTATACCAATATCAACCTTCATTTTAGTTGGATAGTTACTGTCAATAGATGGAAATTCATTTGCCAAGATATAAGTTAATTTAAAAAGTTCAGGGATTTCAGAACTATGCTCCAATTTTTGCTGTAGATTTAAAAAGTTCAGCGTCATAGCAATGTTTTCGACTAATGTTTGTGGAGGTACATTTTTCCCTGTTTCACTGTTTTCAAAATTCGCTCCGTCATCACTCATATGCTAAGCTATAGTTAGTTTAAATATTTCCGCATGATTATAACCATCAATTCAGGATCTTCAAGTATAAAAATCCAAATTTTTGAAGGTGAAAGCTCCATAGCTTCTTTTCATTTTAAAAACTACTCTGAAGGTAACTACAAGCTAGAGGCAGAATTAAATAACCAAAGTGTTGATCAAGAGATTACTGAGAATGATTATTCTAATTCAGTTCAGTTCTTTTTTAATTTGATTGCTGAGCAAATGCAAATTACACCAGATAAAATCGAAAAAATCATTCATAGAATTGTGCATGGTGGAGAAAGATTTGATAAGCCAACTCAACTTACAACGGAAACTATTTCAGAAATTGAAACCTTTAATGACTATGCTCCTTTACATAATCCAAAGGCACTTGAGATTGTAAAAAAGATCGCTTTACTTTATCCAAACATAAAACAATTTGGTGTTTTTGATACATCATTTCACTTAACAATGCCAAAGGAGAATTTTTTATATGGACTTCCTTACGGATACTACGAAAATATTAAGGTTAGAAAATTTGGTTTTCATGGGATTTCTTATCAGTTTATAAAAAATAGATTAGCTGAAAATAATTATTCTAGAGTCATTGTATGTCACTTAGGTTCTGGTTCAAGTATTTGTGCTATTAAAGATGGTGCTAGTATTGCAACAAGTTTTGGATTTTCGCCTGAAGAGAATTTAATAATGGCAACTAGGTCAGGCGAAATCGATTATAGTGCAGTAATGTTTATAAAAAAGAAATTGGGGTTGAACGATGATGATATATCTAGACTTTTAAATAATGAAAGTGGTTTACTAGGTATTTCTGGATATACAAATAATATGAAACAGTTGCTACAAGATTATGCAACAAATGAAAGAGCAAAACTTGCGATTGATATGTATATAAATAAAATTGTTGAGTTCATTGCAAATTTTTTTGTGATGCTTGGTGGAGTTGATGCAATTGTATTTACAGGTGGAGTTGGAAGTGGTTCCGATATAATTAGAAAAATGATTTTAGCAAAACTTGTACCACTTGGAATAAGATACGATGAATCTAAAAATGCTGGTCAAATAGACGTTCCAGACTTTTTAGATATTTCACTTGAAGGAACAAAAGTGTTGGTAATTAAAACAAACGAAGAATTACAGATGATAAGAAGCTGTGCGGTATTAGCAATGGGCTCCTAACCTATAGAAAAATATTTTTATAACCACAAAGCACATAGCCCACTCCTGATTTGTATCAAATGACAGTTCAAGATTAATAGTTTTGTTATATAATAGTCTTGTGTTTATATAGAGAATGGAACAAAAAGGGTTTATAACAAAAATTTCATCAGGGTCAGTTAAAAGATTTAGAACCACTGTAATTGCATTTATATTAATTTTAGTATTTGGTGCAATTACCTACACAAGTTTACTTCCAAGGGAAGGCTTTCCTGCCTTAGAATTTCCAACTATATTTGTACAAACGATATATCCTGTAGGTGATAAGTCAAAAGTTGAAGACGATATAACTAAACCAGTTGCTCTTTTAGCCCAAGATGTTGAGTCGGTTGAGTCGGTATCTTCTATATCTGCTGATAGTTTTAGTTTTATTACTATTTCTTATAAAACAGGAACAAATATTTCTGATGCAGAAAAAGAACTTAATAATCTTATAGATTCAAACTTACTAATTCCAGAACAAGTTAACGTAAATGTAATTGCACTAAAACCAAATACCATTGATGGCGAAAATGAGCTTCTATTGGCTGTCACATCAAGAACAAAAAGTTTAGTACAACTACAATCAGATGCACAAGAGGTTTCGAATATATTATCCACATTAAATGAGGTTAAACAATCTCAGATAATAAAAATTTATGATAATGTTTTTAACCCAATAACTGGAGTAACTGAAGAAACACAAATTACTTTTAATAGATATGGCGAAAAGAAAAACTCAGATATTGAAATAAATAACTCTGTTCTAATAGGTTTACAGAAAAATGAAGATATTTCGTCAGTAAAGTTTTCTGAAGCAATAAATAAAAAAATTGAAGATATAACTAGTTCAAGAGAAATTACCAATACGCAGATTGTAACAGTTTATGACGAAGCAGTTGGACTAAACCAGCAAATAGCTTCATTAGAATCAAATGCAGTAAGTGCTTTATTTATAGTTGCACTAACATTATTTCTCTTTGTTAGCTGGAGAGCATCAATCGTTGCAGTTCTGTTCATTCCAACTGTAATGGCAGCTTCTTTTATAACAATGCTTCTTTTAGGAGTTTCATTGAATGTAATTTCGTTATTCGCACTAATCTTAGTTCTAGGATTATTGGTTGATGATGCAATAGTCATAGTAGAAAGCATTGATTATCATAAAAGACAGGGAAGAAAAGGTATTCATGCAGTTGAAGCGGCGTTAGAGAATGTGGGTAAAGCCGATTTGGTAGGAACAGTCACAACAATCTTAGTATTCTTCCCAATGCTTTTTATTATAGGGTTTTTAGGAGATATTATTAAAGATGTACCAATTACAGTAATCATCACTTTATTCTGGTCTTTGACAATTGCAATAACAATTGTCCCTCTTTTATCAAATGTACTTATTCCTTCAAAACATAAAAAAACTCCAATATATTGGATTTTGAATGCTACAAATGAAATGTTCTTATTCTACGGAAAAGTTACTTCTTTATTTGTACGGTTATATGTAAAAAGATGGTATTTATCTTTAGTAGTAATAATTATTAGCATCGGTTTTGTAGGCTTTGGAGGATTTTTAGCAAGCACACTTCAGTTTGTAGACTTTCCACCACAAAAAGATTCTAATAGTATTTCTGTAAATATCAGCTTTTTACCTAACACTCCATTAAGTGAGCAAGAGGTAATAGTCAAACAAACAGAAGATATAGTTTTGTCTGAATACCAAGAATATGTTGAAAAAGTTACTTATCCACAATTAGGTAGAAATTTTAATGGTGGTGAAAGTGCAATGGCAATTTACGAGCTCACACCAATGAGTGAAAGATCTGTAACCTCTGTAAAAATTGCAAACACATTAGAAGACGAAATTAAGTCAATAAAAACTGCTGAAGTATCCATTGCTGCTGATCAGATGGGAGGTCCTCCTGCGGCCGAATTTCAATCACAAATACAATTATATGGTTCTGATATTACAACTTTAAATAATGCTGCTGAAAAAATTTCAGATTATATTCAAACAATAGAATTTCCAACTGATGTAAAAGTAGTTGAAAGCAGAATTGGAAATGAGGAAAGCATAGCCAAACTAAATGGAAGCAGATATATTTCCATAGAGACTAAACTTGAAGGCGAAGTAGACGATGCATCCATTAGATTTGTTGCAGATCAGGTAAAGGAAGAATTTAACGAAGATAGACTACAAGAGTTGGGATTACAATCTGACGCACTTGGAGATGATAGAGGTTTTGCTACAGAAATATTTGAGTCTGTGATTTCTGCAGGGGTAGCACTACTTGGATCATTTATTATCATTTATATATTTCTGGTAATTGTATTTAATTCATTTACTCAAGCAATATTGATAATGCTTGCAATACCATTTAGTTTTGTTGGACTGTTTGGAGGATTAAGTTTGACTAATAATCCAATTAGCTTTTTTGTAATAATAGGTATGATTGCGCTAGTTGGAATTGTTGTAAACAACACTGTCATGCTTTTGGATTTTGCAAATCAACATACTCAATTAGGTTATACACCTGCTGATGCCATTGTTGAAGCAGTTAAACTTAGATTTAGACCACTTCTTACAACATCTGCCACAACTATTTTAGGTTTGATTCCACTAGCATTGTCAGAACCACTTTGGGAGTCTTTGGCTGTAGCAATTATATTTGGACTAATGTCCAGTACATTCTTAGTTGTACTATCTTTCCCAGCATACTATGTGTTGGTAGAAAACAGTAAGTTATTTGTTAAAAAGATTACAACAAGGATTTTTAAGTGATATATTTAGAGGTCAGTTTTCAGTAGTCAGTATTCAGAAAAAATACTGGAAACAAGCAAAAATATTTAATTAACAACACTACATATGAGTTTAGAAGATTTGAAAGCAAAAAAAGTAAAAGAACTTTCGAGCGAAAAGCTAAGTGATGATAAGATTTCAGAATACTTAAAAGGTTTTGAATACTGGGGGTTAGATGAGCATAATCGGCTTATCACAAATTTTGAAATGGATAATTTTAAACAAGCACTAGATTTAGTAAATAAGATTGGAGAATTAGCAGAAGAAAATGAACATCATCCAGACTTAACAATCTATGAGTATAATAATGTTTTAGTAACATTTTATACACATGATGTAGAAGGGCTCACAGAAAAAGATTTTGCAATGGCTGCAAAGATTGAAGACTTATTTACTGATGCTAAGTAAGGAATAATAATTATGTTCCTTACTCTAAATTTTCTTCTAACTCTTTTACCCTTTTTTCTAGCTTATGGTAATCTCTGATTCCCGCAAACGAGTACCGCATATAGGTTGCTACAATCATTAGCAAAATACTAATTACAAATATAAATGCTCTAAATAGAACACTTATTAAGTTAATAAAAGAAGGGTAAAGTTCAGATCTAAACTCTGAATCGCTTATATTGTCTTTTCCAAATAAAGATTCGATTTTGTTTTTTAAATCAGCTGGAACGCGACCTACTGTAGTAAGTGTACTATCTGCATACTGTAGCTGTATTCCAAAAAAACTTTCGCTAAAGTAGTTTTCTATAGGGGCTTTATAAATAAATGGAATAAAAATTGCACTAATTGATCCAATTAATCCTACAAAAAACATTATTGTGATTAGGCTTTGAGTTGCAACTAAAACTTTTCTATAAAAGAAAAAGAAAATACAAATAACTATAAGAAAGATTATGAAAGGGATTATTATAAATGTCATTAGTAGTGATTTATTGATATTAATAGTAATTTATTGTACATAATCAGATCTACTTAGTATATAGCCATTTTTTATGACATCCGTGTGATTCTTATCGTTTCTTACAAATGTGCATTTTTGTAATATTCCCTGCTCTGCAAATATATCTAAAATAAAAATATAATTATGTTCTCCATACAGTAATTCAAGAAATATAGATTGAGATTCTACATCCATATCAATATATTCAATCTTATATAAATCTGACATTGGTGCAAACGTACTCAACTCTTGAATAAAATCGCGTACATGATCAGGATCAATTATTAAATCATGTGTAGATTTACCAGCACTTAATTCTTGAAGAACATAGTAAATCACCTCACTTGGAGAACTTAGTAAATCTGTGTCGGGACTTTCCATTCATGGATGATAGATCATTATTGCGAGATAGTCAAAACGCCTATATCAATAGGCTAGTAGCACTCAGCTTTTCTGCTGCTGGACAATAATGTCAATCACTGATATTCTGGAGTTGTTGCACAAAATTGATAACAGAACAATTCATGAAGAGTTCTTACTTCTACAACGATCTTCCTTATGTGGAGGATTTTAAAGATATTACTAACGAACGACTTTTTAAAGACGCTCCCGTAGACTGGTACATAATTGTTTCCGATGTTCGGGGTTCAACTGCAGCTGTAGAGGATGGTAAATACCATGAGGTTAATTTTGCTGCGGCTTGTGCTACAACATCCGTTTTGAATATCGATAAAAACATAGAATTTCCTTTTGTATTCGGTGGAGATGGCTCTACAATTTTAATTCCCCCAGAATATGTTGACAAGGCTGGAGACGTTCTAAGAGATGCTCAGAATTTTGCAAAAGAAAGTTTTAACATTGACATACGAATTGGGTGTGTACCTGTAATTGATATTTTAAGAAGCAGGCATAAAATAAAAATTGTTAAATTAAAAGTAACCGATAATTATTACCAAGCTGTGTTTCATGGTGGTGGTTTGGATCATGCAGAATTTTTGGTTAAGACAGAAGAAAAATATCAATTTAAAACAAAGAAGAAAATAGATGGAAAAGCAGACTTTACTGGATTGCAATGTGTTTGGCAAGATATTCCCAGCAAAAAAGATGAGATTGTTAGTTTATTGATTAAGGCAAATCCAAATTACGATTCAGAAACTAGAATATATAATGAGGTAATGAGAAAAATTCAACAGATTTATGGTAGAAAAGATGAAAGATACCCAATAAAAGAAGGCTCGATAAGCATAAAATCAAACTATAAGAAAATAAAGTTAGAAACTATTTTGGAAGCTTACCGAACAGGACAAGATTTTAGAAAAAAATTTTTAATTAACTATCTAAAAAGCATAGGTAGTAATATTAAAAATTTCTTCAAAAGTAAAATAAAAAGTATTTCTCAGAAAGCATATAAATATACTATTGTTAATTCAATTGATTCAGAAAAGTTTGATGATATGCTGAGAATGGTTATTGCAGGTAATGCTGATCAAAGGCATCAACTTGTAGGTTACTTAGAAGAACAGTATCAAAATGGAAAACTTGCGTATGGAATACATACAACCTCAAGTATTCATATGACTTGTCTAATAGTTGAGAGAAAAGGCAAACATGTTCACTTTATTGATGGCTCAAATGGAGGATATACATATGCTGCAAAAGAGCTAAAGAACAGGGTCAAATGGCAAAAAATCTACATGCAAACGATATAGCTTCTCGATACGCCAAACTTAGCTAAAGCTCCGTAAGGCTACTCGAAGTGACAGATTAGGAATGCTAATAAAAATTGTATACTTTTGTCAGTTCGAGTGAAATTTGCTTTTGCAAATTTTGTATCGAGAACTAATTAAACTTTTTCTTAGACAACTTTGAAATAGTATGCCAATCGTTATTTATAAGAGATTCTTTTTTCTTCTTGCTCCATTTTTTGATCTGTTTCTCAAATGCAATAGCATTATTTATATTATTAAAATCTCCAAACCAAACTAGCCGCACGGGTCTTCGTGTATGAGTGTAACTCTCTTTATTTATGCCTAAATTGTGTTCAGATATTCGTCTATCTAAGTTATTGGTAACTCCTACGTAATATGTACTATCTGAGCATAAAAGTATATATACATAGTAGGTATAAAAATCTTTCATGTAAAAATGGTGGGAGATTTAAAACTGTAGCTTATATATTTTACCATGTCCCTTCTCGATACAATCCCGACCAATGTCGGGATCACTCGAAGTGACAGTAAGAGAGGCGGAGTCGCCCAATTACCTTGCTATATAATGAAATAAGTCAATTTGGTACTGTACAAAATGCTATACCCATGATATAATAGTATAGTAAATTATTCTATATGAATAAAGCACTAAAGGCATATATAATTGTATCTATAATATTTATATCAGTCTCTCTGGTATATATTTTGCCTGCAGTTTTTAACCTTCAAAAAGCAAAAGCACAGGCAATTCCTGCAGAGCCAACAACTCAAACATTACCTAGTGTTCAAACTAATATAAAACCAGAAGAA
>JAGQLF010000040.1 GCA_020429545.1 Candidatus Dojkabacteria bacterium
CATCATTAATATTCTTTAACACATCATACTCACTAAATCTTAATGTATGTATTCCTTTCTTTTTTAGTGCTTTATCCCTTAACATATCTTGATCAACTTTTTTATCAGCATGTGTAGTTCCATCAATCTCTATACAAAGTTTTAGTTTATGGCAATAAAAATCTAAGATAAAATTCTTGGTAGAATATTGTCTTCTAAATTTATAGCCTAAAAGCTGACTGTTTCTTAAATGTTTCCATAATTTTGCTTCTCCATATGTTGAGTCCTTTTTATTTTCTCTGGCAAAAGACTTTAATTTTTTATTATATAAATAATTTAATTTCATAATAGATCTCACCCCTAGGAATTTCGCAATAGCTCAATTCCTAGGCCCTCTCCTATAAGGAGAGGGGAATACAAGTGTAATTTTATGGGGATATAGAAGTTTATCATAAAATAAGAACGGGACTGCAAACCCGGTCCTGTAATGAAAACAGTATGGACTTATATTGATTTTAGAAGTTAATGTATTTGACCTCATCCGTCAGATTACGCCAAGGCTGCGTCTGACACCTTCTCCTAAAGGGAGAAGTGAATTAATTCTGACGTGTTGATACAATCTCATCAAAAGTTAAAGTTTCACCATTTCTTATTCTGTTAACAAAATCACTAAATATTTGTGCATTTTGGTCTTCTCCTAGTGATACACTTAGTTTATACAGTGCTGCATGTGTAAATATAAAGTTTGGATCAATTTGCAGAGATTTTATGTATTCATCAAAAGCTTCATCAAACATCTGCCTATCAGCATATGTATTTCCCAGATTGAATCGAGTATGAGGGTAAGTATCTGATATTTCAATTGCCTTTTTATAGTTCTCAATTGCTGAATCATAATCAAGATTATCAATATATGCCATTCCTAAATTATTATAAACTCTTGCCGAATCAGTCTCATAATTTAGTTCATTTTGCCAAAAAGCTATTTCATTAGCCCATTCTTTATTTCTTGATATAGTCCTTAGTCCTAATAAAATAAAGACTAATATTACGATAGCTAAAATTATTCGATTAATTAATTTGTCGAAGTTTTCATCCATTTGATCTAAAAACCAAGCAAGGATTATGGCTAATCCAATAAAAGATCCATATAGCCAATGTTCCAGATACATTGAATTTAATGGAATAATTCCTGTAACAGGTATTAGAAATACCCAAAATGTAGTAATACCAAGCCATAAAACACCTTTTTTCTTAAATGAAAAATAAGAAATGATAATAGAGCTTGCTATCCATATAAATCCAAAAATAAATCTTGCTGTATTAATAAATGTATACGCAGTGTATGGCTTTTCATAGTTTAAATCTTTTGGAAATACTATAAGTACAAAATAATCCCAGAGAATAGAAACAAATGTAATTAACCTAACGCTCAAGTTTTTAGTATATACATTCTCATCAATATTTAGTCCAACATTATCTGTAAATTTTAATATACTAAATCTTGAAATAACGTAGAGTATAGAAATAATCGTAGTAACACCAAGAATAGCTATTGCATATTTATTTTCAAAATATCCTTCATCTTTTCTAGAATTCCTATCATATATAAATATTAATGCTAGAAAAGCAAAGCTAATTACAGCTGTTTCTCTAGAGAGCAGAGCAAGTATTATTGATAGCACAGTTAAAATAGCAAAAATAAGCCTATGCTGCTTCTTATGAAGTATTCTTAATAACAAGTGAGCAGCAATAAGTGTAAACATTAAATATATTGGATCTGCAAGTCCAGATATATAGCTAACTGCTTGAGTTAGTACTGGATGAATTCCAAACAAAATACTAGCAATAAAAGAGTGATTTTCTTTAAAACCTAACTTCTTTAATAATAAAAAGATTAAAATTGTGTTTATTGCATGTAAACTTATTTGAAGAATATGAAATGGAAGCGAATTTAATCCCCAAGCCAAGTAAAGAGCTCTGTAACTAATAGTCTGCAAAGGTCTGTAAAAATTGCTAGATAAATCTGCACCTTCTAAAATTTGAGACGTAAAATATTCGTAAAACCTATCTCCAGATGTAATAGAGGAATTAAATCTCACAAATGTATCATCATCAAAGAAGAATTTGCCATTTATTACTGCTAGATATATAAAAAATATCAACAGGAATAAAGTTGTACTTAACAAAATTGTTTTATGTCTTTTAATAAAGTCCATAAAAGTAGTTTACTATTAATTAGCCATTAGCGCTTAGCTTTTAGCTCTTTACGCTTCATTATATTATTTTACTAATCACCTAATCTACTAATTAACTATTTTCCACTTTAAGAAAAAGGTTAAGGATTAAGATGAGAGAAGTTCTGTAATCTATATGCTAAGTCATGCTTCTGTATGATATAATGAATATATGAAGAAATTTCTTAATATTATTGCACACATAAATATAACACTAGGTCTTGTTCTGATCATTGTGCCACTTGGATACCTAGGACTAAGTGCAACGCATATTCTTGAGCCAAATACAGTATTTGCAACTGATGCAAAGAAAGAAACTGAGATTATTACATCAAAGCCACTATTTTTGGACGAAACAAAATCAGTTAACTCGCAAGTTGAGTTTGATATACCAAGCGATTCAGCTGCTGATCTTGGAAATAAATTGATTGTTCCAACTGCTGGCATTAACACGACTATCTGGGAAAGTGAGATTGGTACTTATGCTCTAGATAAAGGCGTGTGGAGAATGCCATATCATGAAGCTCCAGATAGCGATATTTCGCCAGTTGTATTGGCAGCACATAGATGGGGAGCAAATAGTCTTACATGGGAATATAGAAAGCAAAATCTATTCTTAAATCTTCCTGATGTAAAAGTTGGCGATGAAATTACGATAGTTTGGTTTGGCGAAGAAATTAAATATAGAGCTAATCATACAGAAGTAAACACAGAAGTTTCAAGAATAGACGATTTGATATTGGTTACATGTCAAAGTTATCACACACTAAACAGGGTTTTTGTATATGCAGAAAGAATTGACTAATTCGATATATTTGTTATATAATTACTAGTACTAATAATATAGTAAAACATATGAAAAATATCTTTTTATCAATAATTGTTGCAACGTTTGTACTAATAGTACCATTTGTAACAACTTCAAACGTTAAGGCTGCAGGTGTAGCTCAATGTTTACCAGGTACTGGTGTTAACGGAATTCCTTGCGAAGTTTGCTATGTAAACTCATACGGAATTTGCGTTCCAGATCTAGGCATAGATGACTCAGAACCAATATTTAGAACCGAAAATGCACTTGTTGCCGCAGCATTCTTTACTGCAGGATTAGTGTTATTTGCTAATGGTTCTGTAATGAAATCAAAGCTAAAATAAGTATAAACACTTATTAATAAATACTCATGAAAGTTTTAATCAACTTTATTCCAGGTATTGCTAGACTTTTTGCAGCTATTGTTCCTATTCTATTGCTATTTTTTTATACAAAGACAGCTAGCTTAGAACAGGTAGGTTTGGTTGGATACTTCATTTCACTGATTACTATTCTTGGAGTATTAACAGATTTTGGTTTACCAGAAGCTGCTCAAAGGTTTATTCCACAAAGTAATAATAAGAAAGAGACTATAGGACAAATTCTTTTTACAGAAATTATAGTAGTTGTTCTTGGAATGTTACTTTTTACAGTATCTGATGTAATTTCTGATGGTGAAATAAGTAAAGGTTATTTTGCAATGCTGTTAATAGTATTTTTCTTTTCAATATCAAATGTTGTTTTAGTAATCTTTAATGGTTTAAATTATAAAAATAGATTAACAGCATACTTTTTTGCCTCTGCAGTAACGTTTTTTGCTATTTCTGCTATTACTTTTCTATTTTTTGATTTTAGCGCTGTAAATTCTTTCTTTATTGGTAGATTAATCTCATGGGTTATATTTACTATATTGCCTTTAGTAGATTTATATAGATTAAATTTACTTGCTTTTAGTTTTAATATTCCAAAGAAATTTCTTAAATTTGCGTTTAATATTTTTACCGCATCTTTTGCGTATGTATTGTTTACACAGTGGGATTCAATTGTGGTTACTCAACTAGGATCTGCAAAAGAAAATGGAATATACAAACCTGTGGAATTTTTAGCAAGCTTACCATTGGCACTAAGGGTTATTTTAGAAACAAAACTATTACCTGAATTTAGCGAAATTGAAGGAAAAGGAGATTTTTTAACTCTTAAGAATAAAACGCTATTTTATACAAAAGCGCTATCTGCACTATCTATTATAGTAACAATAATAGCTATTCCGTTTACGCATTTTGGACTAAGTATTTTTTACAACACCGAAATTGCTGATGAAGGTTCTTTAATCTTTGTTTTGACCCTAATTGGTACATTCTTATATATTCTTTCTATTCCTGCAACAACAGCTCTTCAGGCTTTAAATAAAGAGCATAAGATAAGAAACGCAGCTACAGTTCAAAGTGCAATATTCTTAATTTTTGCTACAATTCTGTTTATTCCCCTTGGAACAGTATTTTTACCAATATTATTGGTAATTACTTGCGGAGGATATTTTGCATACACTTTTGCCTCAGTTTTAAGTATTTTTACTGAAAAGTTGAAATAAATGCTAGCTATTCGCCAATTTGCTTTGTAGCTAAAGATATCTACTCTTAAATATTGTTTCCAATCATTGACATTATAGGTGATTTTAATATATACTGTATATAGATAAAGTTATTATTTAGGTATATTAAGTACTTAAAATTAGTAATTTAGCTAGCTTCGATGAAGCAATGCTGACCCGGGATAGGGCTTCAACGTAACGAAGCTGATCCGAGCCAGAGCTTCGACGAAACGAAGTGTAGGCGAGCTCTTTAACAACATTGCAATAGATAAGTGTTTGGATAACCAAATATTCCTTCCTTGAGGAAGGTGCCGTGAATCGAGCAAGGCGATGATTCATGGCGGAAGGTGTTATTATTAACCATGATTCTAAACTACAATCCATCTCTCAAAGATAAAGCAAAGAAACTAAGAAAGAATATGACTTGGTCTGAAGCAAAACTTTGGGTAAAGCTAAAAAATAAACAGCTTGGATATGATTTTCATAGGCAAAAGCCAATTGATGAGTATATTGTCGATTTCTTTTGTCCTGAGCTTAATTTAATAATTGAGCTTGATGGAACATCTCATACTGAAGAAAAGTATGAATATGATTTAAAAAGACAAATAAAGTTAGAATCTTTAGGCTTAAAGTTTTTAAGGTTTAGTGAGATTGATGTAAAAGATAGAATTAATGATGTGATTTATACAATTGAGCATTGGATTGAGAGTCAACAGTAACACACCCCGTCCCATGAAGTATTCTACTTCATGGTCCACCCCTCTCTAGAGGGGAAGTAATATTCGGTTATCTAAACCGACATATGTCGAAAGACTATGTATCTATTCTGCAAGGTATTAAGATTCTAGCTGAAAACGAGTCCAATTTATTGGATGAAGTTTGAAGCGTAGAAGATTGATATCCCGAAATTTCCACTTTAGTGGAAAATTGAGGGATCTAATTAATTTTCAGAATCAATCAGACAAACACACAAAGGAAAGGTACGAGTTTATTTTGTTTTCTTCTAATTAGAAGATGCATTTTGTTCCTAGAGTGAGTTTATCGATACCTTAGTAAGCCCATCTGAACTAAAGAAATTTAGTTATTGTAAGTAGAAATACTTATGATTCTTTGAAAAATCAAAGCAGCCTTGGGCTTTTTGAGGTATCGATAAACAAAATCTCAATAGGAGACATAATGTTAAAAAAACAAATTATCACTATCGTGATCATAGCACTTTTGCTTATGGTCTTAGTCTTTTCAACATCGGCACAGACGAATCCATCATTTGTATTGCAACAAGACCTCACGGTCTATGCCCATCACTCGATGGACTCTGAATTGGTTCATCCCTTATCTGAAGGCATGAATGTAATCGTCATTGAATATGTTGTAACAGCGCAAGAACAATGGGTGCAACTGGACACATTATCCCGACACTACGATTTGTACGCACGTATCGGCGACTTTAATGAAGCGATCTTGCCTCAGTTGGAAGATCAAGAAGTTTACGGCACTGCAACACCGGCTCCCCAGGAAACTGAAGCTCCCAGCGACGGCGACAATGATGTGTGTGTTTACAGTCCAGAAAATCCACGACGCGGAGGCAACATAGCCATCAGCCAGAACACGCCAGATGCATTTCGCATTCAGCGCGGTCAGTCCCCGATCAGCGAATATTTCATCTTCGTACCAATTAACACTGAGGATATCCTGCTCTACAGCAGACTCACGGTGGTCGAAGGCGACGCATCATGGACAGCACCGCAAGAAGGTGGCATCTTTAGCTATACTGGCGTTGAAGGCGTGTACATGCCCTGCGATGTCGATGGACAACTGGAATACATGGACAGCACTCCATAATACACAATCTACACAGTGTGGTAAAAATCTGATATAGACCTTGGCAGAAAGCAAGGAACCTGATTTTTGGATGCGAAATTCATTATCTTCGGATATGAAATTTCAAATCAATTCTAGCGAATTTATTCGTCCAGAATTAAAACAAAAATATAGATAGCCTAACCGCCATCGAAAAGTTCCTTGCACCACACCCTAAGCCCACAATGTTTGTGGTTTTGGGATGTGGTTAATAAATTATTCCTTCCTTGAGGAAGGTGCCGTGAATCGAGCAAAGCGATGATTCATGGCGGAAGGTGTAACAGTTAACAATTACACACCCCGCCTGCCAAAGGCAGGTACCCCTCTCAAGAGGGGAATTCTAAACACTTAATTGCAATGTTGTTTAATATTTATTAGTAAATAATTAAAAATGGGAGATGGAACGAGTACAGGTGGAACATATGAGGGATCTTTTGAACAAGATTCTCTAGAAGATGTATTATCACCTGAGGAAAAAACTCAAGCAGAGCAAAACGCTTCAGAAAAAATGCGTAGACTTCTGCATCAAAGTTTGATTACATTAGTATTTGCTGCGCAAGCATTTCTAGGAGTTAGTAAATATGCTGATTCACAAGAATTTATCGGCAATTGGACAGACTTTCAAAATCGGCTTGAACTAATTTCATCTGATCCAAGGTTAGATAACCAAGATCCAAATAGCAGATATTACGAAGATATTCATTCACTTAGAAATGTAACTTACGAAGCTGAAGAGTTGATTCAAGATATAAAGGATGTAAGGTTACAAGATCTTACATACTCTGAATATCGTGGAATTCAGGATAATCTAATGGCATTAGGACTTGTATTTGGTTATGGATACGATTTAAATGCTGATGGAATATTTGATGGAAACATTGAGCAACTTAGTCAAGGAATTGACATGCTTATTTCTGAAATGAAAGAAATACA
>JAGQLF010000041.1 GCA_020429545.1 Candidatus Dojkabacteria bacterium
ATTATTATAAAGTTCACATTTATCTTTGTAGTATAAACTTGCAAACCATGCAAAATCGAACAAGTCGATGTTGCCATTTTCATTAGCGTCTTTGAATCCACAAGTTGGATAAAAATCTGGAGCGGGTAATAAATTACATTCCTTTGAATAAAATTTCACAAAGGCAGCAAAATCATCAAGTTCAACTTTATTATCATTATAAATATCTAGTCTTCCACAACCATATGATTCTGTAATATCTGTAACAGGTAAATCTTTATTATTATCTTGATCAACTAAAACTAAAGTTCCTAAAACAAGAGCCAAAAATAGTACAATGTTTAGAATTGTTAAAAATCGATATCTATTTTGATTCATGGAATAATGCAATATACTTTCATGTTACATTGAAGAATGTTTATCAACAAGTATAAAATTTATTATCGGATGCCATAATACAATGGCTATATATGATTAAGTTAGGAAAAGAAATTAAAAAGGAAATTTCAGATATAAAATTCTATATTTATCTATTTGTAGCATTATTCTTGGCAATTTTTACTTTGTTTAATGCCTATATTTTCTGGCCAAGGTCTGCAGAAGAGCCAGTATATCAAATAAAAACACAAGAAGTACCTATAAAAGAAGATACAGTTGCACTATCAACCAAAATTGAGAAGACACCATACTTCATCTATAAAGATCTTGTAAAAAATTTGTATAAGACAGAGCTAGCTGAAGTTAATCCAACACAGGATATTTTAAAGCTAAATAATACAGAATATACAATAAATGTAATACCTGATAGGTATGATAAAGATCTTTTAAAACAACAAATTATGAATATTTTAGGATCCGATCCAGAGCATTATGGAGTATATTTCTATGATCTAGATAGAGATATTGAAATTGGAATTAATGATGATGTGATATTCCCCCCAATGAGTATTTCAAAACTCCCAATAGCAGTCCTTATGCTTAGAGAGGTCGATAAAGGAAATTTTAGTCTAGACCAACAAGAAGTATTTGATTGGGGTTCCACTGCAGATCCAACAAACGTATTAAAGACAAATTATGTTGGTACATCTTTTGCGATTAGAGATTACTTAAGATTTTTAATTATTGATAGCGATAATGCTTCAATAAGAAAACTTGAAAACCTAATGGGTGGATATCTAGCTACAAACGAAAAGGCTAAAAATGAGCTAGGAGTTACACATTTTTTTAGAGATCCACATGATGTAATTGCAAAAGATATAGGGAGAGTATTTAGGGGAATATATGATGGAAGTTATCTGTCCAAGGAAACTAATGAATATATGTTGTATCTGCTTCAAAATACTCATTTTTCCCTACAAGATGGTATTCCTGTAGGTGTTCCAGAGCCATATAAAAGTCAAATTGCACATAAAACAGGACAAGGTTCGTCGAACCCAGGATTTATTTGGGAAGATGCAGGTATCATTTTTGGCGAACATAGTGATTATGTACTAGTTATAGTAAATGATTTTATTGATATTCCAACTGCAAGGTATAAGATTCAACAGATATCTGGATTGATTTGGGATACAACGCAAGAGATATAATTACTCTGTAGGTGAGGATGGCCATCCTCACCTACAATTGGCTTCTGGTGTGAATTTTCTGCTATAATTTCTGCATGGTAAGAAGTGCAATAAACATAAGCTTTCAAAATAAACCCCTCCTCTAGGGAGTAATTTGCACGTTTTTCAATTCAATTTACTTACCATAAATATTAAAATTAACTCATGAACAAATTTAATCCTAAAGATTTTGAAGATAAATGGAGAAAGAAATGGGCAACTGAAGAAACCTATAAAACTCCAGAAATAAAGAAAGGTGATGAAAAATTCTACTCTTTGTACTCTTATCCATATCCGTCAGGAGCAGGTTTGCACGTGGGGCATGTTGAGGGAATGGTGGCAAATGATATTCCTGCAAGATATAACAGAATGCTTGGTAAAAAAGTTATGATGCCAATGGGTTGGGATTCATTTGGTTTGCCTGCAGAAAACTATGCAATTAAAACAGGTATACACCCAAAAGATAATACTGATGAAGCAATTAAAGCTTTTATCGAACAAATAAATAATATTGGAATTTCAGTTGATTGGAATACAGAAGTTGGTGCTCACTATGAAAATTATTACAAATGGACTCAATGGATTTTTATTCAATTATTTAATGCAGGATTAGCATATAAAAAGAAAGCACCTGTGAATTGGTGTCCAAAAGATCAAACTGTTTTGGCAAATGAACAAGTTGAATCTGATGGAACATGTGAACGATGCGGAACAGAAGTTGAGCAAAAAGATTTAGAACAGTGGTTTTTTAAAATTACTGACTTTGCAGATAGATTAGTTGATGATTTAGATAAAGTAGACTGGCCAGATAGTACAAAGGCTCAACAAAGAGATTGGATTGGTAGAAGTATTGGTGCTGAAATTTTGTGGAAACTAAATAATCCAGATTACAAAAATAAAAAGGAAAATCAAAAGTATATAGTTGAGCTAGCTAATACTGATGATGCAGAAGAGATTTCATTTATAAGAGTTTCAGGTTGGCTTGAGAATAATATCAATGAAAAAACTGGAGTAACAAAAGAGTTTTTAGGAGAATTTCACGATCAAAAGATTCCGATTTCTAAAGATAAGATACAGAAACAAAGTAACTACATTAAAGAAAATCCAGAATCAAACCTTATTATAAGAGAAAACGGAAAGATTTTAGGTTGGTTAGGTTTAATGTTTGAAGAAGATAATGTGATTAGTTTTGGAGTATATGTTCATCCAGATCATAGAGGTAGAGGTGTCGGTAGTGCACTGATGAATTATGTTTTTGAAAAGAATCCCTCACATAAATTTAAGATTGAAGTATCTAAAAATAATACTCGAGCAATAGAACTTTATAAAAGGCAAGGATTTGAAGAAGTAGGAGAAAGTAAATGGTTTATTGAAGGTAGAGAAGAAAACTTTATTCCTTTGTATGTAATGGAAAAAGAATGCTTTGTTATTCATACTTTTACAACTCGGTTTGATACAATTCCAGGTCCAACATTTTTAGTTATTGCTCCAGAGTACGAGCATTTAGATAAGATTGTAACTGCAGAAAATAAAGATGCTGTATCAAAATACATAGATAGTATAAAGAATAAAACTGATTTAGATAGACAAACAGCAAAAGAAAAAACAGGTGTATTTACGGGTTCTTATGCAGTAAATCCATTCAATAATGAAGAAATACCAATTTATGTTGCAGATTATGTATTAGCAAACTACGGAACAGGTGCGGTTATGGGAATGCCTGGTCATGATCAAAGAGATTATGATTTTGCTAAAAAATTTGATTTGCCAATTAAATACACACTACAACCAAAAGATGAAGGTTTTGAATTTCCAAAAGATAAAGCATTTGAAGGAGAAGGATATCAAATCAATTCAGGAGAATTTAATGGATTATGGTGGGAAGAAGCGAAAGACAAAATAATGGATAAATTAATTTCTGAAGATAAAGCAATAAAGAAAGTTAATTATAGATTAAGAGACTGGTTATTATCACGTCAAAGATATTGGGGTTGTCCAATTCCAGTAATTTACGATCCTGAAGGAAATGCACATGCAGTTCCAGAAGAAGACTTGCCAGTATTATTACCATACAATGTAGACTTTTCTCCAACAGGAGAATCTCCATTAGCTAAATCTGAAGAGTTCCAAAAATCTGCAGAAGAAAAATATGGAAAAGGGTGGAGACGTGAAGTGGATACAATGGATACATTTGTAGATTCAAGTTGGTATTTTTTTAGACATGTTGATGCAAAAAACGATGAAAAGATTTTTGATTCAGAAAAAGTAAATGCATGGTTGCCAACAGATTTATATATGATTGGAGCAGAGCATATTGTATTGCACTTAATGTATTCTAGATTCTTTACAAAATTCTTTTTTGATCAAGGATTGATAGATTTTGATGAACCATTCTACAGAATGCGACACATGGGATTAATTCTAGGGCCAGATGGAAGAAAAATGAGTAAAAGATGGGGAAATGTAATAAACCCAAACGATGAAATTGATAAATATGGAGCAGATACTTTGCGAATTTATGAAATGTTCATGGGACCATTGATTGATGCAAAACCTTGGAACGATAGTGCAGAAAAAGGAGTATTAAGATTCTTGTCTAAAGTGTGGGACAACTTTAACAGAATCCAGACTACAGATTCCAGAGAAGAAGTAAAATTCGAAATTCGAAATTCGAAATTCGAAATACAAGAGCGGGAAATAAATAAGTTAATTAAATACGTAGGCCCTGCAATTGATACACTAAGCTTTAATACTGCAGTTGCAAAAATGATGGAATTTAATAATTTCTTAACAAAAGAGAAAGAAATTAATAAGTCTGTATTTGAAAGATTTATGTTGGTTCTGGCTCCATTTGCACCATATGTAACAGAAGAAATTTGGTCTCAAATGGGAAATGAATTCTCAATTCATAATGCTAAATGGCCAGAGTTTGATGAATCTTTAACTAAAGAATCTAGTGTAACAATTGCAATTCAAATTAATGGAAAGGTGAGAGGAACAGTTGAAGTAGATGCAGGTTCTAATGAAGATGTAGTTTATAGTGCAGCAATGAAAGAGCAGAATATTGCAAAATATGTAGAAAACGAGCCAAAAAAGAAAATTTATATTCAAGATAGGATATTAAATATTATTGTATGATACGAATTTATTGACAAAATATGATCTGATAATATAAAATCAGATGTAGATACACGTTTAATGAAAAATCCCCAAAAGACAGCAAATACAGTGGTTCAAGTATCAATGGATAAAGAGACAAAAAAACAGTTAGATTTTTTAACAAAATATAAAGGTTTTGATTCCCCCGCTGCATTTATACGAGGTATGGTCAGAGTTGAATATAATGAAAATATAAAGGAGCAAGCAAGATCAGCTGTGATTATGGATTTAATTGAAGAAATTGAAGATATTAAAGACGTAATATCATTAAAAGATGAAGATGTTGTGAGTTGGCAAGATGTAAAAAAGGAACTGCATAAAAGGAACAAGTGAGCTACAAAATCTTTTTAAAAAAGAGTGCTCAAAAATCATTAAATAAACTCCCGATAGAAATTACCAAATTAATTGAAAGTACTATAGACTCATTATCAGATAATCCACATCCTACAAACTCTAAAAAATTAAGTGGTTTTATGAATGTTTATAGGGTAAGAGTTTCTAATTATAGAATTATTTATGAAGTTAAAGATACTAAGCTTGAGATATTAGTAATCAAGATAGCACATAGAAAAGATGTATACAATTAGACTTGTTTAACATATTTATCTACTGGATTTACTTTTCAGCTCTTTTGATATAGAATCTACTGTTTAAATCGAAAAATATGGCAATGACAAGTGATGTAAAAAAAGGAATGGTTATTCTTATGAATAATGAACCGACTCTAATTTTAGATAGAGAATTTTATAAACCTGGAAAAGGAGGTGCTTTTAATAGATTAAAACTGAAAGGACTAATTTCTGGTCGAATTGTAAATAAAACAATTAGATCTGGCGAATCTGTAGAAGAAGTTGATGTATCAACACGAAGTGTTTCATTCTCTTATTCAGACGATGACACTGCTTACTTTCTAGATTCAGAAACATTTGAAATGGTTCCAATTTCACTAGATTCAATTGATGGTAAAACTGACTTCTTAATTGAGGATGGAAAATATACTGCAATGTTCTACGAAGAAAAACCAATTTCACTTACATTGCCAGCTAAAGTAACTCTAGAGGTTATTGAAGCTGCAAGTGGTGGAGACAAAGGAAACACTTCTGGAAATCCTACAAAAGAAGCTAAACTAGAAACAGGTGCAATAGTTCATGTTCCACTTTTTGTAAATGTGGGAGAGAAGATTATTGTGAATACTGATACAAAGACTTATGTATCCAAAGCTTAGAAAGGTGACTAGATAATTAGTAAATTAGGTGATTAGTTTAAATATTCCCCATATTGTCTTTCTATGATAAGTACGTATAGGGAATTAATAGTATGGAAGAAATCAATGCATATAGTTAGTCTAACGTATGATATTACATCTAGATTTCCAAAAGACGAAAAATTTGGCTTGACTTCACAAATTAGAAGAGCAGTAATTTCAATTCCATCTAACATAGCTGAAGGCTCAATGAGAGGAAGCAGAGGTGATTACAGAAGGTTTCTACAAATATCTAGAGGATCTGTTGGTGAAGTTAGAACTCAGCTTGAACTTGCTCTGAACTTAAAATTTATTGATTCTACAAACTTTCATAAATTAGATCAGTTACTAGAAGAAGTATTAAAAATACTAAATACTCTCATTTCTAAACTTAGATAAAAATGATAAAATCCTTTACTAATCTACTAATTATCTAATTTACTAATCTACTAGTTGAGAACTTGGCAAAAATTGAAACAAAATTCAGAGCTATTTGAACGATACTTCATTAAAGAATACACAATCAAAGCTGTTCGAAAATTCTTTGAAAATAAAAATTATCACGAACTTGAAAGTCCAATTCTTACAGATTCCCTTCCTCAAGAACGATATTTGGATGCACTATATACAGATATCACTTTACAAAACGGTGAATCAAAACGTGCATATCTAATACCATCAACAGAAACTTGGAATAAAAAGATTTTAGTTGCAGGACTTGGAAATCATTTTGTTATTACAAAAGTATTTAGAGGATTAGAAGAAATTGGGCCAAATCATAGTCCTGAATTTACAATGCTTGAATGGTATCAAGTTGGAGATAATTATTTTGACCTAATGGATACTACTGAAGAATTAGTAAGGTACATTATTACATTTATAAATGAAAAATCCGAAAGACCTCACCCGGTTCCGATTAATCGGAACCACCCTCTCCTAAAAGGAGAGGGGTACAAGCTAAATTATCAAGGTCAAGAAATAGATTTTGGTACAAAGTGGGATAGGTTTTCGGTTAGAGAACTTTTAAGAAAACATGTAAATATTGAACTAGAAGAAATTGAATTGGTCGAGAATTTTAGAAAAATAGCAATAGAAAAAGGATTTGAAATAACTGATCAAGATGATTGGCAAACAATTTTTGAAATAATTTTCTCAAGTGCAGTTGAGCCAAACTTTGCAAAAGATAAACCAACATTTGTTTATGATTTCCCAAGAATTTTATGTCCACTAACTAAAGTAAAAGAATCTGATCCACTAGTTTCAGAAAAAACAGAATTTTATATTGCAGGAAAAGAAATTGGAAATGGATATACAGAACTTACAGATTGGGAAGAGCAAAAAAGAAGATTCGATGAAGAGCAAGCTGAACGTGAAAAACTTGGAAAAGAGC
>JAGQLF010000042.1 GCA_020429545.1 Candidatus Dojkabacteria bacterium
ATTATCTAAGCTTACCTTTATTTTATCTCCTTCAGAAATTTCATTTTCTAAAATCTTTTCACTAATCATATTTTCAATTTCTCTTGAAACTGCTCTTCTTATAGGACGCGCACCAAATTTCGGATCAAAATTAGTTCTTGCAAGTTCATTTACAACAGATTCATCAAACTCTATTTCAATATTCTGATCCTTTAATAACTGTTCAGTTTTTTCTAGCACTAATTTAACTATTTTTTTAATTTCAGTTGGACTTAGTGCTTTAAACATAATCACTTCATCAAGCCTGTTTAAAAACTCAGGTCTAAAATTTTGCTGTAAGATCTCAAACACTTTATCTTTTAATTCGTTCCAGCTTGGAACATTTTCGCTTGCATCTTTTATTTTTACTAAGCCATCATCTTTAGGCTTCATTGCATCTAACATCTTGGAAACTTGATTGGCACCCATTGTAGCTAAGATTAGGTCAGATCCAATGTTACTTGTTGCAATAATAATTGTATTTTTAAAATCAACCACTCTACCTTTACCGTCTGTCAACTTACCGTCGTCCATAACTTGAAGTAGTATATTAAATACATCTGGATGAGCTTTCTCTATTTCATCTAGTAGAATAACACTATACGGTTTTCTCCTAACTTTCTCTGTTAGTTGTCCTCCTTCATCATAACCAACATAACCTGGAGGCGAACCGATAAGCCTAGTTACTGCGAACTTTTCCATGTATTCACTCATATCCATTCTAATCATTGCGTCTTCATCACCAAACATGACTTCAGATAAAGCTTTAGCAAGTTCAGTTTTTCCTACTCCAGTTGGTCCTAAAAACATAAAAGATGCAATAGGTCTATTTGGATCTTTAAGACCTGTTCTAGATCTTTTTATTGCTTGCGCAACAAGTCTTACAGCTTCATTTTGGCCTATAATTCTTTGGTGTAATTTATCCTCTAGTTTAAGTAGATTTTGTTTCTCTTCAGAATTTAGCTCTGTAACAGGTACTCCAGTTACATCTGATATTACTTGCTGAATATCTTTTATTGTTACTTCAGGTGTTCCAGTTCCTCTTTCTTTCATCCATTCTGCTTCGATTGGTTTCATTTCTTCTCGTAATTTTTCAATATTAATTTTTATATCAGCTGCTTCTTTATGCAAACCGGCTCTAGTTAAAGATTCTCGTTCAGCTTCAAGTTTATTTATGTCATTTTTTAGTTTTAGTAATTCAGCAGGTTCACTAGAAAAGTTAAGCCTAACCTTGCTAGAAGCCTCATCTAAAACATCAATTGCTTTATCTGGTAAGAATCTATTTTTTATATATCTGCCAGAAAGTACTGCTGCAGCATTTAGAGCATCTTCATTAATTTTTAATTTATGATGTGCCTCGTATCGCTCTTTTATACCTTTTAGAATATTAATACTCTGCTCAACTGTAGGCTCATTTACTTGTACTGGTTGGAATCGTCGCTCTAAGGCTGCATCTTTCTCAATATATTTTTGATATTCGTTTAGTGTTGTTGCTCCAATTACTTGCAATTCTCCTCTTGCAAGAGGTGGTTTTATAATATTTGAAAAATCTAGTTCACCTTGCTGTGCTCCCGAACCTACAATTGTATGTAATTCATCAATAAACAAAATTACTTCTCTCTCTACTTTTTCTAACTCATTTATAAGTTTTTTTGCTCTTTCTTCAAATTCACCTCTAAACTTTGAACCTGCAACTAATCCAGTTAAATCTAGGGCTTTAACTTTTTTACCTTTTAAAATTTCTGGAACTTGCCCGTTTATAATTCTATGTGCAAGGCCCTCTGCTATTGCAGTTTTTCCAACTCCTGGTTCTCCAATTAAAACTGGATTATTCTTTTTTCTTCGAGCAAGTATTTCTATTACTCTAGAAATTTCTTTATCTCTTCCAATTACTGGATCAATTTTATTTTCTGTAGCAAGCTTAGTTAAATCTCTTGTGTATTCATCAAGTGTTGGTGTGTCTGTTTTCTCACCTACTTTCTCACCTTCTCGGTCTCCTTCTCCAACAATTTTTACAATTGCTTGTCTTGCCTGAGTGTGAGTAACAGCATATTTTTTTAAAAGTTGAGCTGCTAATCCTTCTCCTTCTACTATTAAGCCTAAAAAGATATGCTCAGTACCAATATAGTTATGGTTTAATTCTAATGATTCTTGATAAGCTTGTTGAATAACTTGAGTTGATCTTGGTGTGAATGAGACTGTAGTACCACTAAATCCTCCATCAACCATTTGCTTTTCTAACTGACTTTCTAGTTCATCAAGTTTAATTCCTAATTCTTTAAAAACTCTATTCATTACGACATTATCTTTTGTTAGTGCATATAGTAAATGCTCAGTATCAACAGCACGTTGATTATATTTTCGAGCAATTTCTATAGATGTTTGTATTGCTTCTTGTGTTCTGTTGGAGAATAAATCTGAAATATTCATAGTTAATTCTACAAAATACATTAATTTTATGCATTAATTTTAGCACTCATGCCCTAGCTCTGCCAAATCCTCATGTCTGTTCGAGTGAAATTTGCGATAGCAAATTTCGTATCGAGAACTCACTTCTCGATACACCAAACTACGCTTTGCTACGTAAGGCACTCGAAGTGACAATTCGTGGATGTAATTTTTGAGGTTTTTCATATACAATAATATAGAAATGAAAATTAGATATTCACCAAAATCAGGTTTTGGTTTTTTGTCCTTGTTCTCTTTAAAGGGCATGTTTCTATTATTTAGTATATTAGTATTTTTTACTATCGGATCGGCTCTTGTAGATGGAAATCTCCTGTCATTAAATACCATGAGTAAAGTACTAGCCCAGGTGAGTGGTAGGCCTGCACCAAATTCAGGCACAATTGCCGACACACTCAAAGGGTACGAAAAAGCTGATGGAATAGTACAAATAATGGATTCTTATGATAGATGTAGAATTATAGATCCAAATTTAGCTGAGCCAACAAGGGTTGCAGATTCCGGTGCATTAAATAATGTCTCATTAGCAGATAATTTAGGTGGAATAAATCTATCACCTGTTTTAGATTATGCAGATTATGCAACAACCCCACAATATGAAAGTTCTTTTTCAAAAGGTAATGAATTAGGAATGTCCTACGTTCTTGGACTAGTTACAGATAAAAATGCAGTTTCGAATGTAGTTGGATTTATTAATGAAGCAAATCAAAATGGTTTTGTACCAGTTGTTAGGCTTTGTTATCCAGGCGGATGTAATTTTGATTTATCAAAAAATGCAGATGATGTAATTAATTTTTATAGGTCTGTAAGTTCTGCAGCAAGCGGAGATTTTGTTGCAATACTTGGTCCAAACGAACCAGGTTCTGGAGAACCACAGCTTGAAATGGAAGCATTTATGGTTAAGAATGGGGATTATGGAACTTTAGTTGATAGGGCTGAGCAAGCAGCTACTGCACTTCAACCACTAAGGGCAAGCAACGGAGGAAATATGTACTTATCGCCAGCAGTTTTTAATGTAACAAATACAATAAATGATGATGCTCTTCAGTACTTTAAAAATGGACTGAATACTCAACTGTTTGACATAATTGCAATAAATACATATAACTTGGCTGGTGGAGAAGCTTACAGTTTTTATGAGACAACAGCAAAAGGCTTTCCATTAAAAGATACAGTTGAACAAAGTGGTTTAAAAGTTTTAGTAACAGAGTTTGGAACTTTTACAGAAACTTTGGATTTTGAAAATTTAAAGGAAAACTTTGATGAATTTTGTTCTGATGATACAGTTGAAGGGGTAATGTTTTTTAGATCTTTTCAAAGTTTAGCTGATATTCAACCTGAACCACATCCAAACTTAATTCCAGATGATGTAATTAGTGACATTGTTTCAGGTTGTTCAAAAGGAAGCTTAAGAGACTGGGCTTGGGCAAATTGTAATTTTGATTCTTGTATTTATGAAGAAGATCATGATGAAAGATCAATTGCAAAAGCTTGTGGAGTAAGTACACCTCAAACAAGAACAGATAAAACAGGTGCTGCCCTTAGGCTAAGGTGTGTAGAAACAGGTTGTGGAATAGATTGGCAACAGACCCTACAAGTCTCTCTTCCAATTAAGCAGTTTGGATCAACGTTAGTCTCTGGAACACAAAACTATAATTATCCAGCAATTTGTGCAGAACTTGCATACTTCTACAACACAGGAGTTTACGATCCACTTAATCAATTTGCAGGTGAACTAAAAGGAGATAATGGATTAACATATCCAATGCCTTGGCTTGGAAGTGCAATAAACTGCTCAAGTGAACTTATAAAGGTAGCTAATCAAAATGCACTAGACTATACTTCATCTTATTCGCCAAGCTCTGGAAGTGGATTTAATCAAACAAAAGAAGAGGTAGCTACTGAAAGCACAGGAGAAACATATAAAGAGCTAGGATTTACAAATCCAGGAAGCTCGACAATAAATGTAGGTGATACAGATCAACTAATAGATGAGCGAACGGTATGTTTAGGTGAGGGATGTTTAGACAAATCTAAATCAATATCTGCACCAATTTATTCATCATATATTCCTGCTTCTCTTGCGCAGTCTTACTCAAATCCTGCATCTTGTAAATCATCAGATTTATTAATTAGAAATGAACCAAACAATTATATTATTGGACCAGAAGTCTATATAAGCGATAGAAAAGCAGAAACGTTCTTTATAGGAAGCCATGATATCTGTTATCAATATTTAATTAGAAATTCTGGTTCGAGTGCTGTAAATGAGCGGATGGCTTTTGGTCCAAATACAAAATTATCTTGTGGAATTGTAGATTCATCATCAATCCCTGCACAGGGTATAGCTGAACTAAATGGATTTAACTGTAATGCATTTACAAATTTATTAAATGCTGAAGTTGGTGGTGAGAAAACTTATCATAAGGGTGTTGCAAATATTGCACCAAATTTACGTTGGTGTTTTAAGTATAATGCAAAGCCAGAAGACGAAGTTTTCTATTATAAATCAGATTTTGCGACTCCTCCTAAATTTGAAATACCAGGTATTTATGACTCTCTTTATGAGACATATAAAAGAAACCAAACAATAATGAGCGATAGATATTTAAAGATTGTATTTAGAGAGAATGTTGGTTGGGAAGCTAAAGTTACTGTAAAAATGAGAGATTTAAATAGTCCATACGATAACGAGGCAGAGCCATACATGTATGCTCAAGAACTAAATTCTTGTACTGTTACAGATAATCTATTTGATAATAGATATAAATTAGGAAGAGGTAATCCAGAACAAACAACAAGCCAATATTTTGATTGGTTAGGATATTTAGACATAATGCAAGAATGGAATATGGTTTATTCTAGGGATTATATAAATAGTGCGGAAACAATTATTGAAAATCCATTAAAGAATCCTGAATTTGCAGATATACAAATTCCAGATACATTAAACAAAGACTATGTTCTCTTATCTGGAACAGCTAGTCAGTCCACAAGGTTCCCAATTCTAACGTGTGATGAAATAGCTCTAAATAAAGTAGGTATTGGGTTTAAAGGCTCAGAACCATATAGATTGACTGAAGATAAAATCTATGCAGCTAACTTTAACCCAACATGTATAGATCAATACGAATCGGACAGATACGATGATGGACTACAAGAATTTTTATGTGAACAAGGTTATGAAGATATGTGTGTAACACTGCCACCAGAACTTGTGTGTAGAAATGAAGATGGTCAAATAGTAGATCAAAATAATAATGATTCAGATGTGATTTCCGCAAATGCTACTTGCCCAGTGGCTAATGGACTTTGTATTAGAGGACCTGGAGTTTTGAGTCATGGAAGTTTAAATGCTATTGATATATTTACTACTCAAAAAGACGCAGATGGAAATTATATTTTAGTTGCACCTTTTGATGGAAAAATAGTTGGTAGAAGAACAAACACTTATTGTGCAAATACAGCTATTAATGGAGGCGATGGGCTATATTTCCAAGGTAAAGTAGCAGGCCAAACAGTAACTCTATTCATGTATCACTTAAGGTCAAAATTCTTAGTTAGTGAGGGAGTTTCTGTTAAAGCAGGTACACCAATTGCTCAACTTGCTGAACCAAATGATGCAGATATTGATTCACTAGCATGTTTGCTAGGTGTACCTGGAACTGCCCATGTACATATTGAGTTTGCAGATAATAATTCGCTAGCTCACTTAAAAGAGGGTAATACTCCGTTTGATTTAAGAGCATTTACGTATCAAGCGATGGGATGTAAAGAAACAACTAGGGATGCGTGTCCTACTAATGTTGATTTAGGTATAGAAAATGTAAATAATTTAGTATGTGAATATGAAAATACAGAAATTCCAGTTGGTAATGGACCAAGTGTTTGTAACGAATTTAACTGTGCTCCAGGAGATCCTGCAAGGGCAACATTCGAGACTTCTCTACTCTGCGCAGCTCAAACCCTTTCTAACGATGTAAGTGCAGGCAAATCGCTAGCAGAACTATTAGATGAATATGGTCCATATTGTGATAATGAAACATTAGGTGTGTTAGATAATGGATCTTCAAAAATGCCGTTTGCATATAATTTTGTAACAAAACTTTACGATCCATTTGCAATAACTAAAAGATCTTGTAGCACTACTCCACCATCTAGTCCAAGACAGGAAGATGTTGGTTTAAGATGTACTGATTTTGGAAGAACGCTTGGAAATTTAAGAGCAGATCAAGATGCATGGGACTATTATAGAGCTCCACTTGAAACTTGTGGGTTAAGTTCAGATCAAATGACTTGGGCTGGTGGAACTAATGGATTGGGTATAGATGAAGTTACAAATAAAATGATTAATGAAGTTAATTATGCAGGATTTAGATTAAGTAATGTTCCAAGACAAAAAGTCCAAGTAGTAGTTGAAACAGCAAAAAAATAT
>JAGQLF010000043.1 GCA_020429545.1 Candidatus Dojkabacteria bacterium
AATATAAAAATTTTTATCCTTTAAACTTATTAATATGTAAGTACAGTAGGGTAGAGGCATATTATATTAATTGAGGAAATTATAAAAGGTTGTAGCGATATTTAATCCACCAGGGGATACAGCATTTACTTAATTAATAGTGCATGAAGTATGACTTCGTCAACTTCACGCCCATGAAGTTTGCGAAGCAATACTTCATACTCCGCGTGCTGGATTCGAACCAGCAACCTGTCGATTAACAGTCGAATGCTCTACCGTTGAGCTAACGCGGATCTCTAATAAGCTGGATCAATTATACCACCAACACTTAGACCTGAAAAATATTTTTTACACACGCTTCCTAATTTCAAGATACTTTCTAAAAATGGGGGAGAAGAATGTTTTTTTATTACTAAAGTTTTTAATTATCCCTGTCTCTTCTAAAAAGCTTAAGTCCCATGAGCTTGGTACATTAACCCCAGAAATAATGTTAAAAAGAATACCTCTTTGTTTAGTTGTTAAAGAGGCTATTAATTTTTCTGAAATATTGACCAGTGCGGGATTCATCCCAACTTTTTCTATTCCAGAAATTGAGTTAAATAGATATTTTTTGTATGGCAAATATCCACCAGATAATATCTGAATTTTTTTCAATTTGCTTTTATATGAAGGTAAATTATGAGCAATGTATTTACTATAAAAATTTACTAAAGGACTATCTACATATAACTCGGTTTCTTTAACGTCCATAAGTACCAGAACAATTGTGTTCTGAGTTAAATAATTTGCAATTTCACCGTGTGTTTCAGCTTTTATTTCTTCAAACCAACGAGTAGTATTTATAGAAAAAATACATTCAATATTGCCCCTATACCTATCTCTGATATATTTAATTAAATTGCTTATCGAAATAGTTTCAAATTGAAATAGTTTATCTACATCATCAAATATAAAGTAGAAATTCTTATCTGGAAAATCACTTACTAGTGCTTCAATTGATTCTATTAATATATCTTTTGACCAAGAATCGGGGACAGAAGGATATTGTTTAATCTGCCTTTTCAATTCTTGCTGCTTATTTATTACTTTTCTGTATAGAATTTTTTCTAAAGCTACAGTTTGTGGCGCATAGTCAGGAGCCCAAATAAAGCCATTAGCGCCACCTACTTTTTCGATAAGTACTTCATTTATATTCACATAGATGAATTCTACTTTTCTTAATCTTAGGTATCGTCGACGATACTTTCGATTATAGGCAATGTATCTTAGTATGTGTGTTTTTCCAAAGCCAGCAGGTGCAATAATGCTAATAGGGCTTGAAGGTCTTTTAAAGTGTGCGTAAGAGATATTAGATAATATTTTATCTACATTTGTCTTGGCATATTGAGTCGGGAATAACTCTTCTATGTTCATAGTAAATTTTACTATACTTAAAATGGAGTTTCAACTGGATGCTGGCGTCTAGCAACAGAATCGGGCTACTTTTGCTTGTATTTTTTCTCGGTTTTTATTAGATAACCAATTCCTAGTAATGAAACTAGAATAAAGAAAACGCCTAATCCTACAAAAGGAAATGACTTAGAATTTAATAGAGAATCATTATCTTTCTCTAGGGTTAGTGAAACTGTTGTTGATGTTCCTGCTACACGACCTTCTGAATTATTTTCTGATATGTTTTCACTTTGATTAATATTCAACGCATTCTCAATTGTTGAAGATAAATTTTTAATGGCATTTGGATTTTTTTGATTTATTGTAAACAGCTGTGCTGGTAAAACAAAAAATAGCATGATAGTTATCATGATAACTAATGCTTTTGGAAAGTCTAAATCAATAGTCTTTTCATTTTGTTGATACATATTCATGTGAGCCATAGTACATTTAATCATGGAGAGAGGAGTTAAGCAAATGTGATTTTAATTCTAAAATTGAATTCTATAATTCGTTTGATATGATTTATTAATTAAGTAAAAAATATGGAGAACACTACAGATACAGCGCCAGAGGATACATACGAAAATAGAGATTCGCGTTTTGAAAAATTTCTTGATGAATCGGGATTACGCCAAGAAATATCAGAAGAGCAAGATTCTTTGAATAAGCAAATACATGCTATTACCAGATTTGGACTAAAATGGGCAATAATTGTTGATGGAAGACCAAAAGTGATTGCTCCTAAACTGCATTCTGCTTGCGATAGTTACCAAGATTTTACTAAAGAATCTTAGTATTGTATGCTATTATTCGCGTAATTAAAACAAATATATGGAAGATTCAAGCTTAATAGATGCTTTCAATAAAGTTTCTGATGACATTAATCCTTATGAATTTGAGATTCACACAGCTGCTCCTACTTATAATGGAATGGCAGGTAAGCAAGTTGAAGAATTTTTAGAAAACATTCAAATACCTCAAACAATCGTTGGATCATTACTGATGGGATTTCAAATGAACTATCTAGATACACTTGCGAAAAATGATTCCAGTGAAGTCAAAATCGAAGTACTTGAAACATTTGGACCCTATGCAGTGAGATACAAAAACAGAAGTGGAAGAGAGCTTAATAATAATGCCTTGATACAAATTATAGATACTTATTTTGCTAAAGATTTTTAAAATGTCAGATTTTGCTCCAGAAGTAACTAGCCATGAGAGAAAGATGGAGGTTTTAGAGCAAGCACTAAGAGATGAGCGAAAAATTCATATAATGAAATTAGAAAGACAAGTTCAGATGGAAAGGCAGGAAAGCTCATTAGAAGATCCTGGATTTTTAATAAATGAGTTAATAGAAAGGAATCCAGATTTACAAAAGTACTCTGGAGCTAGATTTGAGGTAGCAATTAATCCTATGAAAGATGCCAATCCATCACTTTTAAGAAGACTTTTATGGAATGAACAAGCTTACTTAAGAGAACAGATCGGGCAAATGTCTAGTGAAGAGTTGAAAACATTCACTTTTGTTATGAATGCAGGGCAGGTTTATAGAGTAATTGATCCAACTACTGGTGAAATTATTCTTAGAGCTAATATAATAGACTTAATTGATGAAGTCTAGATAATTTCTTAACATCCCAAATCTCTGCAAACTCCGTTAACATGATCTGAATAGTTCACATTATAAAATGTTTTTCCATCTGGAGTGTGATAGAAATAAAAATAATCAGTTGAGTTTGGCCTTAGTGCTGCAATTATTGACTCAATTCGGGGATTATTGATTGGCGTTGGTGGTAATCCAGGATATTTATAAGTGTTATAAGGGCTATCTATGTTTTGATCGATAAGCTCAACTCCAGCATCGTTTTTACCTGTTGCGAAATTTACTGTTGCATCAGATTGAAGAGCTACTCCAGAATTTAATCTATTATGAAATACTCCTGAAATTTCAGCTCTGTCGTCCCATGCGCTTGCTTCTTTTTCAATTATTGAACCTAAAACTATCCCATCGTATAGATTGAAATTAGGATTATTTAAATAAACAGTGTAGTCAATTCCATTTGCTTCAAGTTTATCTATAAAATTAACAACCATCATTTCAATAATTTGAGTTGTGTCCATATCTTGATCAACTCTATAAGTATCTGGGTATAAAATTCCTCTCATTGGTTTACCAGTAGGAACTATAGAGTCAACAAATGCCTGTACTTCGGAGCTTCTAAATACAATACTGCTTGGATTTTGGACTAATGTTAAAAATTCTGATTTATCAAAATTTGTTACTCCTGAAAGCTGATCATCAAAAACATCTGCAATAGTTTCGTACTTTAAACCTTCTCTTATTGTTACCCAAATTGCTGGTTTAAATGTTCCAGTCTCTAACAGTTCAATTACTTCAAGCATGTTGTATCCTTCAGGAATTTCATAAATCCCTGCTTTTATTGAAGGGTTAATCCCATTAAGCTTCAGATAGACTTGAATTGGCAGAGTACTATTTATCAATCCACTTGATTCAAAGTTAGTCAATACATCTTTAAAAGTATCGCCTTCATTGACAATCAACTCAATTGGTTCGTCTTCTGAAATAGCTTTATTGACAGACCTGTTATACCAGTTCTTTGCTGAAAATATGCCTACTATTCCAATCACAATAATGACTAAAATAATCAGAAAGATAGGGTTAATTCTTCTACTTTGTACTTTGTTATTCTGATATCTCATCAAAAAATTTTAAAGATTAATATGATCCAAATATTCTTGTAACATTATCCTTGCGGCCTCACCATCTATGTTATTTCGTTTATATTTTGCATCTTTAGCAATTGTTCTAGCAAAAGATGAAGTCATAACTTCATTAACAGTTTCAAGATCAATATCTGGGTTAGCATCTTTTATTCTATCAGAGAATTTCTCAATATGCTTCGAAAAAGGGGAGTGAGTTCCGTCATCATTCAGGGGGATTCCAATTATTACTTTATCTACTTTCTTTTCTGAAATAATAGATGATAATTTGACTAATGCATCATCATCATTTTTTACAAATAATAATGGAAGTGAAGATGCAAAACTTTCTTCTTCGTCCGAAAGTGCTATGCCAAATTTTTTTGTTCCGTAGTCTATGGATAAAATCATTTGCCTCTAATAAATCCCCATAATGATTCGAGGAATGTTTCGTCATCCTCATCTTCATTATCTCTACTTTCTGAATCTGAGTCTAGTCTCGATTCTAAAGCCTTGATTTTAGAGTTTAACCTTTTCTGATTTTCTTGAAGATTTTGAATTTCTGTTCTTAACTTAGCATTTTCTTGTTTTAATCCTGCAACATCTGCTGGAGTATCAGTATAAGATTTGACTAAGTTTTGAAGCTGTTGATTTTTTACTTTTAATATTTCATTTTCTTTTGCAAGGCCAGAGTTAGCATCTTCAAGCTCATTAACTTTTTTTTCTAGTACTGCTATTTTTTCGTTTAATTCTTTTATTATCACTGGGTCTTCGTACTTTGTTTTTGCAAGCTCAATTAATTTATCGAAATTTACTCCAGTTCCCGGACATCTATCTCTAGAAACAGAGTTGATTTGATTATGCCCTATGATATGGTTTCTATCCAGCGGAATCTTGTATTTAGTGCATAGGCTTGTAATTAGCTCACTTGAAGCTTCGTACATTTCATCTGTCCATACCTCTCCGGTAAACCCTTCATGTTCAATTCCAATTGTGTATAAATTTGGGTTAATTCTAGGTTTTAACAATGCCCACCTTGGTTGGTTAACTCCACCTGCATGCCATGCGGTATCTTCATCGGCAACAAACTGCCAAATTACACCATTTTTACCAATCATATAGTGTGCACTAGCTTGTGATGAGGGATTATTAAACCACGAATATGCACCGTTAAGCCATCCTTCAGCTATGTGAATAACTATGGCTTCTGGCTTGTAGCCAAATCTACCGTTTGATTTGTTTCTTACAGGTTTCCAAACTATATTCATAAATTTTACGCATCTGTTTCAGAAATAGAATTAGTATTTGCTAATTCAACCAAAACAATACTTATGGATTATATCAGGAAAACCCCAATATGCTAAACTATAAAAGTGAAAAAGCTAATCTTAAGCATTTTTCTCCCCACCTTTTGCTTAGTTTGTAACCAAAAAAGTTCTTACGTTTGTAATAAGTGTTTTTATAGCTACTTAAATATACCTTACGAACAGCATTGTCACGTGTGTGGAAGAGCAGTTAGAAATAGATTTGTCCACATAGAGTGTAGCTCGAAAACTAACTTGGATGGGCTTATTTTCGTTAGTGTCTATAATAATCTAGTTAAAGATATTATCCACCATGGTAAGTATGAAAAGAATTACGGTGTGTTCGAAGATTTGGGTACAATTACAGGTCAGTTTGTTGAAAAATATTATACATTTAAAGATGCTCTGATAACATTTGTGCCATTGAATTCTCGGCGAAAGGCATGGAGAGGTTTTAATCAATCAGAAATTTTTGCAAAAAGTATTGCAGAAGTTTTGGAATTTCCAGTAGTTAATATATTAAGTAGGATCCGTAATACAAAATCTCAGGCTGGCACTAGTCGAAAAGATAGAGCAGAGAATATAAAAGGTGCTTTTGAGCTTGTGGATAACAATGTTGATAAGTATAATACTATAATTCTTGTAGATGATGTATTCACAACAGGTGCAACTTTAGAAGAATGCGCAAGAACTATAAAGGCAAAGTACCCGCATATAAAGGTTTTTGGATTGACATTTGCTATGTCTAGACTTAATGATGATAGCTTCAAGCCATAAGCTACAAGCTTTGAAAAAGTGTGTCAGTTCGAGTGAAATTTGCGATAGCAAATTTTGTATCGAGAACTCACTTCTCGATACAACTCTACTTCTCCCGATAAATCGGGATCAGTAGAATCACTCGAAGTGACAAGGGGATTGCTGAAAATAGGTACTAAATATGATATAATATCATAGATATAAAAGCATTCGTCTACGTTAAAGCTACGACGAAACGTACATTAAAAACATTGGATCAGCGCTCACCGCGCACCAAAAATCAAATGTTTTGCCTTTTAACCCAAGGGTATTTCAAATGATTTTTGGTGCGCGGGGGATGCTGATTCGACATTATAGTAATGGTATTAAGGCAAGCCAGCAGATTGATTGATCTGTCTGTGAGAAAAATCAGTCATCAAATAAATAACAACTCGTTTGTTAATGCTGCTAGAAATTTTGTAAGTTTCCTAAAAGGAGACTTCAACTATAACTACGCTTTCGTAGCTTAATTATAGAAACTAGTAGTGTATGCCGA
>JAGQLF010000044.1 GCA_020429545.1 Candidatus Dojkabacteria bacterium
TGTATAATTTGTCCACTGTACAGATAAAACATCATCAGTAGATGAAACAAGTACAGTATTTATTGAGCCTCCTTGTTGTAATAAATCATTTGTACCTACTAATTGATTTCCTACTTGAAGAGATGATTTTTCTGAACCTGTCAGTGCTGAAACACGTACCAAAACACCTGTTAATGTGATAAACACAGTACTAAATATCATTAACGCATGAGAGATATTTTTATAAAAATTACTTCGTCCCCAAAATAGCTTGCTAACGAGACTGTTTTTGAATTTTTCGTAAGAATTGGAATTTACTAAATATTCACTATTACTCCTTTTACCTACAGAAGATATTTTCTTGTAATCTCTAAATGCCAATTTTCTACCTAGTTGTATATCGTTATTTTGCATAATCAGTTGCTTAGCAAAAATATTCTACCATAATTAGGTGATTAGTAGATTAGGTAATTAGGTAATTAGTAGATTAGGTAATTAGATATTGAGAATAAAAACTTATTACATCTTTTCTACTTGCCTAATTATAAATCACACATTAGAATATTTATTATGCAGAGTGAACTTGGTAAAGTAAAAAAAATCCACAGAAAGAGAATATATTTTGAAAAAATCATAAATATCACTAAACAGTCAAAGAATGTTAGTCCACTGAGTTACAGTGTACTAATTATTTCTTTCATCTTTCTGTTTACCTTTGTTATCCCTTATTTCTATAAAGTTTTAAGTTCAATATCAATCGAAAAAGTTAGTGCCGAAGCTACTGTTTTAGGAGTTAACGTTAACTCTTCCTATATTGAAGGTACATCTTTAACGGATTATAAAATATCTTACGAAAAACCTTTATCAACTTTTATCACAAAAGATAAAAGAGTATATGTACTAGATCAATATTTTAAAAGCAGAAATTCACCGTTATATGGATATGCGCAAGTATTTGTTGATGCTTGTGATAAATTTGGCGCACCAATTGATTGTATAACTACAACTGCTATTGCAAGACATGAAACTGATTTGTGTAATTACTCAACATCAGCAGAAAACCATAATTGCATGGGGTGGGGTGGAGCAGGCGAAAACAGAATTATTTATAATTCATTTGAAGAACATATTTATACTGCAACAGATGTTTTAGTTAATCAATATGGAATTGAATATATGGATGATCCTAGATTAATGGAAAAAGTATTCTGTGGTCCTCAAGAGGAATGTATTGGTTGGGGAAATAGAATTTTGCACTTTATGAGAGAGATTGATGATTTTTCAGAATCGTTAGGTGTTGGAAGATTAACTGATTTGAGAGGAGATGGGAAGAGATATTAATTGGTGATTCGGGCGGGACTCGAACCCGCAGCCAATAGCTTAAAAGGCTACTGCTCTACCATTGAGCTACCGAACCATTATTTTTAACAACTTTAACTTAAGTCATATCGCAGCCAATCCCGATTTATCGGGACTGCTCTACCATTGAGCTACCGAACCATTTATCAGTTAATACTAATTCGATACAAACTCTTCATTTGAGTTTGCCTTGCCGTAGCTTTAGCGTAGGCAGGCTACCGAACCATTATTTTTAACAACTTTAACTTAAGTCATATTGCAGCCAATCCCGATTTATCGGGACTGCTCTACCATTGAGCTACCGAACCATTTATCAGTTAATGTTAATCGATACAAACTCTTCATTTGAGTTTGCCTTGCCGTAGCTTTAGCGTAGGCAGGCTACCGAACCAGCTGTTTTTAACTCACGAATTATACCATTACAAGATAGATGTATCCAACGTTTTTGTCTAGCTAATATTTAGTAAAACCAAAGAAGTAAGCAACATTACCAAAATTAAATATTCTAAAATCTCCTCTTTAGATACATCTTTACCGTCTAATAATTCATTTATAACTGAAATAAACCCATACTCAATGACCGCTACTATAAACGCCAGTAGTAAAGTGGAAACAAATCCAAACGTATTAAGATAAAAAATAACTCCCAACATAATAGAAGTTACTATTGCACCAATAAAAGTTGATTTAGTGATTAAGTGCCTACTGATAGTTAAAAGATTTAAGATTACTAATATGCTAATAAAAACGATGAATAGCGATGATGTTTTTGCACTTGTATTAGAATTCAACTCTAATAATCCAGCAGAAGATAGAAATGTTAAAACTATTGTTACAATGTCGTAAATATAGTGCGTTGATTTATTCAGTGAAAATTTGTGCTTGTAAAATGAATGAATATTCTCAAATAAAATAAAGAATAAAACAAATGTTGTGAGTAGAATTAGAAAATATAATGATGGTTCATTATGGTAAAAAAGAAAAAGTACAAGTCCAATATATAGCATTGTTGGTAAAATTGCATGATGTGCATATTGAATTATTCTATGGTCTTCAAATTCATAAACTGCATCCGTATTTTTCTTATGAAAAATATGATAGTGATTTGCCGTAGAGTAAAGTTCAAACGCAACCAGAACGTATAATATAACAGACATTGGAATAAAGCTTCTACCATCACTAAATTCTAAAGTTAATATTAACCCAAAAAAACCTATTGAAATAAATAGGGCATATAGAAATGGTCTTAGTGTTATCTTTACCAAATGTTTATCTATCATAGTGTTGTGGCATTAATTTGTCCTGCATCTATTACAATACTACCAGTTAAGCTTCCAAAAGAAAAAATCAAAAGAAGCACTAAAAATATTGCCGCTTTTAGGTGTGAATGCTTATTTGAAAAGTGTAACTTGTCAGATCTGGCTAAGAATATAAAATCAAGCATGAATAAAGATAACAAGTAAACTGTAAAGGCTATGGGTACAATTGTACGCACTCCGCCAGAAGTTATTCTATCTATAAATCCAGAAATGAAGTTGGTATTCTCATTTAACGTATAGTTATTTATAGATGTTGATTTTACCCTTGCAACTATTTCAGATATTTCTTCAGTATTAAGTATAAATTCAGATTGATTACCAGATCTATCTTTTATATTGATTTTAAGTGTTGGTTTCAAAAAAACTTTATCTTCATCGAAAGATACATACCATCTGTTTAGTATATCGTCTTTTTGTATACTAGAAATTGGCACATCTGCTGAAACAGAAACTGTATCAGATGTTGTTTTAAAGTCTATAATTAAAGTGTTTTCAAATGCTTGGTTAACATTAATGCTACGTTCATCAAGTATAGGATCTTCACCATCTAAAACCACTTTGTATACTTCAGATCTGGCAACAACTGAGCCATCTGCATTATAGAGCTGTGCACTTACAGAATATGTACCGTCTTTTATATCTGGTGCAGATCTGAAAGTATAATTGTCGCCTTCTGCATCAACTCTTCCAATTTCATCGGTATTACTGATTACACCAACAGTAGAATCTGGAGGATTAACATTTCCATTTACCTCAATCACATTCTGATTTACCACCTGACCATCAGTTAAATTATTAATTGAAACACTATTTTCTTCTTCTAAATAATTCTTTTCATTGTCTTTAATATTATTGATGTCTGTTACTGAAACATCTTGCTCAAGAAAATCTTCTAGTTCGAATTTTTTTCCAAAATGAACTGTAATTATTGTATTGTTTGATTTACCTTGGTAGTTACCATATGCAAAGCCAAAACCAATTTCAGTAAAATTAGAATTTAAAACATTTTCTCTATGAGTTGGACTATTCATCCATGCAGACATTACACTTTCAATTGTAGAAAATCCTTCTGCTAAGTTTTCACCAGCATGCTGATAATTATATCCAACTGATTTAAAGTATTCCCAAGGCTCTGTATCTGGAGGACAATAGTGAGACCAGCAATTTAGATCTAGCATTACATTTGCCTTATCACTTGCTGATCTAGAAAGAGTAGTACTCAATGTAAGTGGCTCTAATCCTGCTTTTATTCTTTCCTGATTGTGATAAGTCATTAACTCATCAATTGTGATTGACGCACTTACTGGTGCAATTCCAAGCCATGGAGAAAATAATATATTAAAGCCGATTAATATAAAAGAGTATACCAACATTGCGTTCCTGTGTAGCAACTTGGGCGTATACTTATTTTGTTGTGTTGGTATAAATAAATTTCGCATCAATTTTTAAATTCCAAAAAAAATTATCAGTTGATCTGTCTGCACTAAATGCTATTTAAAATGTGGCATACTAGTTGAAACATGAAAACACTTCTAATAATTCATCTTTAGATAATCTCAGAATGACATAACTTTTAGCAATTATCTTACTTAATTAGTATACTTTAATCAATTTATTATAGCTACCAAATGAATATTCCAAAAAAGATATTCACAATAATTAGTCCTTTAACTTTGTTTTTAGGAATACTTTTTGGAAGTTTGATATCTTTCTATATTTTAAAAAATAAAAATTTTGAAATATTTGATCCACTAGGTATTGAACTAAACAAACCAGATTTTACTAATAAAATAAGTAATGAAATAAAAATATTTGTAAGTGGCGATACAATGCTTGCAGAACAAGTTGGAGAATATATTGTAAATGAAGGTATAAATCCTTTTCAAGAAATGCTTCGACATTATGAAAGAGGAGATTATATTGTTCTGAATTTAGAAACAAACATTTCAACTCCAGGAGTTGGAGTAAAAAGAAACAAAAACTATACTTTCAACGCACCTCTTGAAGCACTTGGAATTTTAAAAAGTGCAGGTGTAGATGCAGTATCACTAGCTAATAACCATACAATGGACTATGGCGAAAGTGGTATGACAGATATGCTAAAACTTTTAGATGAAAATGAAATAAATTACTTTGGCGCTGGGTACAATCTAGATGAAGCTTTTGAGCCTTTTGTAGCAGACATCAAAGGAATCAAGGTTGCATTTATTGGCATAAATGACATTGAAGGTTATTCTCAAGATGCATCTGTAAACAAACCAGGATCAGCACCTTTTAATAAAGAGAGAACAGCAGCATCTATAGTAAAAGCAAAATCTGAAGCCGATTTGGTTATTGTTTATGCCCATTGGGGATTTGAACATAATACTGTTCAAGATCCTTATCAAGTAGAGTGGGCTCATTTTTTAATTGATAGCGGTGCAGATATGGTTATTGGTGCACATCCACATGTTAGGCAAGAGCACGAACTTTACAAAGATAAACATATTTATTATTCATTGGGTAATTTTATTTTTACAGGAATGGATTGGAATCCAGAAGCTGTTCTTGGAACCATGCTAGAAATTGATATTAAAGACAAGAAAATCATTGGGGTTCTTGAAAACACGGTAGAAATTTCTTATCACGGAGTACCAGTTGTTCAAGGAGAAGATAGGCTATAGTTCCTCCCTTGAGGGAGGTGCCGAACCACGAAGTGATAAGGCGGAGGGTGTAAATCAAAAATAATAGAGCAAAAAGAAAATTAATTTATTTCATATATTTTTAATTTACTTTTAGCACCTCTAAGCAATTTAACTTGATTCTTATTTACTTCAAAATATCTAGCAAGTTGCTTGATAATATCTTCATTTGCTTTATTTTCTATTGCTGGATTTCGGGTATAAATAATAAAAGAACCATCTAATTGCTTTTCAATCTTAGGTCCTTTTTTGGAGTTTGGCTTAATAAAAGTGGAAATGATCATTAGGGATTTAATACATATTCTTCTTTAATTTCATCACTTTCTAAAATCTCAACCAACCTTTTTGCTACTTCTTCAGGAGTTAGATATTTTTTTCCTTCTTTTTGAAGTTCTTTTTTCTCATCAATATTCAATTTACCAAAATTAGTCATAACACTACCTAACGTAATAAGAGTAGTTGTTATATCTTTTAGTTCTTGACTTAAACTTAAAGAAAATCCTCGCATTGCAAACTTTGTTGCAGTATATACGCTTCTACCTGGGCGCCCTCTTGTTCCTGCTTCTGAACCAATATTCATAATTATTGGCTTTTCGGACTTTCTTAATAAAGGTAATAATTTTTGAGAAAGGAAAAATGGAGCTTTAATATTCACGTTAAAAGTAAGATCCCATTCTGCTTCTGTAAGATTTTCTAAATCATTATATATTCCAACACCCGCACAGTTTATTAGAACATCAATATGATCATAATTTGACTCTAAGTCTTTAGCAAGAATTGGTATGATTTGTGCTTGAGAAAGATCAGCAACAATATAAGATTTAATATTATTAAATTCAGAATTTAGTTTATTAAGCTCAGATTCATCTTTATCTATAGCAATTATTATATAGCCAAGACTACCCAACTCTTTAACAAGAGCTTTACCAATTCCACCTGTTGCACCTGTAAGTAAAACTGTTTTCATACAATCAGTATTTAACCCTATAATATATATGAACCAAATCGTCTCTTAATTCTTTGACATCAACTTTATCAAGTTCGACTTTGACACCATCACTTTCAAATAGCCTGATTCCTTCTCCTAAG
>JAGQLF010000045.1 GCA_020429545.1 Candidatus Dojkabacteria bacterium
AACTTATGGATATTCCAACAAACATCATTGTTTGTGCTATAGAATAAGAATAATGCTCTAAAAAATATAGATAAAACAAGAAATAAATTGTGTCGGTTACCAGGCTTGCCACAACTATCATACCTACCATTTTAGTGTTCAAAACAGATTGCTTTCCTGGTTTATGTTTTTTATCTAAATAGCTTTCTTTCGCTTTCTCAAATCCCAATGCAACACTTGGTAGCCCATCTTCCAATAAATTTATCCATAGAATCTGTAGTGGCAACAATGGAAGTGGTTTAAAGAAAATTAAACTTAAAACTATTAAATACACTTCTGAAAGACTGTCCCCAAACAGAAACATAAATATCTTCCTCAAGTTTTTAAAAATATTTCTTCCCTCTTCAACTGCACTAACAATTGTTTCAAAATTAGAATCTACCAAAACTATATCAGAGGCTTCCTTAGAAACGTCAGTCGCAGAATCCACACTAATTCCAATTTCTGCATTTTTTATTGCAGGAGAATCATTAACACCATCTCCCATCATACCTACCCTTAATCCACTTGATTGAAGTACATTTACAATCTCTAACTTTTGCTCAGGTGTTGTTCTATAAAATAACTTACACTCATTTATTTTAAGTTTATATTCTCTTGTGCCTTTTAACTCATCTAACTCTGCCCCTGATATTACATTATCTTTATTTAGGTTAAAGCCTACAATCTTTAACACATGCTCTGCAGTCTCTTTTAAATCTCCCGTTATTACCTTTGTGGATATACCTGAATTTTGAAACGATGCAAATGCTTGAATTGTGCTTGGTCTAACAGGATCAGATATCCCAACTAACCCTAACATTTGCAGATTATTAAAGTTTTTTCTATCTATTTTACTATCAGATACCTGTTTGTAAGCTACAGCAACAATCCTCGTTCCTTCCCTGCTCAGCTTACGAATCAAATCTACCCATTTATCCATTTTACCTCTACATGCTTCCATAACCTTTTCAGGCGAACCAACCATATATAGGTTCTGATTACCAATAGCTCCTGTATATTTAGTAGCGGAAGAAAATGGAAAGATTTGCACTCTGGTCTGTTGAACTGATTCAAGATAAGAAGAATCTTTCTGCTCAATTACATATGCTTTTAAAGCCGAATCAATAAAATTTGCATCATTATTTGATATTGCTACTGCCGTCAATAATTTTTCAATATCTTCTGTTTCTACTGTCTTCACACTCATCTTGCCTTCAGTTATAGTACCTGTTTTATCAATACAGAGTACATCAATATTTCCCAACGATTCAGCTGCTGGAAGATTTTTAACTATTGCATTTCTCTTCATTATTCTATTCATCCCGAGAGCTAAAACAACTGTGTAAGATATAACCAAACCTTCGGGAATTGTTCCTACACCAAGTGCTACTCCCGTAAGCATTATCTCTTCCACCGAAATTCCTCTGACTATACCTAATACAACTACAATAATCGATACAAAGGTTATTACAACAGTAAGAAGCAGACTTACCTGTTTTAGCTGTCTTGTTGTCTGAGTATCTGGATTGATTGGTTGTGCTAGTGACTGAGCGATCTGACCATATTTAGTGTCTTCCCCTGTTTTACTTACCTTCATTACACCTAAGCCCTGTGCAACAAGTGTACCCATAAATACTTCATTATTTTTAAATTTTTCAATTGGTGCCGATTCTCCTGTAACTAATGACTCATCAACATAAAGCTCAGCTGATGAAACTATCTCTCCATCGGCAGGAATCTTAACACCAGGTTCCAATATAACAATATCACCTGGTACAATTTCAGAAATTTCTATGTATTTCTTTATTCCATCTCTTAAGACTTTTGTTTGTCTCGATACATGTTTTTCTAATGATTCTAATGATTTCTCCGCTTTATATTCTTGTATAAAACCTAACCCAGTATTAAAAATGACTATCAACAAAATAAACCCTGCATCTCTATACTCTTCTAGTAATGCGGAAAGTGACGCAGCAAAGAATAATACATAAATTAATGGGCTTTTAAGCTGTCGAAATAGTATATTTAATACACTTATTTTGTGATATGAAGCAATTATGTTTTTTCCATATCTGGATTGTTTTTTTAATACTTCAGATGTAGTTAATCCGGTCATATTTATATGCTACCAAAAACAGTTTTTAGTTGTTAGTTATTAGTACTTAGAATTCATAATTTCACTAAAACTATATTTTCTGGGATAATGTACTTGAGTCTTTAGTACTGAGTAATTAATACGGGTAAACACTCTAAGTACTCACTACTAAATACTCATTACTTTTTTAATGTGTTCAAAGAAGAAAATAGAATTTGGCTTTATTTAATAGGCATTTTGATAATGTTTGGTGTATTAGCACTAACTACACAAAATGTGCTGTTTCCTTTTGTATATAAAGGAGAAAGAAATGTAGAGATACAGAAGACATTTGATACACCTCCAGCAATGATAATTAATACAAATTTAGATTACTTAGCTAACATGTATATAAATGGCAATCTTGTTACTATTGACTTATTTGAAAAGAATGCACCAAGTAACGTAAACAATTTTGTCTATTTAGCATTAAATAATTATTATGATGGAACGCAGTTTCATCGACTATTTAAAGACTTATTAATACAAGGTGGTGATAGAAATACTCTAGATTCTGATCCAAGTAATGATGGAAAAGGCTACCCTGGATATATTATTGACGATGAAATTAACCTTACAACATTAAACCTGACAGAGAAACAAATTCAGAATAGGATCAACTATGGAATTAACTCTAATCCCAATTTAAACAGTGTAAATTTAGTTAAATACACTTTAGCAATGGCTTCTAATACTCCAGATTCAAATGGCTCACAATTTTTTATTGTTCTAGCGGATTCATCAGACCCGAGACTAACGGAGATGAACGGAAAATATACCGTGATTGGACAAGTTATCGATGGATTTGCTACACTTAACCAGCTACAAAACGTACAGGTAGATTCGTCAGATAAAAACATTCCTCGGCCTGTACAACAAATAATCCTCAATAATTTGGTGATATTTACAAAATAATTTTCTATGAAGAAAAAAATAGTTGTCCAAAACATCGCTTTGACGTTTGTAGCACTTCTGTTCTTGTTTGGATTTGTCCTTGCGTACAAATACCAGAATCAAGATATTCCTCAAATACAATTCACTAAAGCACCAGAATTTGATTTCTTAGATACTGATTACGCCTATATTTCTGGTGCAGTTACAAAGCCTGGAGTATATGAAATTAATCAGTCTACCCGCATAATCGACTTAGTTATGATGGCTCAAGGTTTTAACAATAATACGGACGAGGCATTTGTTGCTAAAAGCATTAATTTAGCCAAGTTGGTTGAAGACAGCGAGCATATTTTCATTCCAGCTAAAGAAACTGTTGTCAAAAAAGACAACGTAACGGATCAAGACACTCAATCAACTAATGCACTAATCAATATCAATACTGCATCTTCTACTGAGCTAGAAACATTACCTGGAGTTGGTTCGGCAACTGCTAGCAAAATTATTAATAATCGGCCCTATAATAAAATTAACGATTTACTAAAGGTAAAAGGAATCGGACAAGCTACACTTGATAAAATAAGCCCCCTAGTATCTTTATAATGACTATACCAAAATATGCGCTCTACAGATTTCGTAGATTTAATCGTAATCTTGCTAAACTAAAAAGTCACTTAGCTGTTCTTTTTTGTTTTGGTCTTATTTTAGGAATTATTTCTAATTCATTACTCGTAATACTTTTATTTTCCGTAACACTAATTATTTTAAGATTTAGAATTATTAGTTCATTTTTCTTATTGACTGGACTACTACTAGGAACTATTTGGATACAACATAGTCTAAAGCTTCTGGATGACGCAAAAGTTATGAATGAATATTTTGAAAACGTAAATTTAGAAGTAGTAGAGCCACCTATCAAAAACGATTATTCGCAATCGATTATTGTCAAACTTGAGGGTATTTATGGCAATGCAATAGCTGAAATTCCTACATCATTTAAGCTTGAAGTCGGAAGCAAGATTTTAGCCAGTGCTCAAATTACGTATCATAAATTTCAACCTGAACTAAAAAAATATGAAGACCATTTAATCTCAAAAAAGGTTTTATATAAACTAGAAATTATAGAAATATTTTCAGTTAAAAACTCAGGAACTCTTTATTCTTTGCAAAGTGTTAGAAGAAATTTTATAACAGAACTAAATAACCTTTTACCACCTGAGCACGCCGGATTAGTGAATGGTATGCTGTTTGGCACAAACGAAGGCATATCAGATACGTCAATAGAGATTCTGAAAAACACAGGTTTAACCCATATAATCTCTGCGTCTGGCTTTAATGTGATGATTGTATATACAACAATCAAATCTGTTCTTTTTCTTCTAAAAAGAACTTATAGAAATATCATTTCTCTAAGCGTTACTTTTCTTTATATTTTACTTATTGGAGTACACATATTGCCCGCACTTAGAGCTTTCTATATGCTTTTGTTACTAATTATCGGAAAAGAGCTTGGCCGAAAGCCAACTGTAGTACTTTTAATCTTAGCCTCAGCTAGCTTAATTTTGTTAAGCTATCCACTTTACTATAAAAACATTAGCTTTCAGCTATCACTAATCGCTACATCTTGCTTATTTATATTTTCAGAAAATTTTAGCCTTTGGTTTGATAAAAGGAATATTCCTGAGGTTTTATCAGAACCGCTTTCTGCAACACTTAGTGTATTAACTGGAACTACTCCTGTGTCTTTTTTTGCCTTTGGAAAAGTGTCTTTAATAGCACCACTTTCAAACTTAATTTTAGTTCCACTTACTCCAATAATAATGTATCTAGGAGTTTGTTTATTATTAATAAGCAGGATAAGCACAAATATCTTAGCTAACTTATTTATATTTATAGTAAAAATTATTTGTTCATTTTTCTTTAATACTGCTACTCTACTTAGTAATGAAAATCTATCCAGTACAAGTTCAAGTATCGTAGTGCTTGTTTTTGTATTTATAATTATATCTATCCTAATTTATATTGATAAAAAAAATGTTTCTCAAAAGTTCAAAAACTAAGGTGGGAATATTAATGTCCTTGCTTTTACTATTCTCAATAATTATCGCCACCTCATTAGATGCTCGAAAAAATGTAGGGATCTTAGACATTTACATTTTAGATGTTGGGCAAGGAGATTCAATGCTTATCAAAACACCAAATAACTACTGGATAGTTATTGATACTGGTAGGGATGAGAAAGCAGCAACAGAAATTTCAAACATTATGCCCTTACTTAATAATAATCTTGGTTTTTTACTAATAACCCATCCTGACTTTGATCACTATGGAGGCGCAGATGAAATTCTAAATCTATATGATGCGAAATATATATTCCTAAAAGAAGATAAAAACGAAAGTGATGCTTATGATACACTAAACCAGCTTATTCAAGATAAGAATATCATAGAAGCAGAGCTTAACTCAGAGAATGACTTTATTTTTGATAATTTAAAGTTCAACATTATTTGGCCTGAAAGCAATGCTTTGCATAGTGATGCAGACCAGCCAATAAAAGACTTTTACACTGAAGAAAAAAACGATGAATCAATCTCTCTAGAACTAATCTATAAAGACTTTAATCTCTTAACCATGGGCGATCTATCTAAAAATTATGAGCTAAAAGCTATCACTGATCTACAGAGTCGTGATGTTGATGCGTTAAAACTGAGTCATCATGGTAGTAAAACATCCACATCAGAGGAGTTATTGGATAATATTAAACCCAAATTTGGGCTAATATCAGTAGGACACAATAATTCTTATGGTCATCCATCGACCGAAACATTGAGTATAATTGATGGTTACGGCTTGACAGTTTATAGAACTGACCTTCTGGGAACAGTTCACATTCAAACCAACGGCTCTACTTTTCTTAGATTACAATCAAAACTCGATAAAAAATGGGTAGAATATAATCTATAAGTTTTTATTAGATTTTAGATCTGTGCAATTAGCAATCAGTAATTTACAATTATCTATTATTTGCTCTTCCTACTAGACACCTTTTATGCTAAAATCATCAAGTCTATTTATGAGTTCAGATTAACCATGGCAGCAAAGAAAAAATCAAAAAGAATAGTATATAGATTGTTTTCTAATGAAACAGGAGAACACTATACAATGAGACTAACTAGAGAAGCTTACGATAAATTGGCTGATACAAAGATTAGCAAATTTAGTAAGAAACTAAGAAAACACATCCCATTTGATGTGAAAAAGGTGAAGTTTAAAAACTAAATCCGCCCATAGGGTCGTGATGTCAATGGTAGCATGGCGGTCTCCAAAACCGCTCGTGAGGGTTCAAATCCTTCCGGCCCTGCCATATTTGAAAGGTAGGT
>JAGQLF010000046.1 GCA_020429545.1 Candidatus Dojkabacteria bacterium
CTCCTATTAATCCTCCAATTCCATAAGAGATTGGCAAAAAAATTAATGAAAGTATTCCTCCTCCAAAAAGTACGCTTGCCCCTGCATTTGAATCCACTGCTGAAGATAAAGATGATGCAAAGCATAACATTAAAACTGCAAAAAGTAGCCCAAAAAGAGCGTATATTCCTCCCATTACCTTTCCCATAGACATAGGGTCTATTTTCTTTATTTCTTTCATTAATAAATTGATAACAAATAATATCCTATTGTAGCATTCTGTTTTGTAGATTCATATTTATGTATCTCTAGGCTATAATTTGTAAAATCAAACAACTAATGAAAATTTTATATATAATTCCTAGATTTCACCCTTTCAAAGGTGGTGCAGAAAAAAATATTGAGTCCCTTGCTATTAGAGCTGCTAAAAACGGAAATGATGTAATTGTTTTTACAACAAACGTTAAATTCAATGGTGAAAATTTAGATTGGGAAAAAAATTATAATGGATTGAAAATAATTAGGCATTGGTCACTAAATTCATGGTTGTATCTTGGATTTTATCCAAAGTTGTTACCTGATTTATTAAAAAGTGATGCAGATATAATTCATGTATCTGGATTTGGCTTTATTTGGGTTGAATTTTGTTTGATTTTTAAAAGATTGTTCGATAAAAAAGTAAAGATTATTAATACTCCTCACGGACCTTTTATGGCTTTTACTAAAAGCGGAATTAGAGGTTTGTTAAAAAAGATTTACACTTCTGTGCTAAAAATAGTTCTACCTTTTATATATGATGCAGTAATTGCAGTTGTAGATAAGCAAAAAGAGTGGATAAATAAGGATTATCGAATTCCAAAAGATAGAATCTTTACAATACCGAATGGAATTGATGAATCTTATATTGAGCCAATTTCTCCCAAGTACAAAGAAAATGAAAAGATTATAATTACATATTTGAATAGAATGGAATGGTATAAAGGTATTCAAACAGTTCTATTAGCAATGGATAGACTTGATAAAGCATCCTTAGAAAAAATAGAGTTTTGGATTATGGGAAGAGCAGGGGCATATACAAAAAAAATATTAGAAATAATAGAGCAGAAAAATTTGAAAGAATATACAAGAATAATTTATGCTCCTACTGATATGCAAAGAGATGAAGCTTTTTTGAAATCCCAAATAAATATTCTTCCAAGTAAATGGGAGGCCACAGGAATAGCATTACTTGAAGCAATGGCAAAAGGGAACGTGATTATTACAACATATCAAAATCAAGCCTGGGAGATGTTAATTAATAAAAACTCTGGGTATGCTTTTGAATTTGGTGATGATCATAAACTGTCAACTATATTGAACGATATTATTAACGACGACAACAAAAGAAATCAAATTATCCAGAATAATCTAAAATTTGTTAAAAACTTTACTTGGGAAGCAATCTATCCTGATTATAAAAATTTGATTACATCGTTAGTAAATGGAAATTAGAAAGGCAGTAATTACTGATTTTGAGAATATAAAATCAATGATGTTAAAGGCACTCAGGTCTGACCCAAATGCATTTTCTGTAAACTACGAAGAGTATGCCAGTTGTTCTAATTACTGGTGGCAAAACTACCTTAGTGATTATTTAGCTGGGCTATATTCACATATGTACTTTGCTCAAGAAAATGAAATTATTGTAGGAATGGCAGGACTTAATTTTTCCAGAAAAATAAAACAGCAACATTCTGTAGATTTTGTATGGTTTTTTGTCGATCAAGAGCATAGAGGAAAAGGTATTGGAAGAAAAATTCTTGAACATATTCACACTGTTTTAAAAGAAAGGGAAGAAATAGTCAAAATTGCTCTTTCAGTAGTTTCAACTCAGACAAAAGCAATAGAATTATATAAAAAATTTGGATATTCTGTTTCCGGAAATCAGAGACGTCACATTAAATCAGGTAATGATTATCTCGATTTAATAATAATGGAAAAGCATTTAAGACCTTGAGAAGATTAGCTTAAAGCTGTATTCTAAAAGATAAGTCTTAAATTAATATGAACAATAGAAAGCCATTCGCATTGTTACTTTTAGCTCTTATACTTCTTGTAGTTTCTGCTTTAGTTATAATTTTTTCAACTAATAAAGATAACTTTTCTGGTTACTTTGGTGAGAGTGGAATAGAAGGAGTTGGAGAAGCATTAACTCTTGATGCATCAATCTCAGTTGAAAGTCTAACGTCGGAAGATAACCTAACCTACACTGTTGAGTATCTATATTCTTTCACAAACCCAACCGATGGTATTGTATATAATATCGAGGCACAAAATGATCTTTTAAGTTATTTTTCTGAATACAATTTTTCTTTACTTAACATTAATAGTCAAAGCTTAAGCTTAAATACAAATTTTGATGGTCAAAATGATTTAGAACTGCTCGATGGTACCGATTTACTTGAACCTGGTGAAACAAAAACCATACAGCTTACACTATCCTTTTTACCTGGAGAATCTGAAGGTCCTTTTAATAATTCGGTGAGCGTTCTCGGATACGATATGGAACTCTCTTCAGATGATTCGGATATTGATGCGGAAAATCCAAATACAGATAATTCGGAGAATAATGAGTCAACACCTCAAGAAAACAATGTTCCCCCATCTAACTCAGATACCGAGACCGAAACATCCGATTCAGAGAATAATGTTCCGGAAGAAGAGCTCGATTATACTGGACTTACATTAAGCTATGAAATTATAACCCAAGATGAATCTTCATCGTCTTTTATAGATGGAATGACAATTAATCAATCTATAGGAAATTTTACATTTAAAGCAATACCTAACATGGTTTTTCGTGGCAGTATTGTCTTTAGTTCAGGAGCAATGCCTAGTGATGATACAGAAAGTTACTGGCCATACACAATACATGATAGCTTGCTATCGCAACTTGGCTGGAATACTTCAGCAGGAGAGTACAGTATAGATGTGTTAGTCTACTCAGGAAAGAATGCACAGGGAGAACTAGTCTATTCTGATACAGTTAACTTCTTTGTTCAAGAAGCTGAACAAGCATCTAGAATAACAGGAGAAGGCGGCGTATCTTTTAGTTTAACTAAGCCTGAAGAAGAACCTGTCGGCGAAAATATTGTTAAAGAACAAAATGATAATTTAATCAAAAAACAAGATAATTCAAACAGTGACCTTGGAGATGTTTTTGAAAACGATATAGAAAATGCTCAAGTGCCCCAAGAAATAACACAACCCACTGAACCAACACAGGAGGATACTAATGTTCCTTATCAAACTAACACTATAGAAAACTTAACTAAACTTCCAAACACTGGCATCGAATTGAGAAAAGGATTTTATTTAGGAATTTTTATGATGTTAGTTTCATATGATTTAGCAATTTTAGGTTATACTTCCAAATTATTGGCTAGTCTGCGAAAATTAGTTCATGAATTATGAACTCGAAATAATACCAGGCACCAAAGAATTTGTTTTAGCTGAACTTTTAGATAAGTTTCCAGGAGCAAATGTAATTGATTCTTCAGAGAAATTAATTCAGTTTTCTCACCCAAATGAAATGGTTGAGGATTTTGAAACTCTTTATTCAGCTTTAAGAATCAAAAAAGAAAACTCAATAACGAAAAACCTTTTTAGAAGAAAGTGGAAAGTGGAAACTTCTCCTGCAGGAATCAACCCATCACTAGCATATATACTTTGTATGATTGCAGATGTTAATGAGACTGATACGGTCCTAGATCCTTTCTGTGGCGCAGGAACAATTGCAGTAACAGCAGCTAAATACTTTAAACCAAAAAAAGTACTCGCATCTGATGTAAAAGGAACTGCAGTAGATATGACAACAAAAAACATGTCCGCTGCAGGTATTTCTAAGAAACAAATGACTATTTTTAGAAGTAATATATCTCAGTTAAAACTGCAAAAAAACTCAGTCACAAAAATAATAACGAATCCACCATTTGGAGTAAGAACTGGAAATCATGAAGAAAATATAAAGATTTATAGAGCGCTTGCAAAGATTGCTGGAATCATTTTAAAAGAAGATGGAATGATCGTTTGTATTACTCAAGAAAAAAACTTATTTAGAGAATGCTTTGAATCGAGCTTTGAAATAACTCAAGAAATACAGGTTACGCAAGGAGGACTTTATCCATCTGTATTCGTCGTCAAAAATTAACCTCTTTGTTCTTAACTAGAATCGACATTCTATATTCAGCAGAGTATTTATAGTTAATCTTTTTAGACATTTTCTTGCAAATTAGTATTTTTGTCTGCATAATGTAGCATCTATTTTTTTGTGGCCATGAAAAAACAACACATAATATTAAGGTCAAGTCTTGTAGCTTTTGCACTTTTTTTTAGTGCATTTACGATAGCTTTTGGAAATATATACATCAAATTTAATGGTACTGATAACTCTCAAGTACTTGGGGCAAATACATCTTCTGATGAGAAAGATCTTATAATTTCAAGCGATATTTCAAATATCATTGAACAAGATGGGTTTGTACAAGCAACCTACAAGTTTTCTGCAAAAAACAATAAATCAAAGCCTATTAACAATCTTAAGCTAAAAGCAGATTTCAACGGCACATTTCCTCTTAACGAATTCAATATTACAAATATTCAAAGTGAATACGCTTTTAATGAAGAATTTGACGGAGTAAACAAAACCGATTTATTTAATGATTTTCCAGTTTTGGAACCAGGAAATGTTGCTACTGTAAATGTTACAGTATTGTTTGATCCAAAAGGTTTTGAGGGTCCATTTGAAAACACTATTTTTGCTACGGGGTTATATGATGGTGAAGAAATTGTAAAAGAAAGTCAATCAAATAATGGCGAACAAAATCAAAATAATGTGAGTAATAACAACCAACCTGCCAACACCAATACGAGCCCAAATAGTAATTCTTCTAACAATAATACAAATAAACCCAAAGAAACACCCAAAGAAACTAATTTTAGTGAAAGAGATATAAAAATATATTTAGTAGATACAACTACTAGAAAAGAGTTTATTGAAATCACTGGTGGAGAAGAGATTACTTTCGAAAAAGGCGATAATCCATTTACGCTAAAGGTTGATGTTAACCCTGGCACTATTGGAAGCGTAGTTTTTGGGTTAAACGGAAATAACCGTTATAGAGTTGAAAATGCCTTACCATATGCAATCATCAATAATAGTCTAAATCACTATGATGCATGGTATCCAGCAGCTGGTACATATAATTTATCAATCACTGTTTTTTCTCAGGATGGTGGTAAAGGGGAAATACTTGGTACAAAACAAGTAACATTTATTCTTTCTGGTGATGTACCTAAACCTGTAGTGGTTGAGCTACAGCAAGAATCTGAAAAAGAGACAGTTCTTACTCTGACTGAGTCTTCAGCAAAGAGTTCATTTTCTATTACACTTACCCCTGTTGAAGTTACACAACCTGAAGAAACTGTTGATCCTGAAATAGAGCCATTGGATACAACTCCACAAGAAGCAGAATCTGATGCAGATATTGTTATTGAATCTACTCCTACTACAAGCAATAGCGGTTCATCAAACAATAGCAATATAACTGGCGTTACAATTTTTGATGATACAATAAAAACTGCAAATTTAGGACAAGTTTCCGGAGTTTCTACTCAATCTAATGAGGTTAGTTTATCAAACCCTTTTGAAGAAAATAGCGGATCGGTTAATGGCTTATCCGCAAGTACAGCATCTGTAAGTACTGGTAAAGTATTGGCTGCTACTGGCATTAATATTTCACAAACAATTTTAATTGGACTTATTATAATGATAGGGGTGATTGAGCTAAATGCATTTAGGACAGAAAAGAAATTTATTGAAAATCTTGCCGATCATAAGAGCTTACTGTAAATTAGACTATCTAATTAGATTTTGGTTATGTACTTAAAAGGTTTGAAATATACTAATCTTATTCTTTCATTTATAGTTTTCTTTCTTGGAATGTATATTACCTTAATGCCTGTTATCCCAGAGATTAAATTTAGTGTGACTAAGGCAAAAGCAGACGAATATGTTTATCCAACAAAACTAGCTCCTATTGGATTTATACCAGAAAAAGGATTGCCAAAAGAAAATAGATTAGTTATTCCTCAAATTGGTGTAGATGGAGAAATTAATGAAGGAGATAGAGAAGCCCTAGATTTGGGTTTGTGGCATAGACCAGGTACATCAAATCCAGTAATCGGAGGTAACACTGTAATTGTAGCTCACAGATTTTTATATTCATCTGGTCCAATAACTTTTTACCATTTAGATAAAATGAAAATCGGAGACGAATTTAGTATCTACTGGGAAGGTGAAGAGTATGTATACAAAGTTTTTGATATATTTGAAGTAAATCCTG
>JAGQLF010000047.1 GCA_020429545.1 Candidatus Dojkabacteria bacterium
ACCCAAGGTTCTTCAACTTCTTCGTATAAACTGCCATCTGGAAATTCAGCTGCAGTTCTTATTGTTGCTACATTTGTTTCTTCGTTAATTTTTCCTACATTTATATCAGGTACTTTTGAATAGTCTCTCGTAGAAAGTTTTACCTTAAACTCTACAGTTGGAATTGTACTAATTAGATCAATACCGAATTCTCTCTCTAACCTATCTTGAGTAATTTCAAGATGAAGTAAACCTAAAAATCCACAAACAAAACCTGTTCCAAGAGCTTGTGAATATTCTTTTTCAAAAGTTAGTGCTGCATCGTTTAGAGCTAATTTTTCTAACGCTTCAGCAAACTGAGGGTAATCGCTTGCTTCAACTGGGTATAAACTAGCAAAAACCATTGGTTTTGGAGCCTGATATCCCATTAGAGGGCTTACAGTTGCATGATCTTTATTCTCCTTCCAAATGGTTAAGGTATCTCCTGTATGCACGTCTGAAATGTCTTTTAGTCCTGTTGCAATATATCCAACCTCACCTTCTGATAATTCATCAGTTTTAAGCATTGATGGCACCATATATCCAATTTCAACAGGATCAATTTTTGCTTTTGTTCCAATCGTGTAAAGAATATCAGTCTTTTTCAATGAACCAGACACAACTTTAACTAAAGAAACTGCTCCCATGTACTCATGATAAAAAGAATCAAAGATTAAACATTTTGTTGCAGCTAGATCTTTTTCATTATTAGAGTCCATTGTAGGTAAATAGATTAAGCTATTGTGTTTATCTGGTGATGGTACTCTCTCAACAACTGCATCTAAAATTTCTTCTATTCCAATTCCTGACTTTCCAGAAGCTAGTATTATCTCTTCTTCTTTAAATCCAAATGTTTCTATAACTTCTCTTTTTACTCTATCTACCTCTGCATTTGGTAAATCTACTTTGTTTAAAACAGGAATAATTGTTAAATCATATTCCATTGCTTTATAAATTGTTGTTAATGTTTGTGCTTGTATTCCTTGAGATGCATCAATTAAAAGCAATGCTCCTTCAGAGGCTGCAACTGAACGTGATACTTCATAACTAAAGTCAACATGACCGGGTGTATCGATAAGATTTAAAATATACTCTCCAGACTCCAGATTCCAGATTCCAGTTTTATTATCATCTTGATTAAGTTCTGGCATCTGGCTTCTGGAATCTTTATTGTACTTATGTATTAATCTAGCAGTTTGTAATTTGATGGTAATACCTCTTTCACGTTCTAGTTCTAACGTATCTAGTACTCTATCTTTCATTTCACGAGCAGTTATTGTACCAGTTGACTCAATTAAACGATCAGCAAGAGTCGACTTACCGTGGTCGATATGGGCAATAATACAAAAATTTCTAATTCTGTCTTTGTTATTCATAAACTGCTAATTATACCTTGAAATAAGGTTTTCTACGAGGGAATACTTTGCTGCTATATACTGATGACATATTGGACCCAAGTGTAGTATAATGTTATCAGTTTTAAGTGACACAAATGACTATTGGAGGTTTTGATGATTTTGATCAAAAAGAAATAGGTGAATATCAAAATGAAGATTTTGGGCATCAAATTGAGTCTGTAGGTTATAGCAATACAATGATGTATTTAGTTGAAGCGTATAAATGTAAAAGTGCATTATTGGCTTATGACATTATGAACGACAAAATATACTTATACTATGGTCATTTTGATGGAACTTACTATGTTATACATGCAGACGGGAAATCATATAAATCTCGTATTGTTTCTCATTCAATTCAAGAGAAATCTATTAATGAATTTGATCAAGGAGAATTTGATCAAGAAGATCCAAACTTTTATAACGAAGCTTAAAACCTATGGAAACTATTGATCAAACACAAAGTACTATTGATGTTATTACTGATTATCAGGCAGATAAAGAAGTTTCAGCTGAGATACTTCGGGGATTTAAAAGAGTTAATCCTGAAAGAAGAATTGATGGGTCAGTTACAGTTCAAGAATATAACTTCGAGCTTGGCTGTGGAATCATAATTGAGCATAACCCTATTAAAATTAATATATATGCTTTTGATCCTGACACATTAGACTGTATGGGCTTCTGTGCTTTTTCTAAGTCAAAGTTAGACGAAAGAGATGCTACTTGGATTGGAGACGAATTGTATAATAAATTGAAGTCTTGGGGATACACACACTTGTATTCTGAATTCATACAAGTTTATGAAGAATACGAGGGAAAAGGATTAGCTAAGAGGTTGCTAACTTTTGGGGAAACAGTCTTACCTGAAATGTCATTGAGGTGTTTTCTCCTTTTAGACTCTTCACCTAGATACCATGCAAGTTGGAAAAAAGAATTGGAGTCAAACTCAAACTTTTGGGACTTGTCTAAAAATGGCAAAACTAAGTTTCTTTATATAGTATAAGCAATATTTAAAAAGCATGTTTTTCTGTTAAACTAGATCAGTATTTATTACTGATCTTTTTTTATGTCTAATCCGCTATTAATTTTGATTGGAATAGCCGCACTTTTGATTCTACTCTACATTGCTGTAAAGATTTCTAAAAAAGAAGATAAATCTGATTCAGATAAAGAATCACTATTATTAATAAGACAACAAGAAGAAAGGCTTGAGCGAACAAGAAGAGAAATTAATGATTTATTGCGTTCTCAAAATGAGCTTTTAAATAAACAATTTTCTGATACAAATAAATCAATGCAGAATAACTTTATGATTTCTCAACGTTCTGTTCAGCAACAACTTAAAGATTCTGTTCAATCAATTGAGAGTGTTACAAAAGAGCTAACAAGCATTAAAAAAACGAATGAACAAGTTGCAGATTTAGCAAAACAGATGGATTCTCTAGAAAAAATTCTTAAAAATCCAAAACAAAGGGGAGTTCTTGGAGAATATTTTTTAGAAACGACTCTAAAAAATGTTCTTCCACCAGAAAGTTTTCAAATGCAATATAGATTTAATAATAACGAGATTGTTGATGCAGTTGTTTTTGTGAAAGATAAAATTGTTCCAATTGATTCAAAATTCTCACTAGAAAACTACAACAGAATTGCAACTGAAGATGATCCTGTAGTTAGAGAAGGTTTGGAAAAAGAGTTTAAAAATGATTTAAAGAAAAGGATAGATGAGACTTCAAAGTATATTAGACCAGATGAAGGAACAATGGAATTTGCTTTTATGTTTATTCCATCAGAAGGAATTTATTACGATCTTTTAGTAAATAAAGTGGGAACTCTAAAAGTAAATACTGCAGATCTAATTTCTTACGCATTTACAGAAAAGAATGTAATTATTGTTTCTCCTACTTCTTTCTTGGCATATCTTCAAACAGTACTTCAAGGTTTAAGAATGTTAAAAATTGAAGAATCTGCCTTGCAAATTAAAGAAAACGTGTCAAAATTGGCTAAACACATCAAAGCATATGATGAATATTTTGCAAAAGTTGGAAAGCATTTAGGAACAACAGTTAATGCATACAATTCAGCAAATAAAGAGCTAAATAAAATTGATAAAGATGTACTAAAAATAAGTGGAGAAAGCATGGAATTAACAGCTGAAGATGTGGATCAAGACAATAATAGTTAGAAACTAAAATTAAAGACTGCTTATGTCAGATAGTTCTCCAGATAATATAATAAATATATTTACAGGTGAACATGAAATTAGTTTGGATCAAGTGTGTATTTTAGACTATCCTTCTCTAATTGAAGATTACAAACATCCTAGGCTAAATCAAACTAAAAAGCTTATGAATGAAGATATTTTTCCTGAAGATGGAGTTGTATCATTTATAATGCTAAAAGCCTTTCAGTTGATTCTTTACCCTCAGCATAATGGACTAAACTCTTCAATTATAGATTGTATAGAGTTTATAAGTAGTGAAGAAGCTACTGCATACCAAAAAGATTTACTGATATGGGACTGTCTTAGACTTAATATAAAGACAGTTAGAGATGGTATTGATTTGATACCATCGTTTGGTAGTCCTCTAAAAATAGAATTGTTATCAGATATGGATATTGAAAGTTTTTATTCTACAATAATTGGATTAGTTTCAAATTATGTAAGAAATCAGTTTAGATCTAATTATGGAATAAGGTTTTTAACCAATCCAAGAGTAAATGTTCCAACCTATTTCGATTCAACTCAAGGTGAAATATATGAAAATCATACTATAACATTTCCTAAATCTCTAAGATTTGATTCATCTATTCTGTTTGCACTTGATTATTATGCTGAGAATTTTGGTGAGAAAGAAGAGGATACTGAATTATTAGTAAGTATTGCAAAGCGTTGTATCAAAAATCAAATAAATACTCTACGTGATGTAGTTGGATCAGCTAAAGTTTACAATGCAAATGTATTGGAAACTAAAGAACTAGAGCTTTTATATAATGCAGTGAATAGATTTATAATAGATTTTTTATCACAAGACAAAGATAATAAAATAATAAGGATATCAGATTATTTATGAAGAAAATTATTGTAATAAACGGACCAGCAACAAGCGGTAAAAATACTTTTATAAAAGCCGTTAGGGCAATGCTTAAAGAAGCAGATATTCTTGTATATAGCTTCAGCTCAATTTTCCCAATTAAAGATGAGCTTTTTAAAACGGGGCAATGGGATGGCAAAACAAAAGGAGAAACTGAACGAAATTTAATGATTGATCTGAAAGCAAAGATGATTAAAGATGGAGATAAACCTCTTAAATATCTTGTCTCTCAAATCAATTCTAAATCAGAAGGAATTTTCTTTGTACATATTAGAGAAAAAGACGAAATTGAGAAATTTATAGAGACATGTAAAATAAATTTAGATATAACTCCCTTCACGCTCCATTATGATAGATTAGCTAAAGATAATTTAAATACAACAGCAGAAATTTACACCAGAGAATATAACAACTATGATTTCGATATTATTGCAGGCGAAGGATTAAATTCAGTAAAGGCAGCAGCAATTGATGTAATAAGAAAGGTTGGTATAAATGAGTTAAGTACGACTACTTCGGATGATGAGATTAATAATGCAATCTTTCATAAAGAGTTTGATGATGAGCTGAGTGCAGGGTATGCTTAATTCAAACTGTAGGAGCGACGTCGACGTCGCTCCTACAGGGTAAATACCTAAAACAATTAATCTCATGATCATTAACCAATCCACATGCTTGCATATGAGCATACATGATTGTTGACCCAACAAATTTCATTCCTCTTTTCTTTAAATCTTTACTTAGTTCATCAGATTCTTTTGTTGTTGGTGGAAGATAGTCTACTCCGTTCCATTTATGGTCAATAGTTTCCCCATTAACAAACTGCCAAATGTATTTATCAAAACTTCCAAATTCTTTTTGTATCTCCAAAAAAATTTGAGCATTAGTTATTGCAGCTTTAATCTTCAGCTTATTTCTGATTATCCCTTGATCATTAATTAATCTTTCATAATCTTTTTCGCTAAATTTTGCGACTTTATTAACATCAAAATTAGCAAATGCCCTTCTATACCCTTCTCTTCTTTTTATTATTGTAGACCAGCTTAAACCTGCCTGAGCACCTTCTAAAATTAAGAATTCAAAATGTGTTTTATCGTCATGCACCTTTACTCCCCATTCTTCATCGTGATATTTAACGTATGCAGGAAAAGAATTTTGTGCCCATTTACATCTAGTTTTCATAAATTTAAAAAAGTATGTAATAATACTGAAATTATATCGTTAGAAATGAAAAAAGTAATTATCGCTTCAAAAAATCCTGTAAAAATTGAAACAACTAAACTTGGTTTTGGGCAAATGTTTAAAGATCAAAAGTTTGAGTTTGAAGGAATATCTGTTCCATCTAACGTTTCAGATCAACCAATGTCAAATAAAGAAACAGTGGAGGGTGCAACTAATAGAGCGCTAAACGCTAAGAAAGAACAAGAGGGTGCTGACTATTGGGTAGGCATTGAAGGAGGTTTAGAAGATGAAAAAGGTAAATTAGTGAGTTTTGCTTGGATTGTAATTATAAATAAACATGGTTATGTAAGTAAAAGTAGAACTTCAGATTTTACTTTGCCAGACAGAGTTTCAGAGCTTATTCATCAAGGTTACGAACTTGGTGATGCTGATGATATTGTGTTTAAGAAAGAAAACTCCAAGCAAGCCAATGGATCTGTGGGAATTCTTACACATGATGTAATCACTAGAACTCAGCTTTATGAGCATGCAATAATTATGGCTCTGATTCCTTATGTGAATGAGGAATTATATCTTCGATAACTACTGGTTCTTCTTGATTATATATTTCCCATTAT
>JAGQLF010000048.1 GCA_020429545.1 Candidatus Dojkabacteria bacterium
AAATAATATGGGTAGCTATGAAGTCATGATCGAAAATGAAAAGGTTGATGATTATGTAGCTTTGGTCAAAAAGTATTTAAAAGAAGGCTATTGGTGTGAAGTTGTATCTCTCGAAGATCGATTCATCTTTCCTGACGAAGAGATCGTATTAAGTTCTTCAACTGCCAAAAGTATCATGGATAAATGTAAGGCAATGGAACCAAGTGTGAAAGACATTTCAAATGTATATTCAATGATAATATCAAATGACTTTTATGCTACCGATTATGTATTTGAAGATGAAGGCCGCATGATTAATTCTGAATTTTTAGATGGATTAACTCCAAAAGATGCGATTGGTAAGATGGTGGATTATTTAGAAAAGAAAGGTTATGGGAAGAAAACCGTAAGCTATAATTTGAGAGATTGGTGTGTTTCAAGGCAAAGATATTGGGGAGCACCGATCCCAATGATCTATTGTGATGAATGTGGTTGGCAAACAGTAGAAGAGACTGATCTACCGGTGCTGTTGCCCGACATTAGCAATTTTAACGACATCTTGCCAGATGGGAGTGGAAAACCACCTCTAGCAAAAGATAACGACTTTGTTAACGTTAAATGTCCAAATTGTGATAAAGATGCGAAAAGAGAGACAGATGTATTGGATGCATTTGTAGATTCTTGCTGGTACTTTCTTCGATATCCGTGTACCGAATTTGATAATGAACCATTTAGTACCGAAAGAATGAGGAAATGGTTGCCAGTGGATAAATGCATTGGAGGGAAAGAGCATACGGTTTTACATTTGCTTTATGCAAGATTTATCACTATGGTGTTGCATGATCAAGGTATGTTGGAATTCGAAGAACCATTTAAAGTCTTTTTTGGACACGGACTTATTACAAAAGATGGGGCAAAGATGAGTAAGTCAAAAGGAAATATAATTAATCCTGATGAATGGGTTGAGAAAGTTGGGGCAGATACAATGAGAATGTATTTCAGATTTATGGGAGATTTCTCACAAGGCGGAGATTGGAGAGATAATGGAATAATTGGAATGCATAAGTTTGTTAAGAGAATATGGCGTATTAATACTGAACTTGTGAAATATGAAAAAGATGATTCAAGAGTAATAAAAAAGTATCATCAAATGTTAAAAAAAGTGACAGAAGATATAGAAGCACTAAGTTTTAATACAGCTGTAGCAATGATTATGGAGTTTATTAATACCGTAGTAGAGACTGGGTATATTTCGAAGGAATTGTGGATGGAATTTATAAAAGTTTTAGCACCATTTATGCCTTTTATTTCAGAGGAGCTTTGGGAGTTAAATGGCGGAGATTACAGTGTTCATGCTCAAGCATGGCCAATTTATGATGAATCAAAAATTCAAAATGATAATGTGACTATTGCTGTTCAAGTTAATGGTAAGTTAAGAACAACAGTTGAAGTAGCTTTTAATAGTAGCGAAGAATTCGTTGTGAAAGAGGCTATGAAATCAGAAAAAGTTCAGGCTCATCTCTCTGGAGAATATAAGAAGGCAGTGTTTGTGAAGAACCGAATCTTGAACTTCATCGTATAAGAACATTACAAGCAATGATATTGAAGGAAAATTATATTATTGCTATGATCTGAACAGTAATTCTTACAAACACAAATATGTCATATGTATCTGAAAATAAAGATTATCTACTGACGATGGGAGGGATCTTAGTCTTCGCACTAGGGGCTTTGGTCCTTTTTCACATCACTGGAAAAGACCTTAACAATTTACCTAATGTAATTAATGATGTGTCAGATAGCTTTAGTTCTGGAGAGAAAACATATGCAAATCCGCCTGAAATGAAGCTTGAAGAGGGAAAGGACTATTCAGCGAAAATCGTTACTTCCAAAGGTGATATTACTGTAGATCTCTTTGAAAAAGCTGCACCTGAAACTGTTAATAACTTTGTTTTTCTAGCAAATGACAATTTCTATAACGATAATCTGTTTCATAGAGTAATCAAAGGTTTTGTTATTCAGGGTGGAGACAGAAATAACAAAGATGGTACAGGAGGTCCTGGTTATACATTTGGTGATGAAATCAATTGGGATGCGATCGGTTTGTCAGCAACTCAGAAGTCTGATCTAAAAGCAAAAGGATATGCTTCGACACCAGGTCTATCTTCAGTAATTATGAAATCAAAAGTTCTTGCTATGGCAAATAGCGGACCAAACACAAATGGAAGTCAATTTTTTGTTATGTTAGATGATGTTCCACTTCCACCAAGTTACACAATTTTTGGTGAAGTAGTTTCTGGTATAGATGTTGTTGATCAAATTCAGATTGGCGATGTAATGGAAAGTGTTGAAATAAAAGATCTTTAGAATTTAATGTACAAAACCTCATTTCTTCAATTGATACGGATTCATTAATATGTAATTTCGAATTTTATTTAATTCGAATTCATTACGGATTATTCTGTCGTGGAATGATTTTTGCCATGAGAAATCAATAATCTCATTATTAATACAATATTTCGTCACACCAATTTTAAACCCACGTATTGCTGATGAAATTGATTTTGACCATTTCGTTTGCCATGATTTGTTTTGGTGTAGGGAACAATAATTATTGTTCCCTACGATATTATGATTTTCTAAATAATCAATAATTAATATTCCATGAATATGATTCGGCATAATTGTATATTCATCCAATGTTATATGGGGAAAATGTATTGGTATCTCTAACCAGCACTTTTCAACATATGTACCTAATTTGTTTAAAACCACATCATTATTCAAAATTTTCCCAAACCAAGGGATTTTATCTTTACAATTTATTGTTACAAAATAAAAACCGGCTGAAGAATAATTATATCCTTTTAGCCGGTTTAATTTTCTATTTCTAATAACCATCCAGAAGATTAACACCCCCAAACAGCATTATCATTGTATTACAATACAATTATGTAGGGAACAATAATTATTATTCCCTACATGTTCTACATTCCTCCCATTCTAAATCCTTCGCCATCTCCGTAGCCACCCATCATATGGTCTTTTTCTCCTCGACCCCCTTGTCCCATTCCACCAAAGCCGAATCCTTCCACTTGATGGTCAATCATATCATCAATATGATCAATCATTCTGTCATATTGATCTTGATCAATATCTCCATTTGCTAGAGCCTCATCAAGATGAGCTATATGTTCAGCAACCAAAATAGATTTAATCTGTTCAATATCTAATCCATTTGCGTCTGCATATTCAACTAATGATACTCCAGACATCCTTAGAGTTTTATATTCATCAAAATTTAGACCTAAATATGAAGACAGCTCTGAAGAATTAAATTCAGACTCTCTCTCAGACTCAAATGAATCTTTTAGCGATTCAATTTCTTGAACAATAGATTGTGTTTCTTCACTTGAAACTCCATTATTCAAAACTGAGTCATGCAATTCTGTTTGTAGATTTTGCATCTCCTCATTATTCTGTCCAAAACCACCAAATGCTTGAACTGCTGTTAGAGAAAGTGCAGCACCTCCAAATAATGCTACCGCAATGGCTGGCACAACTAACTTTTGATATTTCATATAAACTAATTAATAATTAAAATGCTCAATCTAACTGCGCATGTTTAGATTGATATTTAATATTAACTCCAGTAAATGAATTCGAAATGAAAGAGAGAAGAAAATAATTTTTATGGTGTATTGCTTAAGCAATATATTGATGATATACTTGCAAGTTTATTGATATCTATGAATATTTATAGCCATATAGAAGATTATGAACTCCTAGAGCATGAAGCCGCACCCGAATCTCATATCAAAGCATTCTACTCAGATCAAGATTCATTAGTTCCAGTAACGCAAATTGCAGAATATAATAGTAAAGATTTATTGGTATCCAGAAATCATAGAATGTGTACTGGACTTTTTGTAATTGGCACATCATATGGTGAAAAATGCATATATTTAGATCATATTTTCCCGAAAAAATTTGGATATCAAAGAAGTATTAATAGTTTAGAGCGTGCTTTTGATTTAATTAACTATTCATTTATATTCTACCAGTCTTCAAATTATTTTGAAGATTATGACCAATTTCAACAAGCACATAATGAATACAGTGATGCATATGCTACGCTTGCTAATAAATTTTGTGAATTATCTTTAGAATGCTTGGAAATACCTATAAGACTACCTGAAGATAGTATCGGATTATATACATTGATTATTGGAGAAGGAATTGTTTCTGTGTGGGATCAGGGTTATTGCAAACCTGTGTACTGCATTAGTATAGACGAACTAATAGAGGTAGCAGATATATTAAAAAAATCCCCTTTCCGAAAAGAAGAAGGGGATTTAGAACACTAACTTGAATACTTATAACTCTACCGTTATCTGATTAGAATAAGCACCACAGCTACCTCCAAGATACTCACATACTCTAACATAGTAAGTACCTGGTCCATCAAATTGATAAACTGAAGCAGAACTACTACTTGGGTCAGATAAGTAGATATATTTGTCTGTGGATCTATTAGGATATGTTGGATTAGATACTAATGACCAAACAACTTTAAAACCTTGTTTAGAGTAACCATTAGCAGCCCACATTACATTTCCACCTCCAGTACTTTTAAGACTGATTGAGTTAACACCTGAAACTTGTCCTTCTGAACCTGAACCGGACTTTGCAGTTCCTGGAGCTGTAATTGTCATTGTATTACTGTAAGTATCACATCCGTTTCCGGTATATCTGCAAACTCTGAAATGATACGTTTTTCCATCAGCAAACGGAATGAATGCGCTTCTTGTACCAGCATCACTATAATACTTTGCACTATCAACTCCAAACATTGGTGATGAATTTGATTTACTGAAAACAACTTTGAATCCCTGGCTTACATCTAGATTAGATGGTACCCAGTTTAGATAAATACCACCAGCACTCGCATCTGCATGCCCTCCTAGAGAAATTGAACCTGAAGCATTTTGCTGAACTTGTACTTGATTTTGCTCTTGAGCTTCTTGTTTTATTTGAGATTCTTCGGCTGCATTCTTTTCTTGTTCCATTTTTTGATTCTCTAAATTAGTAAAGACCTTTGCTTCAGAACCAAACTCTTGTTTATCTTGCTCTTTATTAAATTTAGAAAATGAATCAGTTGTATCTTCATATGTAATTGCCTGTTTCTCTTGATTCAAAAAATATTTTTCTCCCTCATTTACAACTACCTTGTCAACATTAGTAGGTTTTACTTCAACTTTAGATTCATAAACATAAACTCCTTTTTTATCAGAAGTTTGAACAGTTTTGTAAGCTGTACCTAAAGAGGTATATGTTGCATCAGCAGTTTCAACAGTAAAAGATCTTTCTGATTTATCCATTCTTGTATAAACTTCACCGCCTTCATTCGTAATAACAATATCCATTGCATCTAATGAAGTTAGATTGATTGTAGTATTAGATGCTAATCTAATAGCACTACCATCATCTAAAGTTAAAATTCCTTTACCTTCACCTACAACTCTAAAAGAATCTCCTTGCTCTAGTGTTTCTTGGTCTCCTAAATCAACCCATCTACCATCTTCCAACATAACTTCTACATCACCTTCTGTATAAGTTACAGCTGCTTTTAAGTCTGTTGCAACTAATGTAGGTGTGTTGGTGTTGGATTTATATGTATCTAAGAAAAATGCAAGTGTTGCTGCAAAAACAACTACAGCGAGTGAAAACAATGAAATCTTAAAATAATTTAGTCCGTTGCTCTTCATATTTGAAGAATAATAATTAAGGTACGCATCAAGAACCTCCTCCTTTATTCGAGATTTTGCCTGTCCGCTCGACATTTCTACCTCGGCAGGAGAAATTCTATTCTGCCGTATGTACAAAGACGTCTCTTTGTGGTTTTTATTACCGGTTTCCATACTTACCTTGTATAACGAATTAAATTAAAATAATTTCACCCGCCGCCGCATTTTCTTGCAGAAAATTTCTGCTTTGGCGGGTTTCGCCTATTATTACTTCAAATTGAGCTTCACTTTTCAAAATACTTTTTATCAAATTTTTTCTCAAAACTCTTTAAAGCTCTATGTAGCAATACATGTACGTTTTGTTTTTTTATGTTCATAATTTCAGCAATTTCGTGATCTTCTAGTTCTAAAAAGAAGGATAGTGAAATCACGTACTGATATCTTGGTTTTATTTTTGTTAGTGTATATGCAATAACTCTATTATTCTCATCTTTCTCTATAAGCTCTTCTGCAGTTCTATTGCTTTTAATAGATTCAAATAT
>JAGQLF010000049.1 GCA_020429545.1 Candidatus Dojkabacteria bacterium
CCTTTAAAATAATTTTATACATATTTGAAAGTTTTTAAACAGATATTTAATAATAGGGGAATTTTTAGTACATTGAAAGTTTTTAATAAAAAAAGCTCATACATTTTGTATAAGCGTATATATGCTTGAGGTATTTATCTTCTCTACATATTCTTGTTAATAACTCATTGAATGACAAGCGTGAATAGTTAAGTGAGCTAATGCTTAGTTGGTTTAGAGGTAAGAAAGAATTAAGAAAAGCATTGCTACTAATCCAATAAATTTTCGGAAATAATTAATACCCTCTGAGGCTTCAATGTATGCCCAAACAAAGAGAAAAACTTTGCCTAGTTGATAAAACATAAATGAATCAACTGAATCTAAGAATACAAAATCTAGTACTAAAAATAGTATGCCCAAAAGTAATGGTAAATTTGGAATCTGAATTAGAACAATTTTTCCTTCACTGTCTCTAAAGCATTTATCGAAGAGACTTATTTTATTTGAATTTTGAATATCATCCATATAAATAATCTATAGAAAAAGACGTAGGTTTGCAATTAGGCAAGCAAGTAAAAAGAAGGATCCAATTGGATCCCTCTAAATTTTACAGACTTAGAAATAGATTACTAATAAGTTTGGTGTACCCTTACGTAATCTATGTCCATATCTTGTTTTTCTGTTGGTGGATTAACCACAGGTACAACAAAACCTTCAGGTAATTGTACAGCTGCAGTTGCATCGTTTCCTACAAGAAAAGAAAGCGGACCTATTGGTCTTTCTAAATCAAGGTTCTTCTCTATGTAAGTTAATGTACTTTCTTGAAATATTTGAAACTTAGCATGTTGATTTCCAGACTCATCTGCACTCCATACAATTCTTAATGTATGCCAGTCATTCATATCAAAGTTAGAATTTCTAACTAGTTCAAACTGTTCTGGCGCTGCAGGAAAACCGAAAGGAGTATCTTGACTAAATGAACCTACATGCAAGCCATTATAATTTGGATCAAATGCAGTGTACCCATCAACCCAACTAAACCAGACAGATTCAATAGGATTTAAAGCTAATGGATTATTAGGATCTTCAGTTAAATATGCAGGATTATTCCAAAATCCAATTGATGAAGTACCCACAGCTGCTCCTGATGCATCTTGAGTGTAATTATCTGAATATCTAACTCGAGCAGTCATAACAACAGACCCACCGTTTGCAGGCATCCAAGGCTTTGTTACTCCAGTAGAAAGAGCTTCTTTGCTATCTTGAATTTGAGCAAAATAGAAAGGTGTGAACCCAGTTGGGTCAGGTTTCATTGAAAGCTGAAGAAATGAATCATTACCTTCAGTAAGTATTTGAGCACACGACGCATCTGGAATACCAATGCCTCCACATGGTACATTTTCAAATCGAATTGGGGGAATAGATGAAACTACATTGTACCAGAGTCCGTCTGTAGCAGGGTTAGTAGTAGCATAGTAATAATCATTAAATGAATGTGACATGTATTTGCTAAAGACATATCCATTTGAATTGTAAACATATCCTAAAGATTCAACTTCAGCACGAATTGTTGTGGTAAAAGGTACAACCAACAGTGAGAGTGCTATTAAGGAATACAAAATTTTAGGTAAGCTAAACTTAATCATCATATAGATAATTAATAACTATTATATTTAGATATCTAAATTTTGGACGTCCAACTAAATATTATCTCTTTTGTAAGTGCAATTCTATTATTTTGTTTCACAGTAAGAAAAGACTAGGTGGTTTACGGGGTTTAGAGTTTAAAAACTTTATATAATTGTAGAACTTAATGCTATAATGTTCAGCGTTATATAATCATTATGGATAGAGATAAAATACGAAATATTGCAATTATTGCTCATGTTGACCATGGGAAAACTACACTTGTTGATGCTTTTTTAAAGCAATCAAATATATTTAGAGACAATCAAGAAGAAATGAATCAAGAAATGATTCTTGATACTGGAGATTTAGAAAGAGAGAAAGGAATAACAATTAAAGCAAAGAATATTTCTGTAAAATATAACGACTATACCATAAACATTATTGATACACCTGGACATGCAGATTTTGGTGGTGAAGTTGAAAGAACTCTAAATATGGCAGATGGATGCTTGCTTATTGTAGATGCACAGGAAGGTCCAATGCCACAAACAAGATTTGTTTTAAAGAAAGCTTTGGAGCTAGATTTAAAACCAATAGTAGTAATTAATAAAATTGATAAGCCAGCTTCAAATATCCCAAGAACACTAGATAAGATTCAAGATTTATTTCTGAATCTTGCTGTAAAAGACGAGCAGCTTGATTTTCCAGTGTTTTATGCAATTGGTAGAGATGGGAAAGTTTGGAGCGAAGCCCCAACAGACACAAATGCTCCAGCAGATATAAAGCCTTTGTTAGACTCAATTGTTGAAGTTGTCCCTGCTCCAAGCGGAGATGAAACTAAACCATTTCAAATGCAAATTACAACTTTAGATTTTGATTCACATACAGGAAGATATCTAATTGGAAAAGTAAAAAATGGAAGTGTAAAAAGAGGTACTTCAGTGACTGTAACCATTCCTGATGAAAATGATCAGCCTAGAATCGACGCTCGTGGCTCAGTTAAAAAAATACTTAGAAAAGAGGGGTTAGCTTATGTAGAAACAGATTCAGCCTCTGTTGGCGAGATAATTGCAATTGTTGGTATAGAATCTAAAGCAATAGGAGCTACTATTAGTGACTCTAGTAATGTTAGTACCCTACCAATTATTAAAATTTCTGATCCTTCAGTTAGAATAAAGATAGAAGCTAATACATCACCATTTTTAGGAAAGGAAGGCGATTTTGTAACAGCAAAGCAACTGCAAGCTAGATTAGAAAAAGAAGCAGAGCAAAACATTTCTCTAAATATTGAAAAAGCTGATGATGGTTCTTTCTATGTTGCTGGAAGAGGCGATTTACAACTTTCAATCTTAATTGAAGAATTAAGACGTGAAGGGTTTGAACTTCAAGTAAGAAGACCTGAAGTTATTATTAAAACTATAGATGGAAAAAAACATGAACCTCTTGAAGAATTATTTATTGAAGTTCCAGAAATGTATGCTGGAACAGTTATGAATGCAGTAAACTCAAGAAAAGCAGAAATGATTGATATGCAAACAGAGAATGGTCAAACAACAATGACATTTAAAATTCTAACAGCAAATTTATTAGGATTAAGAAACTCATTACTAACTGAAACAAAAGGTAATTTAGTTATGAATAATTATCTATTAGAATATGTGCCGCTAACAGAACATGAAGATTTCTTTAGAAGAGGTGTTCTAATTTCTTCAGACAATGGTCCAGCTGCAGCCTATGCGTTAAACACAATTCAAGAGAGAGGTGAGCTGTTTATAACACCAGCTACAATGGTTTACGAAGGAATGATTATTGGAATAAATAAGTATGAACAAGATTTAGAAGTTAATCCAACAAAAGAAAGACAGAAAACTGGAGTTAGAAGAAACCAAGCAGAAATTACTCAAATTCAACTAAAAGGAGTAAAAGAACTAACATTAGAATTTGCGTTAATGTTTATTGCTAAAGACGAAATGTTAGAAGTAACTCCAGAGAACTTAAGACTTAGAAAACAATATTTGAAAAAACATGAGAGAGAATGGGCGAGTAGAACAAACCTAACTGATATTGCAAAAAAGAGTATGGGTATTAAGTAGGCGTTCTGCGAGCATAGCGAAGCAGTCTCGTTAGCTTGCCAAATAGGAAAGGGATTCATCGGATAAATCATTCCAACTAGGATTGACACTATCAATCAAGTCCTCTTTCTTTTTTCTCGATCCTCCTTTTATTTGCTTTTCTCTTCCATCAGCTATCCACATATCTTTATAAGGTTCAAAATACACTAATTTGCATAGATTATATCTGGCTGTAAATGATTTCTTATTTCTATTACTGTAATGCTGATTTAATCTATTCGCTAAATTATTTGTGGACCCTACATAAAGAACAGTGTGTCTTTTATTTGTCAAAATATAAACAAAGCACATATTGATAATTTAAAAAACTTGGGGATAAAACTATTCTAACATATAGCATGTTTATACGAGATTGCTTCGTCGCTTAGCTCCTCGCAAATCGCCTACTGCTGAATTACGCTAAACTCACATTATATCCCTTATCAATATATTCTCTTAACATTCTATGAGTATTAAAATGACTTGCGTTATAGGCAATTGCAGATTTCATTAACCTTGCCCATTCTCTTTTATTACTTTGATACGCTGGAATAATTGTATTTTCAAGTTTAGAGTACATGTCCATTAATTCGGTTTCCTCATTATTATCATCTTCATTACCAATAGCCCAACCTGTTATACCTTCTCTTAAGCCTTCTACCCACCAACCATCAATAGTTGATAAATTAGGAACACCATTAAGTGCTGCTTTCATTCCGCTTGTTCCAGAAGCTTCTAGGGGTTTTATTGGATTATTTAACCAGATGTCACAACCAGAAACCATAAGCGAAGACGTATTCATTCCATAGTTTGGAAGATATATAATTTTGAGCTTGCCAAGATTTTTCTTTGAGAGTTTTATTACATAGGCAATATGGTCTTCTCCATCAGAATAATCAAAGTATGCTTTACCAGAGAAGATTATTTGAAGACCATCAAATTTTTCAGCAACCTCTTTTAGTCTATCTAGCTCATAGAATAGAAAGCCAGATCTTTTATATCCATCAACTCTCCTTGCAAAGCCAATTGTAAAGATATCTAAAGATAAGTTTCCTAAATTATTTGCTTCAATATAATTAATTAAATCTTGTTTTGCTTGATCATGAGCATTTATTACCAAGTCACCCGATATACCTTCTGCTCTTTGCAAATCTTCTGGATAGTTTCGCCATGTAGGGATTTTTTCATCAAATAACCTACCGAAATACTCACTAGCCCAAGTACTCACATGAATACCATTAGTTATTCCTGGTATTGGCATATCAAACATTTTGCTACTAATTTCACTATGTTTTTGTGATACTGCATTATTAAACTTTGAGTTTAACAAACTAAACTTTGTTAAATGTAAATTATTATTTTCGTAATCATTTGTTAATAAGCTGGCATGTTCTGAACTTATTAAAGATTCAATTTCTTCTTTTGAATGGATTATATGCCCATGTTCTGCCGGAGTATGAGTTGTAAAACATACGTGATTTTTAGCCTCGTCCTTACTTCCAAGCATATCTCTAAGGGCAACAATTCCGAATGCTGCATGACTTTCATTTAAGTGATAAATATCAAATGTAGATAAACCTAATTCTTTTAATGCCATTACTCCACCTATGCCAAGTGCAATTTCTTGTCTTAGTCTAGTGTGGTTGTATGGAGTATATAAATTAAAACTTATATATTTATTTTCTTGACTGTTTTCATCTATGTCGGCATTTAAAAAGTATAAAGGGTTAATTTTACCTGTTACACCTACAATTTCATATTTCCAAATCTCAAGATGAAGTGTATCATCATTCAATGGTACAGATACTTTTATTCCAGTATTCTGAAGAATATTTTTATAATCCCAAGAATCAGCAGCTTCAATTTGCTCACCGTCATCTGCAAGTACTTGTTTAAAATAACCATTCTTATAAAGTATGGATATTCCAACCATATCAACACCCATATCAGCAGCAGTCTTTAAAGTATCTCCTGCTAAAATACCTAAGCCACCAGCATACTCTTTAATTTCATCTTTAAGGCCAATCTCCATGGAGAAGTAGGCAATTCGTGGATTTAATAACATGATTAATATTAACTACTAGTTAATCATAAAGATTTTTAATTCTTTTGCAATATCTAAGATATTATCTTAATACAGTTATATTCTGATTGTTGTCTGAGTTTGGAGCTGAAATTCTTACTTTACCAGTAGGCTCCTCACAAATTGTATATCCTGTGTTTTGAGCTGTTCCCCCGCTTGGGTCAGTTGGAATATCAGAAATATAGTCTGGCACTAACTTTGATGCTAAATCTACATTACCTGATCCAGAACCAATTTGAGTAATACGTTCATTACAATAGGCAATATCACCTAGATCAAGTAGTAAATTACCTTGTTCAGAAGTATATTGAGTAACAGCATTCAAAATTTGGAGAACGTCTGAAGATCGCTGAGAATTTCTGGCATCATCAAAATTCTGACTTGTACTAACACTATTTATAGTTATTAAACTAGAGAGAAAATAGATTATAAATATTAAAGGGATAATACTATGTATT
>JAGQLF010000004.1 GCA_020429545.1 Candidatus Dojkabacteria bacterium
ACACCCACGGATTCCAATAAATTGGAACCACCTCCCTCAAGGGAGGAATATATTACTTTAGATCTACCAAAGTTACTCCTTCAATTCCTTCGAAGTCCTTTTTTTTATCTGTTAAAACTTCCAGTGAATTTGTGATTGCAGCACCTGCTAATAAGCTTACAGCTAGAGTTTTCTCGTGCTCTCTAATAACTTTTGCAGCACTCTGAGCTATTTTTTCGTCTACAGATATAACTTCAAAATATTTATGAAGAAAATCTAATACCTCTTTTTCAAGTTCTGGATTTTGAAACGTTTGACTTGAAAGTAACTCAACATATGTTGAAGACACTATTTGCATTTTATAGTTTTCGTAGGCTTTTGGAAGTAGACCTTTCCCTGTTTTTAGGTATTCTACTATTATTCCAATATCTACTAAAATTGTCTGCTTCATATAGTTTATTAAGTTACAAATATATTACTGAATAGGTCTTAATAAGTTTTTTGTAAAATCTTTTTCGTCTTTTGAATTTCTATCCCAAACTTTCAAATCGATATCAGACTCTGTTTTTGTTTCTTCAGTTGATTCTGGTTGTTCCATTGGTTCTGGGGATACAACTTCAGGTTCTTCAACTTTCTCTTCTTTTGCAGGTTTAAATGTTTCTGCCACTTTTTTTATTACAGATTTTTTTTCTTCTTCAGGCTTTTCATCATCTTTCTCATCAATCTTTAATGTTTCCATGATATCGACTTTTGTAATTCGATATTTAGGCTTATTGTAAGAAGTTAGAGTAACTTCACCAAACTCGTCAACTAATGCAAAAATATCTCCTGTCTTATTTTTTACTTCAGTTAAAGAGGCTATAATTTTTCCGTCTTTTCTCTTATGCATTGATCTAAACTAATTATTAAAATTATAGCTAAATTGTACATGATGTCAATAGCCTTTCTGGTACTTGTCTACACGCTCATAGAAGTTGGTTAGCCAGTATTTTTTGCCAACAGGAAGGTCAGAAGCTGGCATCCATCTTTGTTCGAATCCAGGAAATTTTTGCTTAAATCTAGTAATTCCTATCCAAGGATGATCAGGTTTATTTTCTGGAGCAATTCCCCAAAAATTGAAGAATTTATTATTTCTTCTTTGTGCTTCTTTTATTGCTTCCCAAATAACTCTGTATGGTCCTGGGATTTTGCTATATTCAGATAAAGATGCACCATAATGATAAAAAGTCTGGCCTGCATAGTGAATAAAAATTCCACCAGCAATATATTTATTATCATGCTTTATTAAAACTAAACTTGCTAAATTGTCATTAGCAAAAGCATCAAACTCGTTTTTTATATATTCAAAACTATAAGAAACCCATTTTTGTCTTTCAACTGTGTCTTCTAAAATCTTATAAAATTCTTCTAATTTAGATGAATCAGAATAAATTTCTGGTTCTAAACTTTGATCTGTAATTGCTTTTTTAATTTCGTATCTATTTTTCTTTTTTGCTGAAGAGAGTAATTCTTCTTCATCTTTATCAATTGCCATTATCCAAGTGTCTAGAGCTTCAACATCAAACATTGGACTTTGTATTCTTTTGTGCGATTTAATATTTCTCTCACCAATAGAACCTTTTTCAACTAATGGGCTAATCCTTACAAACCAAGCACCCAAAGATTCAGCAAACTTTTTAAGAGCAAACATTGTGAAATCAACTAAAACTTTGTTATCCCAATCAATTACTGGTCCGTTTCTAACATATAAATATTTACCTCTTTTAGCATCTATAAATACACATGCTGCAACTCCAACTAAACTATCTCCATTGTAAATTCCAAGTGCAAAACTTTTTTTATCTAAAGATTTTTGAAATTCAATCCACTCAAAAGATTGAACAAATGTTACAACTGGCACACCAGATTGGGTAGGAGGGTAGGAGTTTAGAAAATCATTCCATTCATCTTTATTTGTGCATTCTCTTAAATTGTAATTCATTATGCTTTGTCACTAACTATTGCTTTAATTACTTCTGGATGTAGTCTACCTTCAAGTAAAACGATATCACCTTCGCTAACTTGCTCTCTAAAATAGTAAATAATATCTTGATATTTCTTTACATTAAAAATCTCAACATTCAAATTATCTTGTCTAGCTAATTTAGCAAGTAACGGATCAGTTGTTACCAAAACATCAATATGTTTTTTAAGCTCATGAACTAGATTTTTGTATACTGCTTTTTTCTCTCTTCCAAGCTCGTAGATGCCTTTAGTAATTACAATTCTTTTTTTTAATTTTTGATTCTTCTTAAGATGATTCATGTATTCAACTGCCGCGACAAATCCTTTATAGGATGAATTATAAGAATCGTTTAGAACAACTGTATTATTATCTCCAGTTTCGTAAGTTAATCTTGGTAGCTCTAAATCAATATCGTTTAGCACTTCAGAAATCTCTGAATAAGTCATACCTAAATGGTTGCTTGCAGCAACACAGATCAAAATATTATTTACCAAATGCTTGCCTGCGTGCTTTAGGCTATATTTTTCAGAAACATCATTATCATTTAAAACAAAAGTTATCTTACTTTCAGTTTCTTTAATGTCATCTGCAAAAATATGTTTAAGTTTTGGATTCTCCATTAATTCTAGAACTTTTCGATTACTAAATTCGCTACTCACTAAAACAGTTTGTTTATTTAACTCTTCTGCTACAGCTCTACAATGTGTTGAATCCCCATTTAAAATTGCAAGTCCATCGTTTTTCATAAACCTAACCATTTCAGATTTTGCAATTCTTAAATTCGCATACCCACCAAATAATCCTAAATGCTGAGTATCAATATCGGTAATAATTCCAATATCTGGTGTAAAGTGGCTAACCATTTTGCCTATTTCTCCTAATCTATATGCACCCATTTCAGCAATAAATATTTCGGTATCTTCTTTTATTTCTGACAAAATAGATAAAGCAACTCCAACATCCGTATTATAGTTTTCTGGAGTTCTTTCAGCTTTATATTTCTTTTTTAATATTTGATAAAGAATTTCTTTAGTTGTAGATTTTCCTTGGCTTCCGGTTATTCCAATTATTGTTAGAGGATTTTTTCTATTTCTTAATTTAACTTCAGCTTTTTTTATAATCAAAGCTCTTTTTATATATGCAAGTGGCCAAGTTAAAATTACTCCAATTGGAACAATGAAAGGACTAGCTAAATCTAAAAACAGAGCAAACATTGTAAGTAACCCAAATAGTACATATACATCAGGATAAACTCCAGTCTCAGCGCTTGAGTAGATATTGGCAATAATTCCATTTGAAGTTGATATACCGTCCTCTGCCAAATCTAATAGTGCAATAAAGGGAGTAGTAATAATAGCTGGGATGAGGATTATCAATGCTAGTAAAATAAGTATAATTAGTATATTCCGTATATTTTTAAGGCTAGGTTTAATTACATCTTTATTAATTACATCTGCTACAAAATCAAAAGCTTCAAATGTGAATAAAACAAAGCTGGTTACAATTCCAAATGCTGCTAGAATTGGTTCAGTAAATAGTAAAGATACGAGAGAAAAGAGAATAAACTTTGCAGTAATCATAGTATAGCTTCTATTTTGTTCGCTATGATCCCACCTTATATGTGTCCAGAATCTATCCCAACGGTATTCTTTTAATTGCCAAAAATAAATATCCCATAGGTACTTTTTCAAAAGTACAATAACTACTGGTGTCCAAAAAATTGTTACTAGAGATATTAACTCTATCATTTTGTATTATTTAAAATTATTTCAGCAACTTCATTAGGGCTTTTTAGTGGAACTCCATGAGTACCATCTATAACAAAGAGTTTTGAGTTCTTTATTCCTTCGTTTAACTTTTTGCCCATCCAAAGAGGAGTTACTTTATCATCTTTTCCCCATATTATTATTGTAGGAATAGAAATGTTTTGCAACTTTGAATCGTAATGCTGTTCATTAAAAATCTTAAAGCTTTCTCTAATCATTCCAGAAGTTTTTGCGTAATCTACTTCTCTGATAATGAATCTGTATACAAATTTTTTTATAAGTTGCCCAATATCACTATTTAAAAGTGGGTTGAAAATTGTAGAAAGAAATTTAAAGATATTTTTCTTTAACGAATTCTTTGGTTTAATTCCATTTGAATCAATTAAAATTATTTCGTTAGGTTTTAAAATTCCGCTTGTTACTGCTTCCAAAATTATTTTTCCACCAAATGAATGTCCTAGTAAAGTATACTCTTCAATCATATTGCTTTTAAGGTATTTATCTAGCCAAGTTGCATAATTTCTCATCTCCCAAGGGAAATCCATAGATGGTGTTGTACCATGGCCTGGCATTTCTAAAACATGGCAAACATATTTTTCTTCAAGTTTTGAAGAAAGCTCTGCAAGGCTGTTTTTACTGCCTCCCCATCCGTGGAGTAAGATTAATTGTGGTTTTGTTAAACTGTTTATCATTGTTTTATATATACTTACAGACTATACTAAATTAAGTACAAAAACATAGCATGGATCAAGAATTAATTTTAAACACAATATTAATATTATCAATAAGTATTTCTATTCTTATTTTGACATACTTTTTAGTAAGATTATTAATTTCTTTAAAGAAATTGGTTGATGAATCTACAAAAGTTGTTAAGGATACTTCTGAAATAACTGACACTGTTGCCGCAGGAGTTAGATCAGTTAAAGCTGGGTTCGAAGTCAATAGTATTGCTATGTCAGCATTGCGAGTGATTAGTCAGGCTGGAATTCTTAGCTATATTAAAGATTTGATGTCTAGCAGAAAAAAGAAAAAGAATAAAAAGAAATCTAAAACTGCTGAAAATCTGGAAGAGAGTCTGTAGGCGTTGCAGATTTAGCATTTTTCCTATATAATTACTAAAGAATTTTATTAATAAATTATGGCAAGTAAAAAGTCAAGATTTGCGCAAGATAAAGACGCAAAGGCAAAAATAGTAAAGGAATTTGGACTTCATGAGAATGATTCAGGATCACCAATGGTTCAAATTGCTTTAATGACTGAAAGAATAAACTACCTTTCAGATCACCTAAAGTCTAATAAGAAAGATAATCACTCAAGAAGAGGATTATTAAAACTTGTTGGCGCAAGAAGAAGAATGATTAAATATCTTCAAAGAACTGACTCAGACGCAAGTGGAGTTGAAAAATTCTTAAAGAAATTAGGTCTTTAATTTCTCTGATATTTAAATAAAAGGCATCCCAAATAAGGGATGCTTTCTTGTTTTCTCTATTTAACTAGCCCCACCCCCCAGCCCTCCCCTTTAATCAAAGGGTGGAGGGGTTTAGATTGGTTGAAGGGGTATGAACAGCTTTCGGCCTCATGTAGAATATAATCAATGAGGATTCCATTTCTAAAGAAAAAAGTAACAAATGAACGCCAAAGATATGGTGCAAATTCTCATAAACACTTAAGATCATCAAAACCAGGCCCAAAGTTATCACGTATTTTTAAACTACCTAATATCAAATTCGCAAAGTATAGATTTAGATTCTCATCATTAATTTATATATCTATTTCAATAGCTATAGGAGCAATTTGTTACATTTTATTTTTTTCCGGCGTATTCTCGGTAAAAAATATTATACTTTCGACCGATATTACGGATATAAACGATAGTTTAAAAAGATCATATCTAAACAAAAACATTTTTCTTGTCTCAATTCCGGAAGTTGAAAGTTACGTAAAAGAAAGTGTTAAATATTCTAAAGAAATATTCATAAGAAAAATTTATCCAGATAGTTTGGAAGTAAGGGTAAATGAGGTGCAACCCAAATTCCTTTATCTCGATTTTCATCAGTATGCGTTGTTTGATGAAGAAAATAATGTAATAGAACTTGAGGCAATACCAATGTCTCTGGAGTTTAGCGCTGAAGAAAATAAATATCTGAGTGGAGAATTAGATACTGACTCTTTATTTATCCAAGAGCGATATTTTGAATCTTTAGAGGAAGAGGAGATATCTGATTTTAATTGGGATGAGGTACCTTTAGAGATAAAGCAAAGAATATTTCAAGAAATAAAAACTCAAGTGGATCAAAAAATACAAAATTATTTTTCATCTCAAGTTGAACTTTTAAACACACAGGTAGGTAGTTTACCGATTATAAAGTTCTATGGTTACCTTAATGCAGATGAAATTATATTTGGAACAGATTTAATTTCTCAAAGTTTAAAATTAAAAGAAAAATTATTTGAGATTACAAATTATGAGATAACAAATGTTACATGGAAAAATGAGTTTAGGGCTGAGGTTGTGTTACCAGACTCAAAAACTATGATTTTTGGACAAGTACCTAATTTTAGTATTGCGGATCAGATTGAAGCCTTTAAAATATTATTTAACAGTAAACAATATTCTCAAGAAAGTGTTTTTGATCTTAGATCAACCAATTTTAGCGGGCGTAAATAAATTAGTTGTGTGCTAATATAGTGCCGGTTTTAGAATATAGTACTGAAAGAGCATTACTCAGAACAGCTATTACTATTGCGTTACAATCTGAATGATTGTAAACTTTAAGCAATTACTTTATATGTACAATTAAACTGAAATGTCTAACATAATTACAGCAATCGACATTGGATCACACAAAGTGAGCGCGGTCGTAACAGTCGTTGATGAGAGCGGAAAAGCCAAAGTAATCGGCGAATCTTCACATCCATCATACGGAATAAAAAAAGGTGAAATAACTGGGATCGAAGAAGCTATTAATTCTATTGCTTCAGCACTAAACGGTGCAGAACGAATGGCAGGATTAACTGTTTCATCAGCGTATGTCTCAATAAATGGGAAAAATATTATTTCTAATAATAATAAAGGAGTTGTAGCAATCTCAGATTCTGAAATTTTAGAAGAAGATGTGATTAGGTCTTTAGAACAGGCTAGAACAGTGGCAATCCCTCAAGCTAGAGAAATTATACATTTAATCCCAAGAGAATTTATTGTCGATCAACAAACAGGAATAAAAAATCCTGTAGGAATGACTGGAACAAGATTAGAAGTTGATGCACATATTATATCTGCACCATCAACAGCTATTCATAATATAGAACGGTGTGTACAGAGTATTGGTTTAAAAATTGATGACATTGTATTTAGTGGCTGGGCTTCATCACATTCTGTATTAACTCCAACAGAAAAAGAACTGGGTGTCTTATTATTAGATGTAGGTGGAGGAACAACAACAATTACAACTTTTGTTGAAGATGCTGTTGCATATAGTTCATGTATTCCTTTCGGTGGAAGTAATGTTACAAGAGATTTAGCAGCAGGACTCCGATTATTTTCATTGGATGATGCAGAAAAAGTAAAAGTAAACGCTAATGAATTGTTTAGAAAAGCGGCAATGAATAAGAAGAAAGAGAATACAGATGTAATAGAGATTGAAGAACTAGGTATTGAAGGTGCAAAAACAATGTCTAAGAAATTATTCTTAGAAATTATGACAGATAGAATTGAGGAGATTTTTAAGTTGGTTGTTGAAAATATTGAGCAAGCAGGAAACGATGCAAAACTACCTGCTGGCGTTGTTATAACAGGTGGATCTGCAAGTCTTCCAGAGATTACTAATATTGCAAGTAAGGTGTTTGGTGTACCTGCAAGAGTTGGTTCTCCAAGAGGGCTAGAAGGTTTAACAGATAGTATCTCTTCTCCAGCTTATGCAACACTGCAAGGACTTGTTCAGCATGGCTTACAAGACGATCATGTTTCAAGTTCAGGATCAAGATTCCAAAAAAGTGGAGGAATAAAATCTGGTGCTGGAATGGCAGACAAAGTAATAGGATTTTTGAAAAACTTACTTCCATAACGAATACAATAGTTGTACAGTGGCCATACAGTTGTACATCAAAATATTCTTCAGCTATCAAGTATTATCAGATATAGTAATTGGTTGTTATTTGTAGTTATTAATTGTGTAAATAATTAATAACTATTGAATAACGTTTGTCAGAATAGATAAATAATATGATATAAAATAGGTTAAAACTGATTTAAATGCGTCTTTTAATTGCAAATAACTATTGAATAACAATCGCTAAATATGCTTGAGAATAAGACAGAATAATAAGAATCCTCTTGAGTAATTTTATTATACGCATGGCTTTCTACTGTAAACAATACTTGCACTTTTTAATTATGTAGATTAAGATAATTGGTATATTAGATTTAAAATTTGAACCTATGTTAGTTAAGCCACAAGCTGCTTTGTCAGCAAAAATCAAAGTAGTAGGAGTAGGTGGTGGTGGTGGTAATGCCGTTAACACCATGATCTCTGAACACAATATTGAGGATGTAGAGTTTATTGCTGTTAATACTGATGCGCAAGCGTTAATGAACTCAAAAGCTGATATAAAGCTTAGAATTGGTGAGCAAATAACTAGGGGATTAGGAAGTGGTGGTAACCCAACAATTGGTAGAAAAGCAGCGGAAGAGAGTGTTGATATTCTTCACGAAAATCTTGCTGGTGCAGATATGGTATTTGTGACTGCTGGAATGGGAGGAGGAACAGGAACAGGAGCAGCACCAATAGTAGCTGGAATTTCAAAAAACTTGGGTGCACTTACTGTTGCAGTGGTAACAAAACCCTTCAATTTTGAAATGCAAAAAAGAATGGATCAAGCACTTCGAGGTATTGAAGAACTTAGAGATAAAGTTGATACGTTAATTGTTGTCCCAAATCAAAGACTACTAGATATTATGGATAAATCTGCATCTTTTATGGATGCAATGAAAAAGGCAGATGACGTTCTAGCACAAGCTGTTAGAAGTATTGCAAATCTAATTACTCAAACAGGATTAATTAATGTTGACTTTGCAGATGTTAGATCTGTAATGACAGAAGGTGGAACAGCACTAATGGGTATTGGAGAAGCAAGTGGAGACACAAGAGCAAATGAAGCTGCAAACATGGCAATTCAGAGTCCATTGTTAGAAATTTCTGTTGATGGAGCTAAAGGAGTTCTGTTTAATATCATTGGAGGTAAAGATCTTTCAATGTCAGAAGTTAATGAAGCAGCAGAGATTGTTAAACAAAAAATTGCTCCTGATGCTACATTTATTTTTGGTGCATCAATTGATCCAAACCTAGAAGATAAATTAGAAGTAACAGTTTTGGCAACAGGATTTGATGAAAAAAAATCTAATGCAGTACTTACAAATACAGTTGAGCATAGATCAGATTTAGATACTAAAGCGGCTCAAAAAAGTATGAGTAATACCACTTTTTCTGAAACTCCAAGTACCGAACAAGCTGAGTCTCACTCTTCTAATGAATCACCAAGTGGTATGCTAGGAAACCTAACGGGTGGAAAACCAGTTCATACAGATAATCTTGATGATGATGAGCTAGAAAATGTACCGAGCTTTTTAAGAAAGAGACAACAGAATTAGAAATTCGAAATTTTTTAATAAGTTGGTGATCTGCGAGGAGTGAAGGCAATGAACGACGTGGCAGTCCCATTCAATTGTCCGTTATGATTTTAGTGAAAATATAGAAGTAGACAAATTATCTCCATAATACTAAATTGTGCTAAACTTCCGAAGTTAAATTAGATTAATGGAGAATATAAAAGAGTTTATATTAGTTTCATCTCTTAAGGGAGTACGAGCTGGTATCATGTATAAAATTGAGAAAAGTATAGTATATGATGAATCTACACTTGATACTGCATTAAACGATGTAAAAAATCACTGGCTTAGAAATGAAGCAAGCTTGAGATTAAATCCAGGCGATGCAAATTGTGATGAAGGAAATGACGATTTTGTTGAAGGGTTATCAGTCATTCATGCAGAAATGCTGGAGCAACTTAACCAAGAAGAATCTTAATCAATCTGTCTTAATTTTAGTGATCCCACAATTTGCTATAATTAGGCAATTACTATTTAATAATGTCTGATGATTTTTCTTCCATATCCATTATAGAGTCGAGTGATGATTTGTCTTTTAGTATAGATGCCCATACTGGCTATGAATTTATAGATAAAAGCGGAAATATTGTTTTTGATATTCAGTATACAAACTATGATACTTCAATTGGGATAGATAATTTATGGTTAATTACGTTATCTCAATCAGCATTAAATAATAATATTTTTCAGATTTCTGTAGAATATGATACCGACCCTGATATTTCATTAAGTGATCAAGGCGTAGTTGCAGGAGTAAAGTTGTTAAATAACTCTATAATTGACATATATAAGAGAGGACGTGGTGGCGTTGACCTTAATATAAAATTTCGTGTTTCTATAGGCACTAATAAGGATAGTTTAAGTCTACAGCAGATGAGCTAATCAATAGGCCTTGCAACTGCCACATATCTACTTGCATTGTTACCAGCAGGGTAGCAAGTAAATAAAGTTAATTCTCTCTTTCCAGGCTTACCAGTAATTATAGAAACATCTGTAGGCTCTACAATTTTACTTTTATACATTCTAAATCTATGCTCTTGCCCTTCGATCTCAATAATTATTTCATCACCAACTTTTAGGTTTGGTAGAAATGAGAAAGCAACTTCAGGATCGGTTGTTTTGGGCTTATAGTTTGGTGTTGCACTGTGTCCGTAAATTACAATATTGTTTTCTATGTCCGAAATAGGTAGTCCGGTGTTTTCAAAATGAGCCAAAGTATTGGTTAATACAGAATTGTAAATTTCCTCACTTGTACTATTAACATTTGGAGTAACAGGTAAACGGTTAATATCTAGAGATGGTATAGAGATATAGAAAGTTCCTTTATAGCTTTTACTCATTTGGTCATCTTGAAGAATATGTTGTTCAAAAGCTTCTGCAGTTACTTCTGCCAAACCTGCAGGATTAGAAATATATTGTGATCTATCAATATAGTTATCTGAAATTAAAGTTGTTGTTCCTTGAGAAACTAGTTCATTAGAAACTTGTAGTCTTTGTTGAATTTGTGGGTAATAATATTGAAAGATGAAATAAATACCAAGTGCTATAAAAAAACTTGGTATAACTAAGTTTGCTAAAAGAGAAGAATTTACTATATCGTGTAAGAAATTATAACCGTCTTTTGCAGTATCAATTGCATTTGCCCGTCTAGATATTACATCGTTACTACCTAGAACTAATGTATTAGTATTTTTCCTCTTTACATTTTCCGCTTTCCTATATTCGTATAAAGACATCGTTTTATGAGTAATCTTGCATATATATGATAAAATTACAGAGCAAATTCTGCAATCCTAAAAGAAAATTAAATATTACAATAGTTTACCATATGGCAATATCTTCTGAAGATAAGCAAAAAGTAAAAAGTCTTGTTATTCTTGGTAAAAAACAAGGGTATTTGACGCAAGATGACATACTAGCAGTGTTCCCAGAGATTGAGGATAATCTTCAACTTTTGGAGTACATTATTGCAAGTATTCAAGATGATGAAATTGAAATTATTGAGCCAAGGGAGGATGATGGTTCTGAGTTTGAAGGTAAGAAGGGAAAAATGACTTTTGAAGAAAAGATAAAGATTCTCAAGCAGATCAAATCTCATGTAAGTACAGATCCAATTAGGGCTTATCTACAAGAAATTGGAAGAATTCCGCTATTGAGTGCTGAAGAAGAAGTTATTCTAGCTCAAAGATTTGAGAAAGGAACAGAAGAAATGCATGCTCTAATCGAAAAATTCGCTAAAGAAAACAAGCATCCAGCATATGTAAAAGCTTGGGAAAGAATTAAAAAAGAAGAAGATAGGCATATTGAAGTAGAAAAGGCTAAGCAGCGAATTGTAGAAAAGGATAGAAGATTTACAACAAAGGTAATTAGAGAGGGAGTAGAAGCAAAGCATTTGCTAACAACTGCTAATTTGAGATTAGTTGTATCTATTGCAAAAAACTATCTAAAAAGAGGATTAGATCTTCTAGATTTAATTCAAGAAGGAAATTTAGGTTTAATGAAAGCTGTTGAAAAATTTGAATACAGAAAAGGATTCAAGTTCTCAACCTATGCCACTTGGTGGATTAGACAGGCAATTACAAGAGCAATCGCTGATCAAGCTAGAACAATTAGAGTGCCTGTGCACATGATTGAAACTATTAACAAATTAAGTAAAGTTTCATCACAACTGGCATCAAAATTAGGAAGAAAGCCAACACTTAAAGAAATCGCAAAAGCAATGGATTTAACGCCTAAAAAAGTTCAAGAAATTATTAAAATTGCTCAAAAACCACAATCTTTAGAAACTCCAATTGGGGAAGATGGAGAAAACAGTCTTATTGATATTATTCCTGATGAATATACTGCATCTCCACAAGAGCTTGCTACATTCTCATTCTTAAAGAAACAAATTAACGAAATTCTTGACGGACTTTCAGACAGAGAAAGAAAAGTAATTGAGCTAAGATTTGGATTAAGAGATGGAGTAACAAGAACTCTAGAAGAAGTTGGACACGAATTTAACGTTACAAGAGAGCGAATTAGACAGATTGAAGCAAAGGCTTTAAAGAGAATGAAGAGCGAAGAAGTTGCTCAAGCGTTAAAAGACTACTTGGATTAAATTTGAATTGTTGGTTCATAGCTCCTGCTATGAACCTTTGTTATTCTTAGATCTAAATCCGAAATTCGAACAATGGATCTACAAGAACTCGTAGAACATAAACTTTCATCTGCTATAAACTTGCATCCTGATAAAAATTTTTTTGTAGAAGATACTGCAATGTATATTGATTGTTTGGGAGGATTTCCAGGTCCATTTATAAAATTTATGCTTGAATCTTTATGTGATTCACAGGCTCTTTACGAGCTATGCGATAAATATAAAAATTACAAAGTAAAAGTAGTTACACTAATTGGTTGTTATGTTGATGGAAAAAAACAATTTTTTGAATGAATTTTTGAAGGAGAATTGGTTCCACCACGAGGTGGAAATTGGGGTTGGGATCCAGTTTTAGAAGTAAAAAAAGTATCCAAAACTTTTGGAGAGATGGACGTTTCAGAAAAGAATAAATACAGTATGAGAGCTATGGCTTTAAGACAGCTGAAAGATTATCTAAGTTAAAATTCTAAACAATAAAAATTTTAGAATTTCAATATTCGTGCTTCGAATTTAAAATCTTTTGTAATTATCAATCTCGCTTTTAGACGAATTCAAATTTTTGAAACAATCTGGTAGACTTTCTATTGTATGTCAGATCAATTAGTTTCCTCACAAAAAAATAGATATTACGTTTGGTTAGAGCAGAGTAAATATGATCTAGAAGCCGCCCAGAACTCGTTTAAGATGGGTAGTTATGAATGGACATGTTACCAATCTCTACAAAGTGTAGAGAAGTGTATAAAAGCTGTGATTGTACATGCTGGGTTTAGACCACCAAAAGTACACAAACTTGGAGTCTTAATGGGGATGGCTAATAAAGCAAATCCTAACTTTATAAATATAAGTTTAAAATTTAGAAAAATTGAATCTTATACCTTCATCTCAAGATATCCATTTGTTATCCCTGGTCAAAACAAAACACCACATGAGTTAATAAATAAAGAAGATGGACAAACATGTTTAGATATTGCAATGGATGTACATGCGACAATTACTTCATTCATTAAAGAAAATACATCAAGGTCAGATAAAGATTTAGTTCTAGAAGATTATTACTTTAAAGGTGACGAAGTTCAAAAACGAATAGATGTAGTTATAGACGAACTTAAAAAATGTGAGAACTTAAATATACATAAAATAATTCTCTTTGGAGGATTTGCGAGAGAGTATGCAAGGCCAAAGAGCTCTACAATGGATATTTTAATTGTTGCAGACACTAAGCTTAGCTTTATAGAAAGGATCCAGTATGTAAGGGAAATCACAAGAGGTGGAGAGCCTATTATTGAACCACTTATATACACACCAGAAGAATTTCGAGAATTGCTAGAAGAAGAAGGTGAAGGATTTTTAGAAAGTGCTCTTGATGAGGGAAAAGTTTTGTTTGAGAAATAATTATGTAGGGACCAATGATTATTGGTCCCTTCACAGATCCTTTACTTCGTTCAGGATATAAAGATCTTCTAAGCTCGCCCGATTACTCGGGCTCGCTAAGAATCCCTTTACTTCGCTTCCTCAGTAGCCCTTACTTCTCGAATTACATTAACTTTAATCACACCTGGGTAAGACTGTGATTCTTCAATTTCTTTTGCAATGTCGTGAGCCATAACTTTTGTTCCGTTATCATCAACACTTTCAGGCTTAACAATAACTCTAACTTCACGTCCAGCTCTAATTGCATAAGCTTCTTTTACACCTTCGTGTTTATTTGCAATATCTTCTAGTGCTCTAATTCTTTTTACATAATCTTCGTAACTATCTTTTCTAGCTCCTGGTCTTGCTCCAGAGATTGCGTCAGCAATTCTTACAACCTCAGCTTCTATAAACTTTGAATCAATATCAAAGTGGTGAGCTTCAATTGCATTTGCCAATCTTTCATTATCTTTAAAGTATTTTCTAGCTATCTCTGCAGAAATATGATGGTGCTGTTTTCCTTCTTGAGGCATAACTTTACCAAGGTCATGTAGCAAACAAGCTAGTTTAGAAATTTCTGGATCAGCTCCAATCTCTTTTGCAATATATTCGCCTAGTTTTACAACTTCAAGAGTATGTTTAACAAGATTCTGTCCGTAACTAAATCGGTATTTGAATCTTCCTAACATCATAATAACTTCATCTGGAAGATCATTAATTCCTGCTTCATAGGCCATGTCTTCTCCTGTTTTTTTTATTTCTTTTAGAATATCTTTTTTAACTTTATCAATTGTTTCTTCAATTGCAGCAGGATTAATTTTCCCTGTTGAAACAAGTTTGTTCATTGCAATTGCTGCAACTTCTCGTCTAATTGGGTCAAAACATGAAATTGTAATTTCTGTAGGAGACTCATCAATAATTACATCAACACCTGTAATTCGCTCGAAAGCTCTAACATTTCTTCCACTTTTTCCGATGATTCTACTTTTCATAGATTCATCTTGAATATCAATTGTAGTAGTTGTTGTGTCTGCAACATAATCAACGGCACTTTGTTGCATTGCTTCCATTACAATTTTTTGAGCTTTTTCTTCAGCACTTTCCTGAATTTGCTTTTCTGATTCTCTTATCTTTGAAGCAGTCCAATCTTGAAGTTCTTTCTCAACTTTTTTCTTAAGCTCTTTTTCTGCTTCTTCTTTGCTTAATTTAGCAATCTCTTCAAGCTTAGTTCCAAGCTCGTCTTGAATTTTTTTGATCTCTTCTTTTCTATCTTGAATTTCTTTTTCTTTTGATTCAAGAGAATCGAATCTTTCATCAAGATTTTTAGATCTATCAATTAATTTTTTTTCTCGCTCTGTTACAACCTTTTCTTGTTCTGCTAGTTGTTTTCTTAAATTTTCAGAAGCATTTTGGGCATCTTTTTCTATTTCAGATGCTTTTTTCTCAGCTTCTATTATTTTTTCCTTAGCTAAATTACTTGCCTTTTCAATCGCTTCAAGTTCTGATAACCGAGTACCACCTTCTGTATTTTTTGACTGCAGAAAGAAATATCCAGCGACAGCAGAAGCTACTAGAAGTAATAAACCAAGGATCACAGTTAAAGGATCCATACGTTTTTTACTAACAAATATTACTTTAGGGAAATAAATAGACCACGTCTTTGCAAAAAGCTATTCAGGTTGTGTTTTTCCTTAAATAAAATCCAATTCAATCTAATCAATATTTACCTAAATATATAATCAACGTATCTTATTATTTCCTATAATTTTGACCGTTAATTATATCATATAGCACAATTCCAAGGATGACCAGTGCATATTCTATTTCCTTTCTAGAGAACAAAATCGATGATAGCAATCACTTAAGAGTTTAAACTCGAAATAAGAAATCTGAAAAACGAAACAAATTCTAATCACCTAAATTTTAAATAAATAGGTTTATAATTCTAAAGTTGTATTTTTATTTATGATTTAGATATTAGAATTTCTAATTTGTTTCGGATTTCGCTCTTCGTATTTCTGATTTTTATCTGCTATTTTACTTTTAAACAAAGCTGTACAAAACGGGTAATTTACTATTGGTACGAATTAAATTATCCGATTTGGATCAAAATATTCGCCATTTCTGATGACTCCTTTTTTAACCAAAGCATCTTGCATTTGCTTGATTTGGATATCTTTATGTTGAAGTAGTTTTTTTAAGTGCTCATGCATGGCATGCATATCTTTTACCCTGGCGTGTAATTGCTTTAAATCAGCTTCCATTTTCCCTGTTTTGTTTCTTAAGTCCTCAGCTTCCTCAGCATCTTTGACTAATTTTTCATAATCAGGAGAATCAATAATTTTTTTTATAAGCTTATCTTTAGAAATACCGGTATTTAGATATTGATTCATATCCATTTGATTAGGCTCTTTCCCAAGTAATTTTTTATAGGTTTCGGTAATCATCGTCTTTCTTTGATCCCTATCCATCATCATGCTGTCTGAGTCGTCTGAAGAATCATCTGTATCATCTTCACCTAGTCCAAAAGGATCACTTCCACCTTTTGCAAATGGATTACTAAAATTAGGGAAAGATGAACCAAGTGAGCCAAAAGGATTATTTGCTTTCTTTTTCTTTACTTCAAATAGCTTTGGGGGATTGTCTATATACTTTTTTATAGCTAAAACAAAGTTTTTAGCTAGTTCATCTAATTTAGTCTCATCTTTTAATAATTTATAATCTTCTTCATTATCGATATACAAAAGCTCAAATGCTGCAGATATTGGATTTGTTTGATTTAAAATTAATAATGATCCAAGCTCATGATCAAATTCACTATGTACACCTTGATTTTCGAATTTAGTTCTTTCTATCAAATCATCTTGAAGAATTTCTGCAAACTTTTTGGCATTATTTTCGGTCTCATCTTTACCAGCATACCAACCTTCAATTCCTCTTTTCCCACCATCGTTTACGTGTACTTCTATAAACAGGTCTCCTTTTTCTTCTGTATATCCAGTTTTATTTATCCAATCAATTCGGTCAAGAAGTTGTAAATCTACAGGTACAGCAGAATGTTCGACATTCTGTTCTTTTAAATGCTTTACACACTTTTCTAAAATTTTTCTAGTTAAATCAAACTCCCTAAGATCTTTATAAACAGACCCAGGACTCATACTTGTGTGTGCTGCCGATATTACTAATCTAGGTTTAGTCATTCTAATAATAGTATTATGTTGATTTTATATTATTCTAACTAATTAGTCGATTATACTACCATTAGTTACAAGTTTCCCCTGAAGCATATTTAATAGAGAATTTTATAAAGTCATTTAGATCAATATTTCCACTTGCATTAGAATCAATACTTCCACAAGTAGAATATGTTGATGAACTAGTACAATTAAATTTATAGTATTTTCTAAAGCTAATAAAATCCAGATAATCAAGTCCACCATTAGAATCATAGTCTACATCTGGGCAAATCTTGCTTCTTGGTGAATTTATAATTTCTGCTGCAGCACCGCCTCCGCCACCTCCACTAAGCCCACCGCTATCGTTTACTGTACATAATTCTTTTAGCGATTCTTCAGGTACAGAACAATTTGATGGAGATGTTTGAGTGGCAGTTCTTGTCTTCACTCCATTTATACACGTACCAAAACCACTGTATTCTATTGAATCACAAGCAACGAAAGATTCAATATCAATATTACCAATTGTATAAATTCCATCAGAGGAGAGTGGATTATTTGATCCATTGTCCTGATTATAGAGTTTTAGATTATTACGTCCAGACTGTTCAATTTTTAGTGAAATTGAATAGTTTCCATCTGCAATACCAGAAGGTACGGAAAATGTATCTATAAATTTAATCGGAGTATTTACTCCAATAGTTCTGTTTAATGTAGGAATTACCCCTTTAAGGTTAATAGTGTCTAAATCAACAGTAAAATTTTGATTTGGATTACTATTATTTGTGAAAGTTAATTTAGGTGTCCAATTCTCATATGTTGGTGCATTACCTTTGTTTGACCAACTGGTTTCTACTGTTACAGAATCACTAATAAAGAGAGCTGTTTTGAATTTCACGTTCTCTAATATGTATTTATAACCAAGACTATATCCCAAGTCATTAAAATCTTCTTTTTGTTGTGCATTTAGCTCTGACCATTTTTTTGTATTTCCATTTCCAATAGTGGTTGTATGTATAGACTGTGCTTCTTGCATGGTTTGGTAGTATGTTGCATTTGAGTCTATAGAGCTACCAGGTGCCCAAAATTCCCCAAGCACAGGGGCAACTTTCCATTGATCTTTTGTTGAGTTAAAAACACTGAAGTGTCTAAAAGCATCTCCATATGTTGCATACATTTTATTTTGTCCATATCCATCAAGTCTAAAGCCTACTTTAAAACCAGCATTATTTGCAGGTTTGGATAATGCATAAGAAAAGGCTGCCTTTTGCCCATCCCTTAAAATTAGCTGTGTATTATCAAAGTAGTCGGTATACATATCAACATATTCCTTTGCTACAGAGTCAGAAACTGTTTCTGCGCATGCACAATTCCATTCTCCAAATCTTCCAAATATACCAAGATCTATCCATGCTATTTTAGGATGCCCATCAAATTCTTGAGCCATAGCTTGTGCTAAGGCTCTTCCTCTTTCCAATAAAACAGGGTCATCCCAATCTGGTACATTAGAAAATGAAGAGCCACATGAATTAGAACATGACATTGTTCTTGAAGATAAATAAGAAGGTAAATCATTCCCGGTACCTCTCATAGCTCTCATTCTAAATGCAAATTTTTGACCAGGTTGCAGTTTATTTAGTTCATTTTGTATTACTGAGAAATTGTAAACACCTTGAGCTGGTTCAACATCACTCCAAACAAATCTTTCGTAAACATCAACAGAGTCAGTAAAATTAGGGTTGCTATTATTATTAAACCAAGTGTGTAATCCTGTATAAGGGTTTTTTGTTTTTTGATTTAGATCAGTAATTTGAGCAGGTGAAAAATTATGTGCAAAGATCTCATCATCAGGGATATCATTAAGCCTATAAGAAATTTCTAATTGAGGTTTTATTTTTCCGCTAGCTTCTTTTGAATATATGTCTAAAGACTCGCCTCTAAAATCTCTATAACTTTCCATCACTAATGTAAATTCATAACCAAGCAGTTCTGCTACATCTTCTGTAATATCAACCTGAACAATACTATTTCTAGATGTACCAGTTGGAGTAACAACAGCATTGTATTCACTTTGTTTTGTAGAATTTCCTGCATTGTCTGTTACAACAAACTGTTCTATTACGGGATACTGAAAATGCTTCAGTAATAATCCCACTTGATTATTGGTTGTGGGGTGAAGTTCACGCATAGTATTGTAGCTTATCGACGATTCACTCCAATTATCGTATGGAATTAATCTAATACCTTTCGTAAAATATCCGCTTCCATCTGAGTCTGATAATCCAGTATTGCTGGTTTCAAATTTTAGAGAGATTTTACAAGTTCCACAATCAAAGTCATATTCCTTGCCAGCTGGAGGTGCATAATTTCTTAGATCGAAATGGAAATAGGCAATATTATTTTCGTCCGTATTGTCAAATGGGTTAGATGTGTTTAAATCTTTAACTTTAATAGTGTTACTACTACCGTAGTTTGCAGATTTATTAGTTGAACTGATGTATGAATCTTTTGATACAGTTACAGATAGGTTTTCAATATCTTCTGCGAGCACGGATGTATCGGGTTCTCGCTTGTTATTAATGCTGCTAAAAGACAGGAGAATAAATACACTCAATAATAAAACACCAAGAATTATGTATGAAATTTTATAACTACGCATAATTTAAAGTTTGAAGAAAATTCAAAAAGATTTCAATAATTAATCTGATTTAAACAAGCTTATTCATCAAGTTGTCTAGTTCGTCTTCATTTTTGAAAGGAATTGTAATTTTACCGCCAAGCTTCGATCGAAAGAATGTTACACTGTCTCCAAACTTCGTTTTTAAATCTTTTTCAATAGTTAATGTTCTATCGTCTAAAATTCGATTTGTTCTTTTTTTATCTTTCATTTGACCCTTATTCAACCTTCTAACAAGCTCTTCCACAGCTCTTACAGATAGATTATCTTTTAAAATTTTTTTATAAGCTGCAATCATATCTTCTTTAGTTTTTAAGCTAAGTAGAGCACGTGCATGTCCTTCAGATACTTTATCTTCTAATAATCCTTTTTTAATTTCGTCAGGTAACGCTAGAAGTCTAATTTTATTTGCAACTGCAGGTCTACTTATTCCAACTCTTTTAGAAATCTTGTCATGAGTCATGTTGAAAGTGGTGTAGAGCTGCTCAAAAGCCATTGCTTCTTCTAGAGGATTCAAATCTTCTCTTTGTAAATTTTCAATAACAGCAAGCTCAAGCATATCTTGAGGTGTTGCTTCTTTTATAACAACCGGTACAAATTTAACTCCTGCTAGTTGAGATGCTCTCCATCTTCGCTCTCCTGCAATTAATTCATAGGTGTTTTCACCTTTTTTTGTTACTAAGAGTGGTTCAATTACACCGTGTTCTCTAATGGAATCTGCAAGTTCAACAAGCTTATCCGGGTTCATCTCGGCTCTTGGCTGATAAGGATTAGGCACAATTACCTCAATTGGTAAATTAGGAATAAAACCATTTTGTCCTGACGCAGCAACACTATTATCCGTTATTAAAGCAGATAATCCTTTTCCTAATGCAGGTCTTTTTGATGCCATTAAATAAATCTAATATGTATTTAATAATGTCATAATGACCAATTAATATCAATGACAAATTGTTATACGCATTACGTTCTACGTAATACTTTTTGAAACAACAGATTCTAAATCTTTGGTCTTACTAAAGTTTTGGAATTATTCTTTTCAAATCTATCAATGATTTCTTGAGTAAGTCTGTCATATGCTTGAGCACCTGATGATTCAGGTTCATATTCAACAATGGCAAGTCCATGCGAAGGAGCTTCAGAAAGCTTAATATTTCTTGGAACAAGTGTTTCAAATAACTTATCATCGAAATGATTTTTAAGTTCTAGTGCTATATCTTTACTTAAATTTGTTCTTGAATCAAACATTGTTAACACAACTCCTCCAATATCCAGATTTGGGTTAAGGTTAGATTTAACTAATTTTATTGTATTCATTAGCTGTCCTAATCCCTCAAGTGCATAATATTCTGCTTGTACTGGAATGACAACTAAATCAGCTGCTACCTGACTATTTATCGTTAAAAGACCAAGGGATGGAGGGCAATCTATAATAATATAATCAAATTCATCTTTTACTTGATCTAGTGCCTTTTTTAAAACACTTTCTCTTGACATTGCATTTACCATCTCTACTTCGGCACCTGCTAATTCTATTGAAGATGGAATAACAGAAAGGTTTTCTACTCTTGATTTTTTTATTGAGCTTTTTACCTCTTCTTGGTTAACTAAAACATCATAAATACTTATAAATCCGTCGTTTTCTCTGTCTCTTTCAATTCCCAGTCCTGAGGTTAAATTTGCTTGTGGATCAATATCTACTAAAAGAACTTTTTTCCCCTTTTTAGCTAAAAAAACACCGATGTTCAAAACACTAGTAGTTTTTCCAACACCTCCTTTTTGGTTTGTTACTGCTATTATCATAATTTTCAGGTTTATAGACAAGTATACACTAACACACATTATTCTCTCTAGGAACAATCGAAGAGAGAGTTTTCAGTAATCAGTATTCTGAAAACTGATTACTGATCACTGATTACAATTATGCTTTTTCTATAATAAATTTAACTTCTTCATCAAAAACCTTTGCAATTATTGAATTTTCGCCAACAGATTCTTGAATAATAGATTTTGCTTTTACTGATTTTATAAATTCTGAATTATCCATGCTTAATATGCTTCTAACAAAATCGCTACCTGTTTCGAATTTAATATTTATTGAGTCATTCATATTTAACTTCATATTCTTTCTCTCAGATTGAATATTTCTTGTTAGCTCTCTAGTTGCACCTTCTTTCTTAAGTTCTTCAGTTATTTCTATGTTTAGACCTACTAGTATTCCTAAAGTATCATCTTTAATTTCCTTAATAAACTCTCCATTTGGAATTGTTGCTTTTTCTTCAACTGACTTTATGTTTAGCTCACTCATTAATAGTTCTTTCATCCATTCAGACAAGTTTCCAAGGTCTGGATTAGTTAAATGAACATACATTTCTGACAATGGTTGTCTAACTTTTTGCCCATTTTCAACTCTTAGATTGTGTCCGAATTCTACAATTTTCCTTAAAATTTCCATTTCAACTTCTATTTGTGAGTATTGATCTATAAAAGCTGAGTCAGCTACAGGATAATCACAAAGATGAATTGACTCTTCTTTGTTTTCTATTTCCCCAAATACTATTTCTCTATAGATGTGTTCTGCAATAAATGGTGTAAATGGTGCAATTAGTTTTAGTATTTCTACCAATACATAGTATAGAACCTCTAGTGCTCGCTCATCACCATCAGCAAATCTATCTCTATTTGACCGAATATACCATTTAGAAGTTTCAGCAATTAACTCTTTTATTGGCTTGATGGACTTTGGCACTTGATAGCTTTCCATATTATCATTAACTTCTTTTATTGTTTTTTGAAGTTTTAACAAAATCCATGCGTCCAAATTATTTTCAATATCATCAAATGGAATATGATCCCATGGATGAGAATCTGCCGTTACATTTCTATTATTATATGCAAGCTCTTCCTTAGGTTGCCAGTTATGCATGTTTGCATAAGTTGTTAGGTAAGTATAAATGTTCCATAGAGGTAGAGTAGTTTCTTGGATTTGAAGCTTTAGTTCTTTCTCGTTGAAATTTATGTCTTCTCCAACAAGTAAAGGACTACTTAAGAAATATAATCTTAGTGCATCTCCACCATAATTTTCAATTGTAGCCTTTGGATCAGGATAATTTTTGAAACTTTTACTCATTTTTCTACCATCAGTTCCGGCCATGTTTCCTGTAACAATCACGTTTTTAAAAGGAACTTTGTCAAAAACTATTGTTGAAACTCTAAGTAGAACATTAAACCAAGCTCTAATTTGGCCAACATATTCTGCAATATAATCTGCAGGAAAGTTATTTTCAAAAATTTCTTTATTCTCAAAAGGATAGTGCCATTCTGCAATTGGAACTGAACCAGAATCTAGCCAATTATCAACTACATCAGGGATTCTTTTATATTCTTTTCCATTTTTTGTTAAAACAATTTTGTCGCAAATGTCTCTATGTAGTTTTACCTCTTCATTGCCAAAGAACCAAACTTCTTTACCTTTTGCATTCTTTTTCTTTTTAATTTCTGAATTGTATTCAGACATTTCTTCAATACTTCCCATTACCAACTCCTCACCTTCATCATTTACCCAAATAGGCATAATAGTTGCCCAATATCTTGTTCTTGAAATTCCCCAATCTGGAGCACTTTTTATTACTTCCGCCATTCGACCTTCTTTAAAGTGTTCAGGTACCCAATTTATAGTGCTATTTAGCTCTAGCATTCTGTCTTTAACCTTTTCTATATTTACATAGTAAGAATCTTGAGCTTTATAGATTAGTGGGTTATCACCCCTAAATAAAGGCACTCTATGTTTGTACATTGCTGATCTTAAAAGATTTCCTTTTTCTTTAAGATTATCTCGAATTGATTCGTTTGCATCTCTTAAATAAATTCCCTTCCAGTCTCCTACAAGTAGCTTACCTTCATCATCTATGTCTTGAAATCCACTTAGTCCAAATTTTTCACCAAGAGAGTAGTCTTCAGCACCAAAACCTGGGGCAACATGTAAAACCCCTGTTCCATCTTCAGTTGTTACATCTTCAAATTCGTAGACTTTAAAGTCATTCTCATTTGATTGCTCTACATAAAAGTCGTAAACAGGTTCGTAGGTTAATCCAGATAAGTCTGTACCTTTAAATTCTCCAAGCTTTGGAAATTCGTCTTGTTTTCCTTTGAATACATATTCCAATCGGTCTTTTGCAACAATTAATATTTGTCCTTCAAATTCAACAGCAACATAAGTTGCTTTTGGATTAACAGCAAGCGCAAAATTAGAAGGTATTGTCCATGGAGTAGTCGTCCATGCAACAAGGAACGTATCTTTTTCAGGTAGTTTTAATTTTGATAAGTCCTTTAATTTAAACTTAACAAAAATACTTAAATCTTCAATTTCTTGATAGTTATTAGACTCTGCAACTTCAAATTCTGAAACAGGTGTTGCTGTGTCAGTAGAAAACAAAGAAACTCTTTTACCTTTATAAATAAAGCCTTTCTCATACATTTGTTTAAATACCCAAATCACTGATTCGTTAAACTCAGGATTCATTGTATAGTATGCATTTTCCATATCAACCCATCTTCCGATTGCATCAACATACCATTCCCATTGGCCTGTTACTTCTTCAACATGTTTTCTACATTCTCTTACATAATTATCAATTCCAAATTCTTCTACATCAGCTCTACTTTTTAGATTAAATTTTTCGTTTACTTTTGCCTCAATTGGCAACCCATGGCAGTCCCAACCCCAAACTCTTCTAATTCTTTTTCCTCGCATTGTCCAATACCTAGTTACTGGATCTTTTGTTATTGAAGAAAGTAGAGAACCATAGTGAGGCATTCCTGTTACAAATGGTGGACCATCAACAAATGTATATCTGTTGTTTTCATCTTTAGTTTCAATTGATTTCTCAAAAATCTTTTCTTTTTTCCAGAAGCCAAGCACATCTTGCTCCATGTCGAAAAAATTTTGTCTAGGATTTGGTTTGTTGAACATGGTTTCTCAGTAACAAATAAAGTTGTCATGGTGAGCTAGTCGAACCATGACGCGTCATCTAACAATTCATCCTTCCCTTCGATAAACTCAGGGCAGGCTCTGCTCAGGATGACATGATTTTTTTGATATTACTGAGGGCTAGATTATTCCAGCGGTACCACCTCTTTTTTCAGAATGAAGTATTCTGACCTTATTACAGCTTTTTCGGGCTTACCCGTCGAGTTCTATTCCTCCTTCGCCAAGGCTTCGGAGGATAAATCTCCTAGACCTAAGATACTTTGTTATTTTTTTAACAACGAAGCTTTAGCTTAGTCGTTTCTTCTCGATGCTCTGGAGTGATTGCTCCTTCATTGCGTTGAAATATTTTAGCATATCTGTACTGATAACTTAAATAGGTTGGTGCAAAATGCTAAAATACTTTATGAAAATCTCAACTATATTTATAGGTACAAGTGAGTTTGCAGTTCCAATTTTAAATGCTTGTTTAAATAACCAACTTCTTGATGTGAAAACAGTTCTTACTCAACCAGATAGACCTGTTGGAAGAAAACAGGTGCCAGAGGCACCTAAGGTTAAACAATATCTTATAGAGAATGACTCTAAAGTAGAAATTGAACAACCAGAAAAAATTAAAGATGTAGCTGATAAAATTTTAGAAAAATATAAACCAGATTTAATTATTGTTGCATCTTATGGGCAGATTATTCCTAAATCAATTTTAAATTATCCTAAATACGGTTGCTTAAACTTTCATGGATCGCTTCTTCCAATTTTAAGAGGAGCAGTGCCTATTCAAATGAGTATATTGCAAGGTTTTGAAAAAACAGGAGTTACAATGCAAAAAATGGTTTTTAAAATGGACGAAGGCCCAATAATTTCAACTAGAGAAATAAAATTAGATGGATCTGAAACTTATGAAACTTTAACAAGAACTTTATCTGAATTAAGTGTAGAAATTTTGAATGAAGATTTAGAGGGTTGGGTAAATAGAAATATTGAAGCAGAAGAACAAGATGATTCAAAAGCTACATACTGTTATATAAAAGATACTGCAAAAGATAAAGCAGAAATTACATCTGAAACAACAGTAGAACAGGCTGAAAGGATGATAAGGGCTTTTTACCCATGGCCAATTGCTTGGTTAACTATTCCAAATGGAAAGAATAAAGATAAAAGACTTAAGATTTATAATTCGAAAATACGAAATTCGAAATACGAAATTCGAAACAATGAAAAGATAAAAATTACAAATGAAGAAGATCAATTAGTTTTGAACCTAAAAGATGGGTTGCTGATTCTAGAAGAGGTACAGCTTGAAGGAAAAGAAAAGAGGAGTGGAGAAGATTATCTTTGGCTGGTAGAATAATATATTTGATGAACTATGTACAGTCTTAGGTTGAAGTTGTAATTAATAGTAATTTATAGTTATTGATTGTAATATAATTTATGAGTCTTTTTATATTTTTACTACACTTTCTTTTTATAGGTGGAATTTTTACAGCAGGAGTAGCAATTGGCTATAGATGGAAGGAGAATATTAGCGAGATTTTAAATAAATACTTTCAAAGAAGAGGTTAAACACTCTTCAGCTTTTTATCTTCAATTGTCATTGTTCTATCTGGTTTAATTTGATTTGCAAAGTATCTATCATGAGAAACTAAAATTATAGCTCCTTGGTATTCACGCAAAGCTTGTTCAATTGCTTCTTTTGTTTGAATATCTAAGTGGTTTGTTGGTTCATCTAGAATTAAGCATTCATAATTATTCTGTGCAAATATGGCAAATGTTAGTCTTGCCTTTTGCCCTGGACTTAATTTTTTAACCATATGATTTTGCAAATCTTTATCAAACAAGAATCTTTCTAGAACTTTGTAAGATTTTGCCCATTCTACATTTGTCATTCTAAAAAAGTATTCTTGAACTGTTTCTTCTATATCTTCGGTGGTTTTATCTTGAGCAAAATATGTCCAGTTAATATTTGTCCCCCATTTTATTTCACCGTTTGTTGGAGCTAATTCTCCAACTAAAAGTTTAATTAGTGTTGACTTACCAGTACCATTTGGGCCTTTTATCCAAATCTTTTCACTTCCATATATACTCAGCTCCAGATTCTTTAATAGCTCCATATTTTTATCATAACCAAAACTAAGTTCTTCAATTTCTAAAATCTTCTTTCTTCCATGCACTTGTCCAGAAATTGAAATATCAGAGATTCTTGTTTCCTCATATAAGTTTATTTCATTGCTTAAAACTTCTCGTTCCATTCTTTTTCTAACTGCACCTAATGCTCTTGATTGCTTTTTACCACCGCCTTGTTTTTTAATTTTTTTCTCCATTTCTTCAAATTTCTTTCTCCTTTGTTCTTGTAAATGAAATTCCTTTGCTCTGTCTTTGATTCGTTCTTGTTTTTGGTTAATAAAATCTTCATAGTTGCCTTTATAGATATTTAATTTTTGTTCATCAATTTCAAAAACAGTATCAATCGTATTATTTAAAAACATTCTGTCGTGAGAAATGATTATGCAGATTCCAGAAAATAACTTAACAAACTTCTCAAATACTGTAATACCATGAATATCCAAGTGATTTGTGGGTTCATCTAATAAAAGTATTGTAGGCTGATCCAATAAAAGTTTTGTTAAATAAAGTTTCATTATTTGCCCAGGACTTAAAGTGCTCATATGTTGATATTCATCAATTTCACCAAATTCAAGTTGATTAAGAATCTTTTCTACCCGCCACATATCTGAATAAATGTCATCAACTAAAGATTCCATATACATACCTAAATATTCAAATTCATTTTTAAGAGAAAAAGTTTGTGGAAGATAGGCAATCTTCTCATTCACTAAATGAATTTCACCTTCCATTGGTTCTTCCTTACCAGAAATGATTTTTAAGAGAGTAGTTTTTCCACACCCATTAAGTCCAACAAGTCCAACTTTCTCACCATTCCCAAGAATGAAGTTCATATCCTCAAAAAGAGGACGAGCATATTCCATTGTTAGGTGTTCGGCTTTTAACATTACAGCAAGATATTAAGTCAGTAATTATCTCACAATTAATAAAGTGTGATTGATAGTTTTTAGGCTTCAGCTTTTATAGAGTGAAAAGAACCATGTCCTAGATTTAAAATTAATAAACGGATTGTTTGTATTATTGTTGCATAGCTTAACTGTTTTGGGTCTATTTCTTTTGGTAATATTATTTCTAATAAGTTATCTAACTTATTTAGCATTGGAATATGAAGTAATAGATATGGTTGCAAATCTATGAATGAATCTATGCAATCTTTTGCAAATGTCTTCAATGTTTCTTCATCCAAGTTTATGCCTTCTGAAAAATGAATTCTAAAAGTTAAGTCAATAAATCTTCTCAATGTTGTATCTGTATCATTTATATTTAAAAATTCATAAACCTCGTCAAATAACTTCTTTTCGTTAAACCGCATATCTAAATATTTTTCTAGTTCATTAAGCCTTACTTCATAATTTAACTTTTTAGAACGACTATTATTTCCCTTTGGTCGATAAAGTTCGAGCATATGATTTCTAAGATTCTTTGCGTATGGATTGTTGTTAATTACAGATTTGTCTAATCCATAACTTTCTAGGACAGAATTTCTTAAGTTAAGGTCGTAACTTAGGAGAGATACCCTACAGACATTAGGAAATTGGATAGACAGCGCAGTTAACATCTCTTCCATGCTTATGAAATCTTCTTCACCAAATTTTTGATACTTAAAAAAATCCTTTAAGTAAATGGATAATTCAGGTTGGTCAGGAAAATTTTCATTTGAATCTAAAGTTATTTTGTCCATAAGGTATTATTAATTGCTGGAAATATAGCACAGATAGTATATTTTTCAAATTTAGTATTATGGCTAGAACTTATGAGGCAAAAGGCCTAAACTGGGTTTATGATATATGAATATCGACCATTAATTATTGCTGCAATTGAAATAGCTATCATATTTTTTGTATTGAGTAGAGGAGTTAGATTTAAGAATTTAATTGCATCTATCATTCTATTTTTAGCAATATACCAAATAGGTGAATCTTTAATTGTTTTAACAGATTATGATTTAACTGGTCTTAAAATTGCATACTTTGCAACAACACTTTTACCTGGGCTTGGTTTAATTTTAGTAGAAAAACTTGCTAAAGAAGAACATTTTGGAAAATATGTTTTTGGCGTTGGTCTAGTTCTTTCTATTCTTTTTGTATTAATTCCGGAACCGGTCTACTTCCATGAAAATATAAATTGTATTCTAAAAGTAACTTCTGCAAATAATGCAGGCACATTTTACTATACTTGGGTAGCCTACTATTTAGGATCACTGGCATTAACTATAATATATATTTTAGTATTAATTTGGAAAGCTGAAACTTCAAAAGAACGTTATGATAT
>JAGQLF010000050.1 GCA_020429545.1 Candidatus Dojkabacteria bacterium
ATAAATTCAAGATTACAAGAAGATTAGATTACGATTTCACAACAGTAATTGAAAAAGTAAATTTAAAAGCCGGCGTGCCAATAATGGGTGGGTTAATTGTAGTAATTACTGTTTTTTTTGTAAATCTGTTTTTTAATCCAGAAAACTCAAGCAAGAATCTTTTAGTTCTACTATTTATCTTTGCACTATCTGCTCTGTTAGGAGGTTTTGATGATGTATTAAATATTTATGGTAGAGAAAGAGCAAAACTAAGACCTTTAAAGAGAACAATAAAGTTGATAATGGTTCATAAAGATTTATCTAAAAGAATAGCTTTAATACTCTCTCTTCCATGGGCTGCGTATAAAAGATTTTTCTATATGTTAGGGTCTAATCCTGGTAAAGGAATACAAGCACACGAGAAAATTATTATACAGTCTATAGCTGGATTTGCCTTGGGATACGCAGCTTATTTCCTTATCCCTTCTGAAATGCAGGGTCTTCTACATATACCAATCGCTGATGTATTTATAGATATTGGGTTACTAATTATCCCATTCGCTTGGTTAACTGTGGTTCTAATGACAAACGCTGTTAATTTAGCAGATGGTATGGATGGATTAGCAGCAAGTCAGTTAATTTTCTCGTATGGTGGTTTTCTAGTGATTTCATTATTCAAAGGGGAACTTTGGTTAACTTTTTTGATAGCTACGGTAATTGGATCATTGACTTCATACTTGTATTTCAATGTTCCACCAGCGAGATTTCAAATGGGTGATGTTGGTTCATTGTCATTAGGTGCTCTGTTAGCAGGTGTAGCATTTATGGCTTCAGAGCCATTAATGTTATTGATTATATCCTTTCCGTTTGTTATAACTTTACTATCAACAGTTGTGCAAGGGATTGGCAGAAGGTTGTTAGGTCGAAGAATTTTTAGAATGGCACCTGTACATTATCATTTCCAGATGCATAATGATTGGTCAGAAGAAAAAGTTGTTATGAGATTGGCTCTTTTAGGCTTTTTCATGATGATTTTTGGATTATGGGTATTTTTTATAGACTATTACTCATGAACGAAACTATTGTAAAAATAAAACCAAGTGTAATACTTTGGGGAATTGGAATAATCTTTACTCTAATGGTTTTAGTTGCACTAAAAGACATTGTAATTATCCTGTTTTTAGCATTCATTATAAGCTCTGGGTTTAGACCAATTGTAGATAAGCTAGCGGCATTGAAAGTACCTAGAATGATGAGTTTGATACTAATTTATTTAAGCGTGACGTTAATAACTATTGTAGTTTTATTACTGACAATTGATACATTTATCACACAGTTCAATACTATTACATCAAATCTGCCGGGTATAGTTGAAAATATTCTAAGATCAATTAGCAATGTTGCACCTCAAGAGTGGGGGCTTTTTAGTGAAAGCGATATTAGTGAAATTGTTAAAGAGTTAGATAAAGCAACTTCAGTTGACGCAAGAACACTGCAAGATATTTTTAATTTTTTAGGACGGAATTTCAAATCAATAAGTGATACAGGCTTAAATCTATTGGGAAGTGTAACTAATGCAGTATTTTCGATATTTTTAGTATTAATGATTGCTGCATACTTAATTGCTAGACCAGAAAAAGCATATAGAGGTTTGATCGGGTATATTCCAAAGAAAAATCAAGAAACAATAATGCATTTGTTTGATCAGGTAGAACAGCAATTAGGTGTTTGGCTAGTTGGTCAGTTAATTTTAATGTTGATTATTGGATTAGTAACTTATGTGGCAATAATGATTCCGCATCTTTTTGGAGTAACTGGCTATGAACTCCACAAATTTGCTTTGTTAATAGCTATTATTGCAGGGTTTTTAGAGGCGTTTCCCAATATTGGACCAACATTAACACTAATTGTAACTATGCTTATGGCTTTGGGTACAGGAGGTAGCTTTGGAGTTTTGCTCTATATATTTATAGCATTTACAATGATTCAACAGCTTGAGAATGTATTTATTGTTCCATTAGTAATTGGTAAAGCTGTGAACTTGGATCCAATTATTATAATTGTAGCAATTGCTGCCGGGCTTCAGCTTGGAGGAGTCCTAGGTGCCGTTCTAAGTATTCCCGTAACCGTTATTGTAAGAATTATAGTAGATGAGGTTAACAATCAAAGGATAGAATCTGAAAAGTTAGAAAACAAAAGAAAAAGCAATGAACAAACTTTACAAAGTAATGTTTCAAGAAAAACGTTTGGACAAAGGATCGAAGGGGTGAAAGATCTAATTGGAAAACTTTTCTAATTCTTTTTGCACATCTTCTAGTGTTTTGAATTCCTTATACACAGATGCAAATAATAAAGCTCCAAGCTTGTCAACTTTGGTAAGCTCTTCTAGAACAAATTCTCCAATGTCTATTGACCTAACTGTAGAATCTTCTCTACCAATTAACTTATTCTCGACATTTTGGATAATCTCTTCTACTGTGTCTTCTGTTAACGATCTCTTTTTTATTGCTTTAAAAATTCCTAATTTCATCTTTTCTCTATCAAATTCCTCTACCCTTCCATCTCTCTTAATTACGTTGATTAAAACTTTTTCTACTCTTTCATAAGTTGTAAATCTTTTTAAACAAGATTCACACTCTCTTCTTCTTCTAGAGGTGTTTGTATCCTCATTATCACGCTTGTCGATTACTTTTACTTGTTTACTTTTACAATATGGACAGTACATATGGATATAATAGCATAAGTGGACTTTTTGTAGTCTTCACTTAATTTTAGTAAAAAGATTAATATTATTATCTCAGTATAAACGAGTTATTATTTTTTGAAAGTATTTCGTACTTTTTGCGGCCAAAAAGTACTGCAAAAAGCCTTGGGGTAAAAAGTTCGCTTCTCACGCTTAGTCTTTTATTTGTCAGTTATTGGCTCAGTTTTTACCCCAAACCCCAACATGCTTGTTAAGTTTCGTTCATAAAAAAGCTAGTAGCTAAAGGCTAGCAGCAAACAGCTCAATAATAATTTGAATTTTTACACTTTGTATGAGTAAACTGTTTTAAGTTAATACAAAATTATGCAAAAGTGGTTTCATGCAATTGGCATAAGTGGTAAGGCAACAGCAAATATAGCCTTAATGTTTAAGGAAATGGGCTGGTTTGTAACTGGTTCTGATCATCAGTTTTTGCCACCTGCAAGCGATATTGTTGAAGAAAACAATATTCCATACGTAACTGAATACAATTTTAGACATTTGACTAAAGAGTTTTGGGAAAAAAAACTCTCAGAAAGTCTTGATATAGCTGAAGTTCCCGACCTTGTAATGATTGTTGAATCTTTAAGCAGCAAAAATAAAGAATATCTGTTTGCAAAAAACAAAGGAATAGATGTAAGACCATACTCTCAAATATTTAGAGACTATTTAGTAAAAGAGCACTCGATAGTAGTTACTGGAAGTGCAGGTAAAACTACAACTACAGCAATTATTACAATAATATTGTCCGAATTAGGTTTTGACCCTAGCTATATGGTAGGAGCCGAAGTAAATGGTTTAGAGAAATCACTCAGTCATTCGGACTCAACTTGGTCAGTAATAGAAGGTGATGAATACCATAATAAAGACTTAGCAAATGGCGCAAAATTTTTGGAATATAAACCTAAGCATGTGGTTTTAACTAATCTTGTTCATGAGCATCAAGATATTTTCCCAACATTAGAAAGTTACCTAGATGAGTTTAAAAAGTTAGCCAAAATTGTTCCAGAAGATGGACTAATTGTTGCACGAAATGGAGATAAGAATATTGATGAGGTTTTGAAAGAATCGACGTGTAACATCGTGAAATATATGGTTGCAGAAAATATAGAAGATGTTCCACACGGGGTTTGGTCTCTTGTAAGGGATGGCTCTGAATTTGTTATATATGATGGTTATAAAGGAGAAGTGTTAAGATCAAGAACCGAACTTTTAGGAGAGTTTGTTTTAGAAGACATGCTTGCAAGTGTAACTTTAATTTGTAATTTACCCGCTTATAAAATTCCAGTAGAAATTGTTCCAAAAGGAACAGCGTACTTAACAGAGATTGCAGATTCACTTCAGAATTTTAAAGGGGTAAAAAAAAGATTAGAGCAACTATATAAAAATGATAATTTGGTCATTATTGATGACTTTGGTGTAGCACCAAACAGAGCTAAAAATTCAATAAAAGTTCTAAGAGATAAGTATCCAGAACACTATATAGTAGGCGTATTTGAACCAAACAGTGGGAGTAGAATCAAGGACGAGTTGGAATTTAAGAAAACTTATGAAGGCGTTTTTGCTCAAGTTGATGAGCTTATTATTCCAGATCTATCCGAATTTAATTCAGAACTTGCTACAACTACAGACTTGGTAGCATATTTAAAAGACTTAGGAGTTTTTGTAAATCATGAAGAAACAAAAAATTTAATATCTAAGTTAGATAAGGTAATTAAAGAGAATGATAAAACATTAGTTGTATTCTTTAGTGCATATAGACTAGATATAGTTTCAAAAGAACTTGCGAGCAAGTATCAAAATTCATAGAATAAGATATTATGGCAACAGTACTCACAGCAAAACAAATTTTGTTAGGCTACGATATTAATTCTCCCACAGATGAAAAAGGTAAAAACTATCGTGGAACTGCATTTGAATTTCAAGATTATGCATATAGATTAGCAAGTGATCTTAATGATCTTGAACACTTACCAATTTATATGAGGTTAACAAAACAATATCCAAGACATCTTTTAGATAGAACCTTTGAAAGTATTGCAGATATAAACGAGTTTAATAAAGGCAAGCTTTTTATGTGGAAATTTAAAAAAATAAGAGCTGAACTTAAGAAGAACAAAGATCTGAAAAACTATGAATATGCCCATGTTATAAAGAAAATGAAAGATAGCAGAAATGCGCTATCTAGTACAATAATAAAAAAGCATAATGATCTAGAAAAAAATAAACTAATTCAATTTATGACTAGATTTCAAGATGATTTTGATAACGAAGTGTCTAAAGTTTTAGTTATTGGGTTAACTTCTACTCTGTTAATAAGTATGTTTGTAAGTGGCAATAGAAAGGTTTATGGAATTGATATCTCTAAAAAAATAACTGACAATGCGAAGTCAGAATTTACAAAGCAAAAGAGAAGATTTTTTATAACGAAAGATTTTTTACAAAATACATACAAGATTCACCAGTTCGACTTAATTGTTTTCTCTAGTTTTTGGGAAATGATTCCGCTTGAATCTGAATCAGATTATCTAAAACAGATTCAGAGAGTTCTAAAACCAAATGGAAAGCTTTATCTATCAGCAAATGTTTCTGGTCAAGATCAATCTTTTAAAATTATAAACAAAGGTGAAAAAGAATATTTTTTCTTTAATAAAACTAATAATAAATATGATTTGGAGAATTCATTTATTCAAAATGGATTTAGTGTCTTGGATAGTAGTACAGATAATGACATCAGTGTATATAGATTAGAACATTCCCTTTAGTTTTCAGTAGTAAGCAATCAGTTTTCAGAAGAATATGATATTATTGCGTTAATTGATTATCATGGCACTAGAAAGAGAAATAAGAGGATTTATAAATTCTAAGTCTGATTTTGAATTCTTTATTAAGACTTTTCAATCTCAGGACTATAAATATAAATTTGTTCAAAGACTTTCGATTGTTGCTGGCGATTATTTACAAAGAGATCTTGAAACAAGATTAAGGATATCAAATGGGAAAATTACTTTAGTACAGAAAAAAGGGGATATTGGAGCAACTTCAAGGGATGAAATTGAAATGGAATTAGACTTAAATGCAGAACAGTTTCAAGAACTAGCATTAATGATAAACAATTTATCTCTAAAAATTAGTGATTCATATTGTTTTCTTGCAAGACATGATAATCATATCTTCAAGTCTAATAATATGGAAATTAAACTTTTTAAACAGTACGCTAAAGGTGAATTTTATGGATATGAAGTTGAAATAAATGATATTTCTGAAAATGAGCTAGAAAAGACTGTTAAGGATTTAGGATTTGAGATAGATAAAAATTTTGATGAAGATTCAATTGTTCGACATAGAAATTCTGAAATTAACTATCCATTAGGTGAAATAAAAGAAAAGGAATTGTTAGACATTATTCGTTTATATTACTGATAACTGACAACTGATAACCGACAACTGAATATGTTAATATTCTCTTATTCCCCACTAATTTAGATTTTAGATTCTTAAAAAGTGGACATTAAGATAG
>JAGQLF010000051.1 GCA_020429545.1 Candidatus Dojkabacteria bacterium
CATTAGAAAACGGAATATACTTAGTCCGATCTTGCTCACCATGACAATAGTAAGCTTTATCTATTATAATATAAATTGATACTATCAAGTTTATACAATAAAAAAATGAGTCACTTACTAAATGACCCATAGTGTAGTATCATTTATAACAATTATACCATAAAAGTCTAATGAATCGAACACATCCATTAATAAATCCAGCACCTAGCGATTTTGTTGGAGAAAAGTTTGAAAGCAATGAATTTATAGAAAAAAAGGCGGGCACTATCTCAAAAGAGCAATTAAAGTTTCCAGAAGAATCCAGATCTAAAAAGTTTTCGCAGTATCTATCTTCAGTAAAAGGACAAGTTAGAAAAAGATTAGATTATGTAGAGGTTGCTCAGTTTTGGAAAAATGCAGGTATACCATTTATGATTGTATCTTTTGTATTTAATTTAATGTTATTGCTGTTTGGTGGAATTATAGTTTTTGGTAAGTTACCACCTAAACTTCAGCTATTTTATAATCCTGTAGAACAAACATGGTCACCAGAAAATAAGGTGATACATATTTTTATAATTCCGATAATCTTAATCTGTTTATATTTGTTACAATACAGATTTTTAAAAGTCATTTTTAAAACAGATAGGCGATTAGCGATAGTAGTTTCTTGGTTAATGACACTGCTTAATACATTTTTATTGATAGGAATTACTCAAATTTATACATTAAATCAAGCTTAATGAATTTTTTAACGAACGAAGTAGTTCTTGAAAATCTATCAAATATAATTGCTGCAGGATTTATAAGTTTTATAATTTCATTTTTAGTTGTACCTTGGGTTGGAAAGCTTGCTTATTCAATTGGTGCTATTGACTTGCCAGCTAAAATGCGAAAAATTACTGATAGGTCTAGGGCATCAAGAATCAACGAGGGTATAAAACCTAAACTTGGAGGTTTGGCAGTATTAATTGCAGTTTTTATTACAGTGATAATTGCAAATCCTCAATTTGCACTCAATACAGAAGTGTTTATAAGACCTGCTGGAATAATTGTAGGAATTTTAGTGATAGGTTTGGTAGGTTATTTAGATGACAAATATGAAATTTCAGGATTCTATCAATTACTTGGACATGCTTTTGCTGCAGTCGTTTTAATTTATTTTGGTATAGCTATTCCAGATTCGATTAACATTTTAGGACAATCTATTGATTTAAATACATATCAACGTTTTTTCGATTTTGGATCATTTGAATATCTATTTGTATTTCCAAGCCATATAATTACTATTGTTTGGGTTGTGATGATCATAAACTTTATAAATTGGGTGGGAGGCGTGGATGGGTTGAACATATCAATCACGAGCATAATTGCGTTTACGATGCTGCTTTTTGCGCTTAGTACCTCAAATATTCCTCTGGCAATTTTAATTTCAATACATATTGGTGCAAATCTTGGTTTACTTCCATATAACTACTATCCATCTCATATTATTCCAGGCGGTATTGGAGATTATCTAAATGGATATATGATTGCGGTATTTGCATTGTTAGGTGACACTCGATGGACAATAACAATAATAATTCTAGCCTTACCAGTAATTGACGCACTAATAGTAATTTGGGGAAGAATGCAAACGCATCCTGAAGTGAAGAAAAATCCGCTCAAACTGTTATCAATAAGTGATACAAATCACTTGCACCATAGACTAATGGCTGCAGGATATTCAAGAAAAGCAGTATTATTAATCGAAGTTGCACTAATTTCAGTCATCTGCTCAATTGCAGTTTATTTTGGAATTAATACAAGTTCTGCAGATGCAGCGGATCAACTAATTACTGCTTTCACAATAGCAATGGCAGTATTATTAGTAATATTCACAAGTGTATTTGTTTTAAAGGAAAAGAAGGTTAAACAGAGAACTCAAAGACAAGTAGTGCTGCCTATGGAAGAAAAAGAAGCGGTTGTAAAGGTTATATTAGAAGATGATAGCGATGATAAGGAAAAAGATTATGAAAGATTTGCTTATTGATTTAGAACCATCTTCTATCGCCTTTTCTAAATACATCTAAATATTGGATTAATTCGAAGATGTTTCCTCTACGATGAGAATTAATTGCTTTGAATCTCTTAGGAATTTTTACACCCAAATGCTCTGCTAGTAAGGCAATAGAGTAACTATCAAAAGTTAGTGGGTCAATTGTATTTTGTGCTTTATTTAAATCATCTCTAGAAAATAGTATCTGATGTCCTCTCTCTTTTGAAAAAGTTATATAAGCAAGGTATAGATCAGAATTCTTATGGTTCATTTTGTTATAAAAATCTATTGCCGTTTTAAACCCTTCTGGAGCTTCATATCCATTTGTGAAGGCTAGGTAAAACATATTTGTATCTAATCTTGTTGGATAATCATGACCATGTCTGATTGTTTGGATGGTATTAAAATCTATAATTGTAACTTTACCTTGTGGGTTTACAAGTATATTATCTTCACATATATCATCATAAATTATTCCTTTAGAATTAAGTAATGCAATAGTTTTTGCGACTTTTGAAATTAGTTTTACTCTTTGACTAGGTTTAGTTAACTGCTCGTCTAAAAATTGATTAATCGGTTTACCGTAATATGGAAATATTAATCCTATTACATTTTCAATATAATTTGTTGATTTTGTGAATGGGATTATCTCATTTTCTTCTGTAATTATTCCAACAGGTTTAGCAACTCTTGCTAACTCCCCCGAGCTCCAGCCTAGAGCATGAATGTCATTGGCAAACATCTTATTATCATTTAATTCGCAATGAAACATAAACTCATTGTTTAAGTTTATAGTATCTGTAGATAATTTGATTACAAGATCAGTGTTGTTGAGAAGAGAATTTAATTCGTGATCTCTTATTCTTACAATAGAGCTAGTATCTGAGTATTCTGAAACCAAAAATTCTCCTTCTATAGTATCAAGAATCATAATGTTAATTTTAAGGAAACAATTATATTACATACTATTAGAAAGTAAAGGATAATGATGAAATGTAGAAAAAGAAATTACGGTTAGTGTAAATCTTCTCTTTGAGGCAACTTAACAATTGGAACTTTTTCGTTATTATCAAGTTTCTTTATTACTTCATCCATCCATGCGGCTACTTCCGTAAAATCTTCTCGATGCTTATGTCCAAAAATTCTAACAATATACTTCCCCTCATTTTGTGACATTGGCAGAGTAAATGACATAGTTTTTACAAATTTCAAAACAGCAGATGGATCTTTAGGCAATATGATTCCGTAAATACCTGTTATTACTCCTTCTATTGGATGACGAATATACCCAATCAAAGTATTTAGCCAAGGAGTTTTATCTGCAATGTAAATTACTTTGCATCTCCTCTTTTCATCTAGTCTTTTTGCTATTTCGTTATCAAATTTTATTCCTTCACCCAAAAATCTATCTGGATCAGTGGTATTATGACGCATTATTTGGATACCATGAAAGTCATAAAAGATTTCAATATCTTTAGATTCATCAAAGTCTATGTGGTATTTAGAAATCATATTTCATCTGACTATATACCAGATTAACACTAAAAGCTGAGTATGAGAATCGAACTCATAACCTACTGTTTACGATACAGTTGCTCTACCAATTGAGCTAACTCAGCAATAAACTATAGATTATATTATTAAATCCTCTTATATACACGAAAATGTTTACAGAAAATTTTTGTCTAAGGTTATCACCTAAAGTTTATGGTAATGCGTAAAGTCGAGCTAGTCTGGTATAAAAGATTTTATAAATACTTCTGATATGTATTTCAAGCTGGTATAATCCATTATGTCAGAAAAATATTATCAGACAACAACTCTTCCTTATGTAAATGCTGACCCACATATTGGTCACACACTAGAATTTGTACAAGCAGATGTAATTGCACGGTTTAAAAGAGCCAAGCTTGGTGAAGAAAATGTCTGGTTTAATCTTGGTGCAGACGAACATGGTCTAAAGATGTACCAAAAGGCAAAAGAACAAGGAATAAGTCCACAGGAATACGTTGATCAATATTCTGCAAAATGGAAAGAATTCTGTAAACAATTTCTAATTAGCTATGATACATTCTATAGAACAAGTGATAAATCTCATCACAAGATGGCTCAGGAATGGTGGCTAAAAAGCTTAGAAAAAGGTGACATTTATAAAAAAGAATATACAGGGCTTTATTGTGTTGGTTGTGAAGAATTTAAAACAGAGAAAGATTTAGTAGATGGAAAATGTCCAGATCATGGAGTGCCGCCAATCGAAGTTTCCGAAGAAAATTATTTCTTTAAATTATCCAAATACAAAGATAACTTATTAGAGTGGCTAGATGGTGATGAAATCTTAAAACCTGAACACAAAAAACAAGAATTAAAAAATTGGATAACGGCTATGGAAGATATCTCTATTTCTAGAGTAAAAGAGAAAATGCCATGGGGAATTGAAGTACCAAACGATTCAACGCAGGTAATGTATGTTTGGTTTGATGCTCTAACTGACTATATTAATGTACTTAAAGATCCAAAGGCTTTTGCAAAAGAAGGTTTTGATAAAAAAGAAGGGATTGATAAATGGTGGCCAGGTGTTCAATTTTTTGGACCTGATAACTTAAGATTCCAAGGCGGTGTTTGGCAAGGAATGCTTGCATCTTTTGGAGTACCACATACTAAAAAACTTCTAAATCATGGAATGGTTTTGGCATCTGATGGTACAAAGATGAGCAAATCTAAAGGCAACGGAGTTTCTCCATTTGAACAAGCTGAAAAATTTGGAGTTGAGGCAGTTAGGTTTTACCTTGTTGCGGGAATTAGTACATTTGGAGATAGCCCTTATAAAGAAGAAGATTTAAAGAATCTTTACAACGCACATTTAGCAGATAATTTTGGAAACTTATTAAATAGAGTTATTGTTTTAGCGAATAAATATAATATTGTATGGACAAGTCACGACCTGTCCATACAAGACAAGGAATTTAAATCTAAAGTTGATGAAGTAAAAAATGAGATCGAAAAATTATTTGAGAAATTTGAAATTCAGAATGCAGTACAAGAAATTATTGAGCTGGCATCTTTTGGAAATGAATATATTTCTGAAAAACAACCTTGGTCAAAAGATATATCTGAAGATGATAGAGTTTTGATTCTTACAAATCTTGCATATCTAATTAAAGAAGTAGCAAATCTTTATAGTTATATTATTCCTCAAAGTGCAAAAAGGGCACTCGTAATGTTAGAGAATAAAGAATCTGGAGTACTTTTTACTAAGTTGGATTAATCTTGCACTTGGTTAGAAATTAATGCTTCAAAATGCTGATGTGTCAGATTGCCTAAATTAGGATCATCTTTTCTTATCTCACTAATAATATTTCGAATATCGTCAACTATCTCATGTGGAGTATTAGTTTCGGTACATTTTGAAATTATTACCTGAAGTTCATTATTCAATTGATCTGGATGTTTCTGTTGAACAAGCAGAGATATAAACGTAGCAAGATGATTAGAGTAAATGTCTTCAGGACACGATTCCATAGATTGGTATTAACAAATTTATTAATGATTATATACTCTGATTAAAATGTGTCAATATATACATCTGGAGTTATATCAATAATGGGGTACAGAGGTGAATCTTCTTCATCTGAAGTTCCCAACACTCCGTCTGTGCTTGCATCAATTTCTACAAACTGTTGTTGAGAAGAAAGTACAAAATATGCAATAAATGAGATTACAATTAATCCTACAATTATTAAAATATCTAAAGGTAGTTTTCTAGAATTCATACAATAAATATACATTGAATTGACTAAAGAGTATATAAGCTAAGATTTCTGTAAAAGAATCTTATTAACTTCAGATTATCAAGTATAAACAGTTTAGTATTTCGTACTTTTGGAGACCCAAAAGTACTGCAAAAAGTCCTGGGGGAATTACATTTTCTTCTCAAGGTTGGCTTACCTTTTTCCTTATAAAGAAAGGTAATTCCCCCAGACCCCCACGTGCTAGTTTTATTTTGTGCCTACAAAAGTACGAAGCAGAATTTTATAAACTGAGAAGAACTGAAGTTAATGTAAAATATCAAATCAGGAAGGAAGTTATTTAAAAAATCTGCACCTTAGTTTTTCT